>DBPO01000050.1 GCA_002304915.1 Verrucomicrobia bacterium UBA1418
CCGAAGAAGAAGTGGTCGGGCGGGAGGGGCGGGGAGGTCATGACGGGGGGGCGGCGGGCACGTTGGTGAAGGCGGAAAAGTCCGTCAGCATGTCGGGTGTGCTTAAAATGGAATAGGTGGCGGCGGCATTCGTGAATGCGTGCCACGTGAGATGCCAGTTCGTTTGCGGGGCGTTGGGGGGGAGCAACTGAACGCGCAACGGGGCGTCTTCCGCGTTCACGGGGCTGCTGCCCAGTTCATATTCCTGCCAGGTGAGCAGGCCGTCCTTATCCTGATCCAGACTGGCTTCCGCCATCCAGTTGCGGTTGGTGAGGCCAAAATTTTCCAGCCATTGCGACGGCACGGCTTCGTCGGGCAGTCGCGGGGCGAAGATGGCCTGGATAGCCAGATTGTCTTCCAGGGCGGTCCATTCCAAGGTTTGCGTGGAGATGATGTCGGGCAACGGGATGGGTGTGTTGTTGGTGCGTATATCCGCGATGAACCATTCATCGGCGGCGGTTAATTCGACGGCGAAAGGAGCATCTTCCGGCAGCAGGATTTCGCCATCGGGGGTTGCGGCGCCTTGACCGGACGTTTCGATGCGAATGCGGCGGGTGGTGTTTTGCAGGGTCAGCGGAATCACCAAGGGCGATAACTTTTCCGGGTCGTTATGGAAGATTTGCAGCGCGAGGGAATCGGTTGCCATCGGCGGCAAGGCGCAGGTGTTGAATTGGAGGACAAATGCGTGGCTGGTGGCGGCGGCGACGATGAAATTGGTTTCGCTGAACGTCAGCCAGCCGCCGAATTGGGTTCGCGGCGAGACTTCGATGTCGTCCACGCGCCAGCCTTCGTCGTTGACATACATATCGGAGCCGAAGCGGAAGCGAAGTTGGACGACGCGGTTGCTGTAGGCGCTTAAATCGGCGCTGACGGGTTCCCAGCCGGAGGTGCTGGCCAGACAAGGGGTTTCCGGCGCAAAGGGCGAGGCAGAATTGGAGGTAATCAGGCCGGGGAATCCGCCTTCGGGGGGAAGCGCCTGCCACGTGAGCCCGCCGTTGTCCGTGATTTCGAGAACGCCGGAGTCCCAATAGTGGACGCCATCGGTGATTTCGTCTTGGTCTATTTCAAAGCGTGCCCAGTGCATGAAATCGAGCCGGGGGGCGAGCGCTCCGACTTGAATGGGCGGGCTGACGAGCGAGGCGTGAATGGAATTGCGGTAGAGGAGGGTGGGCTCCTGACCGCAGTACCAGGAGTGGCTTGGCGAATGGGCGTCGGTTTGGGTCAGGTGCCAATCGGGGTAGCCGTCAGGGCGGGTCCAGCCGTTGGTGCCGGATTCGGCGTCGTCCCAGAAGCCGACGGGGCCGATGGCCAGATGGATGTCCAAGGGTTGACTGCCGTTGTTCTGGCATTCCAGAACCCAATTGGTTTGAGTGTTGGCGGGCGCGGTCACCAGGAGGGAGGCGGGCAACTCGCCCATGCGGGCATAGGCCACGGACACCGTCCAGGCGCCGGCTTGGGCTGAAAAGCCAGCGGTGTCCACGGCGGAGAGGGAATACACCACCTGATCGCCGTCGCGCACGGGGGAGGGGATGCTGGCGGTGTAATAATTGGGCGCGGCGTTGGACATGGCGATGGAGCGCAGCATGCCGCCATTGCGTTGCCAGGAGAGCGTGGCGGAGGCGACCCGATCATTATCCGTGATGGTGGCCGCCACCTGCCACGGCGCGGGCGATGTCATGTTGGCTGGCAAGGGAACATGCTGAATGACCGGCGGCGCGGGGGTGGAGAGCGGGTCGAGCGGGTCGGTGTGATCGCTGGCTTCCAGCTCGTTTTCAAAGCCGTCGCCATCCGGGTCCGCGTAGCGATTCTGGCCGAGGCTGCCGAAATAGCGAAGCTCGAACCAGTCGGGCAGGTGGTTGGCGTCATCGTCTCGATCCGTGGCTACGAATGTGGCAACGGCGGTTCGCGCGGTCGGCATGGGGATGCCGGATATTTGGTGGCGTGAAGGCGCGGGGCTTGCCGGCCAGCGGCTGCCATCCACCTGCCAGCCGGCAAACGTCAGCGCAACGCCGTTGAAACGGTGGCTTTCCGGAGCCATCCAAGAAGTGGCCGTGGAGTTTTTTTCATGCCAGGTGACGGCATTCAGCGCCCCGGCGGGGGAGGAGGTTTGGGTCAGGGCGACTTGTTCCTGCCACAGCCAAGTGATGGATGAATCTTCGGTGAGGATGAAGTCGCAGAAATCTTGTTCGCCGCCGGGCGGCACGGAGCCGGCGCCTATCCAGCCGACACAGGCGGTGCGTTGTCCATTGGTTCCCATGTGCGAATACTGCGCCTGCGCATGAACGGCGCTGTCGGATGGCAAGATGTGAACGCCGTATGCGGGCTCCGAGGCCAATAAATTGGAGGGGGAGCCGGATATGGTGAGGGTGCGAGGCGGCACGACGCGGAAGGAATGCAATTGGGCCGGAGCTTCCGTCGGATGGGTGGCCAAGAGGTCGGGATGACCGGCGGAAAGATAATAATAAATGGTTGTATTCAGGTCTTGGGCGGGAATATGGGCGATGAAATCAACGCCATTGGTGGCGGTCATGGGAACGTCGGTGAACCCTTCGGGATTGCCCGTCAGATTCCAGTGAAGCACGACGCTTTCCGGGTCCATGTCCAGTGCGGAGGAGAGCTGGGCGACCACCTCATACGCTGTGTTGGTGTCCCAGGTGTTGGGCAAAGGCTCGTGCTGGATGAAGACCGGCATGCGAACCGCGCCGCGCAAATAAAGGGCATATGGCTGGGGGTCTGCCGGAACATTTGGGGCGGAGACAACCAGTGTCCAGCGTCCGGTCGCGGCTGTCTCTATATCAATGGTTTCCACGTTGTTGAAATCGTCCGGCCCGGCTCGTCCGCCGGGATAATAGGGTGTTTGATTAGGGGCGAGGAGCTTCAAATCGAGGTCATTCACCAAGTCTTTGGCGGAGGCCAGCGCGGCGGGGAAATCGCTATAGGCCATGGTGACCGTCAAGGCAGCGGATTCAGCGACGAAGAAATCGAACTGATTGGTTTGACCCGTGTGCAGCGGGCGGGAGTCGTCCACTAAAACGGCTTGGATGGGGCTGCCGGGAAAGAGGGTGTTGGCGAGGTCTATTTGGCCGTATCCCTCGACGGGATTGGGGCGGGGCAGGGGCGGAATTTCGCGGAATTCATTGGCGCCGTATTGGCCGGGTGTGAGGCTGCGCGCGCCGCCGGTCAAAACGGCTTTGAGCAGGGCGGCGGAAGGCGCGGGCATGCCGAGGACATCGGTGCAGTACTGCCGCACAAGGGTCGCCGCGCCCGAGGCCAAGGGAGTGGCCATGCTGGTGCCGCCCATGAAACAGTAATTGGTGTTGGCGGCCAACACGCCCCACCCGGTGTCCTCCGAGGCGCGCGAGCGCACCGAGATGACGTCACTGCCCGGCGCGACCACATCGGGCTTGTTGCGGCCATCCAGCGTCGGCCCGCGCGATGAAAATCCGACGATTCCTTGCGGGCCGCCATCCGGGCTGCTGGAAATCAAATCCGTGGAGATGGGAGGCTTGCGAAAATCAGCGGCCCAGACTGAACCGTAGGTTTGGCCGCTTCTGCCCCCGGAGCCGGCGGGGCGTCCGCTTTCCGCCGCGCCAATCGTCAGGACATTTTTTGCGGAAGCGGGTGAATGCAAGTTGCCCCAATCCACAACGCCGTCGCGATTGTAGTCGGCGCCTTCATTGCCGGCGGCATAGACGACCAGCATATCGGGGTAATCCCAGATGAACTCATCGGTTGTCATGGCGTCGCTGTCATATTCGCCATTGATCGCGCTGCCCCAGCTATCGGAATGGATTCGGGCGTCGGCATTGTAGGCGGGCACGTATAATCCGTAGAGGTCATCTGGAAAGTTCAGGCTTTCGCTGGCGGTCATAACCGATTGCATGACGAGTTTTGCGCCGGGAGCCATGCCGCGGTATTGCCCGCCGGATGCCGCGCCGGTGCCGAGCAACGAGCCGGCGACGTGGGTGCCGTGATAAAAGATGTCGCTCCAATCGTTGCTCCGGCCGGTGTCGAAGACCTGCAAGACCTGGCCGGCTAAATCGGGATGCAGCGTGTTGGTGTCGCCGGAATCCAGGCCGGTGTCGGCGATGGCGACAATCTGGCCGGCGCCGTCCAGCCCATGCTGCTCGTGAACGACGTCCACATGGAGCCGGTCGGCTCCGCGAGCAAAATCGTTTAATAATTTGGGCGGCTCATGGTATTCCAGCCATTGCACTTCGGGCAGTTGAGCCATCGTCCAGGCGTTGGCCGCTGGCAACACGCCACGGATGAGTCCCCAGCGCCGGGCGCGCACCGCGCGCACATCGGTTGCTCCGGCGGCGGTCATTTGGCGGGCGAGCGTTTGTGCGTCGTCGGGCGCGAATGTTTGCACCGTTACCGGCACGGGCAATTCCGGCTGTTGGCGGGCCAAGGCCGCGAGCAGCGGCTGCATTTTATACTGGGGCAGGTACTCGCCGGACCAGAGAACGTGCGGCACCTGAGCCCAAGGATTCCCGGCGGCTGTGGGGACTTCGCATAACAGCGCGTGGCGCGGCAGATAGGCGCGGATGGTTGCGCCGGCCTCTTCCAGCGCCTGCCGCCATTCTGGTTGGATGGGGCCGTCAAAGAGCACCATCCACGGGAAGCCGCGCGCGGAAGGACGGGCGTGAGCGGTGGTGGGCGGATTCTGATTCGCCGGGGAGGCCGGATGGATGGCGCCCGCGCGCAAATAAATTCCCGGTTCTCGTCCAACCGTTTGCGGGGGCGTGTTGTTGCGGAGGTTGGCGCGGATTTCGCGGACGGCCGGGGCGGCGGCTTGAGCCGCTTGGTGGCACGTCAGCTCAGGTGGCGGCGGGGTGGGCTGGCGATGCGATTGGAGGGGGCGCCAGAGCACCCAGACCGTGAGCAGAATGCTGGCGACAAGAATGCCGCTGATGATGGTTCGCTTACGCATGGCGCCTCATCTGCCAACATAGCACAAATTGACTCTGGAGGCGACGTGTCTCCGGGTGAAACAGCGACTTATGCTTTGCCGGGGCGCAGGGCACGATGCACCGTTTGGCGCAGATGGCGGGCGCGGGTCTTTGCGGGGAGGAAGCGATCCAGTTGCTTGATTCGCTCCCAAGTGGCCTCGCTGAGCAGGCAGTCGGGGTTGCGGTAGTGTTCGCGCAAAATGTCCCGGGCCACTTTGCGGGGCGCGGCGGAATAGGGCTTGGTGAGCGCCCTGGGATTGGCGCAGAGTTTGGCCAGCAGTTTTTCATAATTTTCGATTCGGCTGGCGGGCGTGCTGGCGCGGATGATGGAGGTTTCGTTGTCGGCCTGATGGAAATAATAGCCGCTGCCGCTATAGAAGATGCCCCGCGCGGCTTGCAACAAGTTGTAATTAAACAGCAAGTCTTCGCCGATTTGAATTTCGGTGTCGAAGCGGGCTTTTTCGCGCTCCATCAGGGCGCGTGAATAGAGTTTGTTCCAGACGACGCAGTTATCTTTGAACACGAGTTGCCCGAATGTGAGCGCGCGGCGTCGGGAGAGGCCTTTCATGGGGTATTCCTGCGCGCCGCCGGTCAGCACTTGCATGGATTTTCCGATGACGACTTCCGCGTCGGCTTCATCGGCCGCCGTCAGGAGGTTGGCGATCCAGTCGGGCGAAATCCAGTCGTCGCTATCCACGAAGGACACATAATCGCCCCGGGCCAAGTCGAGCGCCCGGTTGCGGCAAAAGGAGACGTGGCGGTTGTGCTCGTTGGTGAGCAGGCGCACATGGGCGTCTTCGCGGACGAAGGCGGCGGCAATCTTCGGGCTTTCGTCCGTGCTGGCGTCATCCACCAGCAAGACTTCGTAGTTGCGGTGGGTGGATGCGTGAATGCTTTCCAGCGTGCGCGCCAAGGTGGCGGCGGCGTTGTAAAAGGGGATAATGATGCTGACCAAGGGTGTGTTCATGCGGCTCCGGGGATGGGGTCGGTGGTTGGCGTGCGCGACTTTTGCAGCATTTGATTGCAGCCGAGGCCCAGCAGCAAATAAATGAAGATATAAGCCGTGCGTTCGAACAGATAGGTTTCGAAAAGGTTGTGAATTTCAAAGGCGACCAACAGAAAGAATAAAAACGCGCCGAGTGGATGTCGCCGCCAGCTCCAGAGGAGGGTGAGGAGCCGAATTTTGAAGGTCAGCCACAAGAGCGTTCCGAGCGCGCCAATTTCCGCCAACATGCTGTAGATTTCGCTGTGGCCGTGCCAGAAGGTGGAGTCAAATTCGCGGTTGTCCAACTCCACGAATCGCTTGTTGAAGCGGCGGTAACCGATGCCGTTCACGGGGTTGGCGGCGAAGGTTTCCCGCGCTTTGGCCCAGATGACCTGCCGGCCGCGGTTGCTGCCGAAGTTGGAATCGGTCATGGATGTCACTTTGTTCAGCACCTGTCTGGCGACAGCCGGTCGCACCCAATAGACGCCGCCGGCCAGCAGCAGTCCCGCCAGAAGCAGGAGGCCCAGACGCGGCAACGTTTGTTTGCGAACTTCCAGCCACAAAATCAGCGGCGTCACCACCAGCGCGGCGAGGTAACTGGCGCGGACGCCATGCCAGAGCAGCAAGACGGCGAAAAGCGTCAGGTTCAGCAGATTGAACGCGCGCCAGCCGCGACCTTCTTTGTGAAACAGCAAAACCAGAAAGAACAAGTAGCCGGCAAACGTCATAACGGAGGAGTGCATGAAGAAATTGGAAAAACAATAGGGGCGGTCCGCGGCGTAGCCGGTTACCAGCGGCACGAAAGCCATGCGCGCCAAGCCATAAATGACCAGGCCGCTGAATACGACGGCCAGAGCCGTTTCCAGATTCCGGACGGGGCGATATTGGCACATCAGGAGCGGGAGGCAGAGGATGCGGGCCGTTTGGAGGGAAGCGCGCAGAATTTGCACGGGGTCCTGCGCGCCGATGGCGCTGAGCATCAGCCCCAGAATCGCCAGCACAAACCAGATTTCCAGGCCGGAGCGGACATAACCGCTTTGCCAGACTTTCAGGACAAACAAGATGGCGTAGAGGACAAAAACGAGGCTTTTAAGGCCCGGGAAGAGAACGTAGGCGGGCAGCAGAATGAGGCTGAGCCAAGGGAAAATGGCGTCGAGGTCCAAACGGCGCAACCAAGCCGGGCGGGGCCATGTGGGGGATGGCTCCGATGCGCCGGGCGGGGGATGACGAAGGCTCACCATTATTGTTGTTGAAGATAGGCGGTATAGGTTCCCGCCAGCACCCGGCGGCCTTGGCGCAGGGAATAGGAGCCGCTCGCCTCGGTTTTGGAGCTGAAATTGCACTCGAAGGTGACCTGGCTGTCTTCGGTCGAATAGATTTCGGGGTCCAGGTTGAAGCCGTGGCCCATCACATGCACGGGCTGTTCAATCCACAAATGGGCCTGCGGGTCGCGTACGTGGAGTTCCATCACCAGATTTTCTTCAATCAGGAAATACACGGTGCCGCCATTGGATGTTTTGCCTTTCCATGTGCCCACGTAGCCTTGCGCCGGGCTTTCCTCGTCGCATCCGGCGGCCATGCCGAGGGCGGCCAGGATGATGAGCAGGCTGAAGAGTCGTGTTGCGATTGATTTCATGGGTTCTCCCTTATGCCCGCACCTTGCGCAAGGCGCGGGCCAAAATGCCACCAAAAAAGATCATCAGAGCGACCAGCGCGATGCCTGCGCCAATCCAGCCGAGGAGCGACAGCGCGGTCATAATGACGCCCGCCGCCAACACACCGAAAAAGATGGACAGCATGCTGCGCCAGAAGTTCAAGCCCAGCAGCCAGCCGGCCGCCGCGCCCGTCCACGCGCCGGTGGCGGGCAGGGGAATGGCGACGAAGATGGCCAGCCCCCAGAATTCGTATTTTTCAATTTCGGCCGTTTTGCGGCGGGTTCGGGTGAAGAGCCAGTCAAAGAATTTTTTCCCGATGGGGACTTTCATGCAGATGTTGGAGATGGGGCCGAGCAGGAGCAGGATGAAGGGCACGGGAATCATGTTGCCGAGGACCGCCCAGAAATAGATGCGGGCGGAGCGGGCGAGGTCATCGCGGCCGAGTCGCGTGGATTTGTCGGTGTCCGGCAGCAAAATATGTCCGACGGGCACCGCCCCGCGAAGCTCCACAATCGGCAACGTGGAAATAGCGACGATTGTGAAATTTTCGGAGAACCCCTTGGCGCGCAATTTTTCCGCGATTTTCCGGCCCGTTGTTTTGTGGGCGACTTCCACGGCGGAATCGGTCGTGGCGCGCTCGATGATGACGGGTTGGGCGTCCAGCTCGACGGACACCGCCGCCGGCGGGGCGTCCTCGGCGCGGGCGGGCAGGATTGCGGGGGCGGTCAGGGCGACGGCGAGGGATAGAATCAACGAAAGTTTTTTCATGTTTGCTCAAATTCTTTTCTTATTTTTCGGAAGCGTCGCAAGAGCCGCACGAAGCGGATGGTGTCGGCCAGCGGGCGCACTTTGCTTTTTTCGTTGCCATAGATGGTTTGGATGGTCACCGCGCCGATTTTGTGCCCGGCGAGGGCGAGGCGCAACAGGATTTCGGATTCGGCGGCGAAGCGGCGGGATGTCCGGTCATAGGCTTCCGCGGGGAAGGCGGAGCGGTGGTATAAGCGGAAGCCGCACTGGGTGTCCGGCACATGCTGGCGGATCAGGCGCGAGAGCAGCGCGGACATGAAGCGGTTGACGAATCGCCGCAGCCCCGGCATGCCGGCGGGGTGGTCCATGCGGTTGCCCACCAAGGCGACGCTGCCGGTGCGGGCATAGGCTTGCAAAAACGCGGGGATGTCCGAGGGGGCGTGCTGGCCGTCGGCGTCCATGGTGATGGCGAGTTCATAGCCGTTTTCGCGGGCGTAATCAAAGCCGGTTTGCAATGCGGCGCCCTTGCCCTGGTTTTGGATGTGCGTCAAAACCGTGGCGCCGGCGGCGGTTGCCTCCTGCGCCGTGTGGTCGCTGGAGCCGTCATCCACCACGATGACATCGGCGCAGTAGTCGCGCACTTCGCGGACCACGTCGCCAATGTGGGCTTCCTCGTGGTAGGCGGGAATGATGACACAGGTTTTGGGCGCGGTGGAACTCATGAAGGGTTAATAGGCGTTTTGCCGATTGAAAAAGGTTTGAATCAGGATTTTCAAGTCAAAGGAAAGGGACCAGTTTTCGAGGTAATATAAATCGTGCTGCACGCGGTCCTCGATGGAGGTGTTGCCGCGCAGTCCGTTCACCTGCGCCCAGCCGGTCATGCCGGGCTTGAAGACGTGGCGCGTCATGTAGTGGCCCACGTTTTCCTTGAACTGCTCGACAAAGTGCGGGCGCTCCGGACGGGGGCCCACGAGGGACATATCGCCTTTCAGGACGTTCCAAAACTGCGGCAATTCATCGAGATTGAATTTGCGGAGAAATTCGCCGATGCGCGTGCGGCGCGGGTCGTCTTCCGTGGTCCAGACCGGGCCGGTTTTGCTTTCGGCATCCACCGGCATGGTGCGGAGTTTGTAGAGCGTGAAGGGGTGTCCGGCCATGCCGCAACGGGTTTGGCGGTAGAAAACCGGCCCCGGCGAGCTGCGCTTGATGAGGGGGGCGGCTATCAGGATGATGGGGGCGGAAAGCGCCAGCCCGACGAGCGCGCCGGCGATGTCTTCGAGCCGCTTCAGCACGCGATTCCAGAACGCCTCCAGCGGCCACGGCTCGATGCCTATGAGCGGGATGTCCATGACGTGGTTCACCCGCACGCGCTGAGTCAGCACGCCGTACAAGTCCGGCACCATGCGGAAGGGAACCAAATGGCGTTCGCAGTGAAACAGAATCTCCGTGAGGCGCGCGCGGGAAATGGTGGGGTCGGCCAGAATGATTTCGTCCACCTGCTCATCCGCCACCACTTTTTCCAGTTCGCCGATGTGGCCCTTGACCAGCTTGGGGGTGATGGCGGTGGACAGGCGGATTGCGCTGCCGTCCGGCTCGCGGGGGAGGAGATAGCCGGCCAGCCGCGAGCGCAGGCGGGGCTCGCGCTCCAGAGCGCGCCGGAGGCGGGCGGCCAGTTCATCCACGCCGATAATCATAATGCGGCGGATGGGGGCGGTGCGGCGCGCCCAGTGCAACTCCAGCCGGAACAGAATGAAGCGCTCCAGGAGCACGAACAAGAGGACGGTGAAAAAGGCCAGCAACGCCACGGTACGGGAGTAGGGCGGCCAATCGGCGGGGCGCACCACAAACGAAAGGGCCAGCGCCGTTGCCAAGGTGATGCTGACGCCCCGGACCAGGCGCGGGAGCTTGTCGCCGAAGGGTCCCAACTGGGGGCGGATGTAGAGGCCGATTTGCCGGAAGATGATGATTAACAACGGCGCGATGACCGCCGCCGCGGCGACATACATGATGCGCGGCGGGAAAAGTTCGGCGTGTTTCAGGGGAATCAGGCCGGAGTCAAACCGTATCCAAACGGCGGCCATGACGCCCAAAAACGCGGCAAGCCCATCCACCAAGCCGGCCAGCAGGCTGCAAAACGCATCAAAATTGTCCCGACGAAGGGCCATATACAGTGAATCATCCTATATAATAATCCAGTTGTGAACAATCAGAGATTTTCCGGGTGTTTTCAAATAAAGGAAATGGCGATGAAGGGCGGAACAGGGTAAGGTTCTTCTCATGCGTACATTCAAAGGCAGCGTGGCCGTCGGTCTCAGTGGCGGCGTGGATTCCGCGGTGGCCGCCTGGCGACTGAAGCAGGAGGGCTGGCGGGTCATCGGGCTGACCATGAGCATTTGGGATGGGTCGCTGCCGATACCGGACCTGGGGCTGTCCGGCTGCTTTGGGCCGGGCGAGGCGCGGGATTTGGCCGCCGCGCGGGAGATGGCCGCCCGCCTCGGTATTGAGCATCGGGTGATTTCGCTGGCGAGCGAATACCGCGAAACGGTTTTGAGCTATTTCCGCGAAGAATATCTGGCGGGGCGGACGCCGAATCCGTGCGCGGTGTGCAATCAGCGCATGAAATTTGGTTTTCTGCTCGAACAGGCCCGCGCGCAAGGCGTGGCGTTTGACAAGTTTGCCACGGGCCATTACGCCCGCGTTGGTTTCGACGAAGCCTCGCAACGCTGGCAGTTGCGGCGCGGACGCGATGGGGAGAAGGACCAGTCCTATTTCATTTCGCGCCTGCAACAGGGGCAATTGGCGGAGTTGATGTTTCCGCTGGGCGATTTACTGAAGGAAGAGGTGCGGGAGATTGCGCGGGGGGAGGGCTGGGAGGACCTCGCCCTGCGTGAGGAGAGTCAGGATTTCATCGAATGCGCGGATTACTCCGTGTTGTTCCGGCAGGGGGATGCCGCGCCGGGCGACGTGGTCACGCGCGACGGGCGGGTGCTGGGGCGGCACCGTGGAATCATTCACTACACCATTGGCCAGCGAAAGGGGCTGGGGCTGGGCGGCGGCGGCACCCCGTGGTATGTGCTGGCGGTGGACGCCCCCGGCAATCGGGTCATTGTCGGGCCGCGCGAAGAATTATACGCCACGGAATTGATTGCCGAGGACGTGAACTGGGTGGGCTGGGCGGGGCCGCCGGAACAGCCCGTGGACGCTCAGGTGCAGATTCGCCAGCGTCATCGGGCTGCGGCGGCGACGGTGAGCGCTTTGGAGGGCGGTCGCTTGCAGGTGCGTTTTCGCGAGCCGCAGTTGTCCATCACGCCCGGCCAGATAGCCGTGTGCTATCAGGGCGACATTGTGCTGGCCTCCGGCGTCATCGCGAAGGCGTAGCGTTTCGTTGTTGGCGCCGGCTCTGCGCCGCCTGGCGCACGGCGGCATGAATAATGAGTGCGAAATGCCGGCAAGTCTGCTAGAACCTTCTTGAAGTCAAGACCACCCCCTAACCGAGGTGCGACCATGAAACTGCTCGAAAGAATCAATAAAATAAAAACCTTTGCCTTGCGCGCCGTGGGGAAGTTGCCCGGCCCGGACGGGCAAATCCAAAGCCTGCCGGCGCGGATTATCCGCGTGGGGCATCTGCTGTTCAAGGGCTACATTGAAGATGACCTGACGATTCATGCGTCATCGTTGACCTTTGTGACGCTGACCTCGCTGGTGCCCATTCTGGCGGTGGCCTTCGCGTTGATGAAGGGGTTTGGCATGGGGAGCGACCAATTGGACAACCTTCTCCACGCGGAATGGGTGCAGGAAATGCCCGAATCCTTCCAAACCTTTTGGAATCAGATTCTGGACATCGTCAACACCACCAACTTCTTCGCGCTGGGGTGGATTGGGTTGGCCTTTTTTGTGCTTACGGCCGTTTTGGTGTTGGCCAACGTGGAAAAGAGCTTCAACCGGGTCTGGGGCGTGGCGAAGGATCGCAGTTTGCCGCGGCAAATCGCGAACTATACAAGCGTGCTGGTGCTGGTGCCTCTGCTGCTGGGCGTGGCGGGCGGCTTGCGTGCGCAAGTGGCTTTCAATCAGACATTTTTTCAGGTGGATTTGACGGCCTGGGCACAAAACCTGATTTCGCTGTTCATTTTGTGGCTGGCGCTGGGCGTGCTTTTTGTGCTGGTGCCGAACACGACCGTGCGCTTGCGCCCGGCGATGGCGAGCAGTTTGCTCACGACGGTTGTCTTTCTGGGCTGGATGAAGGTTTTCACCGTGATGCAGGTGGGCGTGGCGCGGTATAACTTCATTTACGGCGCGTTTGCGGCCGTGCCGGTGTTCATGTTCTGGATGTATGTGACGTGGGTGATTTTGCTGCTGGGCGCGGAGCTGGCCTTTGCGTTGCAAAACTCGGATACGTTTCAGTTGGAAAGCGCCGCGGATTCCGCCAGCACGCGGATGCGCATTCTGGTGGCGCTGATGATTCTGCGGCAGGCCGGCATGGTGATGGTGAAGGGCACCGGCGTTTTCAGCGTCGCGGTTTTCGCGCGTAAAAATCGCGCGCCGATTCGCTTGATTAACTCGGTTATCGCCGTGCTGACCCGCCAAGGCTATCTGGCGCAGGTGGCCGGGCGTGACGCCGGTTTTGTGCTGATGCGCGCGCCGGAAAACCTGCCGTTGCGCAACGTGGTTTCCGATATGATGCGCGCGGGCGGCGATAATCTGGAGTTGGAAAAGAGCCTGATGGTTGACCCGGCGCTCAAATCCATGCTGTCAAAAATCGAGACCGGGCTGGATCAGGGCTTCGGCGCCTTGACCGTGGCGGACCTGGTCGCGGCGGCTGCGTCGCCGGCGACGCCGTAATTCCATGCTCTTTCAGCCCGCCCAACAGCTCAACGCGGAGCAATTGCGCGCGGTCACGGCGCCGGATGGTCCGGCGCTGGTGATTGCGGCGGCGGGCACGGGCAAAACCCAAACGCTGACCTGCCGCGTGGCTTGGCTGGTGCTGGAACGACAGGTGGACCCGCGCCGGATTCTGCTGCTGACGTTCACCAATCGCGCCGCCCGCGAGATGCTCGACCGCGCCGCGCAATTGGTGGGCGGCGGGGTGGGGGGCATGTGGGGCGGCACGTTCCATCACGCGGCCAACCGCATGCTGCGACGAAATGCGGCCCTGTTGGGCTATGGCAACGATTACAGCATTTTGGATGAAGACGACTCCCTGCGTTTGCTGAAGCATTGTGTCACGGATTTGGGCCTCAAGGATAAAAAATTTCCCAAGCCTCGGGTGTTGAATACCGTGATTAGTCTGGCCGCCAATCGCGGCGTTGAGCTGGCCGACACGGTGAAGGACCACTTCGCGGGGCATGAGGTGGATATTGCGGGCATCTTGAAAGTTGCCGAGCGCTATGCGCAACGCAAGCGCGAGCTGAATGCCATGGATTTTGACGATTTGCTCGTCAACGGGCTGCGCCTGCTGCGCGAGCACACCGATGTCACCGCCTATTACCAAGAGCGCATGCAGCATGTGCTGGTGGATGAATATCAGGACACCAACGCTCTGCAGGCGGACTTTGTGGATATTATTGCCGCGCGCCATCGCAATTTGATGGCGGTGGGCGACGACTTCCAAAGCATCTATTCCTGGCGCGGCGCCGCCGTGCAAAACATCCTTTCCTTTCCCAAGCGCTACCCCGAAGCGCAGATTTTCACGCTGGAAGAAAATTATCGCAGCACGCAAAGCATTCTGGACGTGGCCAATCAGGTGATTGCCGGCAACCCGGACCAATTTCAGAAAACACTGCGGGCCACCCGCCCGGCGGAAGTCAAGCCGACCCTGGTGAAGGTGACCGATGGCGGGCATCAGGCGCGCTATATCGTGGCCAAGGTGCGCCAGTTGCTGGATTCCGGCGCGGTCGAGTCGGGAGAAATCGCGGTTTTGTATCGCTCGCATTTCCACTCCATGGAATTGCAGATGGAGCTGGCGCGCGCCCGGATGGACTATGTGCTGATGAGCGGTGTGCGCTTTTTCGAGCAGGCGCACATCAAGGATGTTTGCACCCTGTTGCGGCTGGCGGCCAATCCGGCGGACAGCCTCGCGTTCAGCCGCATGGTGGAAATGCTGCCGAAGGTGGGGCCGAAGAAAGCGCAGTCCCTGTGGCGCGCGCTGGGCGAGCACGCCAATTTGCGCGACGCCGCCAAGCGCGCCAAATTGCTGGAGCTGTTGCCCAAGGAGGCCCAGCCGCTCTGGCAGGCCGCCATGGAGGGCGTTTTTGCCGATGACGAAACCGGCGCTGTTTTGGACCGCCCCGATGAGTCCATCCTGCGCTTCACGGAGCATTTTTACGCGGACTATGCCGAAGACACCTTTGATAATGCCCGCCAGCGAATTGAAGATATTGACGAGCTGATGAGCTTTGCCGCCAAATATGCCGATACGGCCGCGTTTTTGAGCGAAATGGCGCTGTTGACCAACCTGGACACGGAACAAAACCTGCACAAAGCCACGCCCGCGAAAAGCATCCGCCTCAGCACGATTCATCAGGCCAAGGGGCTGGAATGGAAGGCTGTGTTTGTGCTTTGGCTGGTGGAGGGCATGTTCCCGGCGGTGCGCTCGCTGGAGGAGGACGCCACGCTGGCCGAGGAGCGCCGCCTCTTTTATGTGGCCGTGACCCGCGCCAAGAATTATCTCTGGCTGAGCGTGCCGCGCATGCGAAAAATGCGCGATGGCGGGCTGATGATGTGCGCTCCGTCCCAATTTATCGAAGAATTGGACCCGGCCCTTCTTCAGGTGGACAAGGCGGGGGGTGTTGTGATGCCCTCCACGCGCTGGAGGGGCTATTGAGTCGGAGCCGCTCCCGCGCGACGGCGGGCGCGTGTTTTGCGGGCTTGCCAGCGGTCGGCAACTGGCGCACAATGGCGGCATGAAACCGTGGATTCTTTCGCGAAAAGATGTCATCAGCCTGAAATTCGCCTGCCCGGATTGCTCGCAAAAAATTGATGCGGGCCGGGAGTTGTTCGGCGAGCTGGTGGAGTGTCCCACCTGTGGTAAACGGATGCAGGTTCCCGACCTGAAAAACATGCCGCGCAGTTTTCCGGTCAAGCGCCTGCCGAAAGCCAAGCGCCAATCGTGAAAAAACACGCATTCCGCCACGGCTGTTTTCTTGCGCTGGTGTTTCTCATCGGGGGGGTGGGGGTTGTTCGCTTCGCGGCCTATCCTTTCATGTCGCCCAACGCGCCGATTGCCGCGCCGGTGTTGGTCATCGAAGGCTGGATGGAGGACGAGCAGATTCAGGAAGCCGTGGCCTGGGCGGAAACCAACGGGGTTGAAACCATCTATACCACGGGCGGCCCGCTGTCGCAGGGCAGCTATCTCGTCGAATGGAAAACGTTCGCGGAAATGACCCATGCCCGTCTGGATAAAATGGGCGTGACCGGGGCTTTCAAGGTGGTGGCTGCGCCCGCGCAGAAAGTTCAGCGGGACCGCACCCGCGAATCCGCTCGCGCCTTGAAAGCGGCCGCGCCTGATTTGACGGCCTTCAATCTGGTCAGTTCCGGCCCGCACACCCGGCGCAGTTGGCGGACCTTTCGCCGCGAATTCGGCCCCGCCGCCGAGATTGGGTGCCTGGCCCTGACCCCGCCGGATTTCGGCCCCGGCGACTGGTGGCGGTGCTCCGAAGGCATTAAAACGATGATTAGCGAAACCGCGGCTTATCTGTATGAGGTGACCACCGGAGTTTTTTGAGTGCAACGCGCCGCGAACTAGGATATAGGAGATGAAGTCAGGAGAATACCCATGAAAGCCATCCATTTTACACTTGGTTTGATTTTGTTCCTGTCGCTGGCCGCGGCGGGACTGGCCTTGATTGTTTCGCCCGCGTATCCGCAATATCTGCAAGCGGCTCACGATTACTGCATCGGCCTGCCCCCATGGGCGCGGGTGATGGTGGGCGTGGCGGTGCTGTTTTATGTTTTCATTTACCTGCTGGCCGGCCTGCGCTGGCGTCGGCAGCCCACGTTCATCACTTTTGAAAACGAAAATGGCACCGTCAGCGTGAACGCCGTTGCCGTGCAGGACTATCTGGACAAGCTGAAAGATGAGTTCGCCGCGGTGGTCTGGATGAAAAACCATTTGCGTGTGCAGCGCGGCGCGCTGGAAGTCGGCCTGGCTCTTGGCGTGCGCGAAGGCACCCGCATCCCGGAAATGTGCAAGCTGATGCAAGTCCGCGTGCGTGAAATTCTCGAAGAACATCTGGGCACTTGCGATTTGCGCGGCGTCTCCATCGAAGTCAACGAAATCCGCGCACGCAAGAAGCGGCCCGCCGCGGCCGAAACGGAGTAGGGGAGCGCGCGGTATGGATTGGGACCGCTTTGCCGAAGGGCATTTGGATGTCGCCCATGAGGTGCTCACCACGCTGCGCCCGACCATTGAAGCCGTTGCCGCCAAAATGGTGGCCTGCCTGAAACAGGGCGGCAAAATCCTTGTTTGCGGCAACGGCGGAAGCGCCGCCGACGCCCAGCATTTCGCCGCCGAGCTGGTCAATCGCTTCCAGTGTGAACGCCGCCCCTACGCGGCCATCGCGCTCACCACGGACACCTCCATTCTGACCGCCATTGCCAACGATTACGACTACGCGCAAGTGTTTTCCAAGCAGGTTGAGGCGCTGGGCCGCTCCGGTGACATTCTGCTGGCCATTTCCACCAGCGGAAACGCCGCGAATGTGTGTCGCGCCGCTGAAGTGGCGCGCGCTTCGGGAATCTGGACCGTGGCTCTGTCCGGTGGGCAGGGCGGGCAGCTCGCCGGTCTGGCGCACCAGCCCTTGTGCGTGACCAGTTCCACCGTTACTGCCCGGATTCAGGAAGGGCACGGCATGATTGTGCATGCCCTGTGTCAGCTTATTGAAGAACAAATGGCGGATTGATTCCGCCGCCGCCGCGCGTGTTTGTCGCGGCATAACAAAGGATGCTCATGAACAAATCCACCACTCCCGATATTGTCGTGGTTGGCTCGGTAGCCTTCGACAGCGTTAAAACCTCCAAAGCCGCGCATGAAAAGTTGCTGGGCGGTTCCGCCAGCTATACCAGCATCGCCGCCGCTTTGTTCGCCCGCACCGGCATCGTCGGTGTCGTCGGCGAAGATTTTCCCCAGGCCTACATGGAGGTTTTTCTGAACGCCAACGTGGATACCCAGGGCTTGCAGCGCGAGCCGGGCAAAACTTTCCACTGGAGCGGCGTTTACGAAGACGACATGAACAACCGCCATACCCATTGCACCGACCTCAACGTGTTCGCGGACTTCAACCCCGTGATTCCGGAAGCCTACCGCGCCAGCCCGTTCCTGTGTCTGGGCAATATCGCGCCCGCCCTGCAAGCGCGAGTCCTTGACCAAATGGAAAAGCCGCGCTTTACGGTGCTCGATACCATGGACTTGTGGATTAACACCGCCCGCGAGGCGTTGCTGGGCGTGATTCGGCGCGTGGACTTGCTGACCGTCAATGAACACGAAGCCCGCCATCTGACCGGCAAAGGCTCGCTCCTGAAAGCCGCCCATAAAATTTTGGAGATGGGGCCGCAATATGCCCTCATCAAGAAAGGCGAACACGGCGCGTTTTTGATGAGCAAGGACGACATTTTAATCGTGCCCGCCTGGCCGCTGGTTGATGTGCTCGACCCCACCGGCGCGGGCGACACCTTTGCCGGCGGTCTGATTGGCACGCTTGCCGCGCACGGCAAAATCACCCGCGAAAATCTGCACGATGCGCTGGTCAATGCCACCGTTGCCGCCGCCTATACCTGCGAGGCTTTCAGCGTGGACCGCCTGCGGGCCATCACTCGCGGCGA
>DBPO01000004.1 GCA_002304915.1 Verrucomicrobia bacterium UBA1418
CGATAACCAGAACATTCAGCCCGCCCAAAGCGGCGGCAACCGCGAACTCATTCCACGTCACCAAAAGAAAGCTGAACAAAAAGCCGCCAATGACAAACCCCGCCGTCTCCCACGCATAGGAACGGCTGAACGACTCCCCGCCCTCCGACGCCTCCAGATACTGCCCCCACGCCCGCGCCGCAAACACAAATTGCGCCCCCAGCGCCAAACAAACCGGCGCCAAAACAATCACCGCCTGCAACATGGCAAACATCAAATTCGGACTCGCGCCGGGAACCGGGCTGGCCCACAAGCGCACACTCCGAACCAGCAATATCGTCACGGGCAATAAAACCGCCGCCAGCAAATGGCAGATTTTCAGCCCCGTCAGCCCGTCCCCGTGATGCCCCCGCCACCCGCTCGCCACCCCCGCCCCGATGCCCGTCCACAACAGCCAGGCAAACAGCGTCCACCCGATAAAAAATTCATTCCCGTAAAAAGTGATAAGCAGCTCCCGCAGCATCAGAACCTGAGTCACCGCGGACGTCACGCCCAGCGCCAGAAGCGAAACGATGAACGACTTTCTCACAGCTCCAGCCTACCAATTCGCGCCCGTTTTCAAAACCCTGTTTTGCCGCCCCCTCACGCTTCGGATTGTTTTCCCGCCCCATTTCGCTATGATGCCCAGCCAATGTCTCCCTTGGATAACATTCGAATTGTGCTGGTCAACAGCATCTATGGCGGCAATGTTGGCTCGGCCTGCCGCGCCATGATGAACATGGGCCTGTCGCAATTAGTGCTCGTGAACCCCCGCCCCGGCATGGACATGAACGACGCCGCGGCAATGGCCTGTCACGCGGGCGACATCCTCCAGAACCGCAAAGAATTCCCCACCGTCGCCGAAGCCGTCGCCGATTGCGGCCTGGTCGCCGGAACCTCCAATCGCGGCGGACTCTACCGCGAGCACTCCAAAACGCCGCACGAGTGGGCGCCGCGCCTCCTCCAGGCGGCGCAAGACACCCCCGTCGCCATCCTGTTCGGCTCGGAAGACAACGGCCTGTCCCTGGACGACCTCGCGCTGTGTACCCAATTCATCCGCATCCCGTCCTCCGAAAATTACAAATCCCTGAATGTGGCCATGTCCGTCATGATTTGCGCCTACGAACTTTTCGTGGTCTCCGGCACCTTCGAGCCTCCGCAGGAGCGCTCGCTGGAATCCTCTTCCGCCATGCGCGAAACGATGTTTGCCAAATGGCGGCAGGCGCTGTTGGACATCGGCTTCATGACCCCCGACACCGCCGACCACATGATGCTGGGCATTCGCCGCATCCTTTCTCGCGGCACATTGACCGAAAAAGATGTGCAAATTCTTCTCGGCATGGCCTCGCAAACCCAGTGGGCCGCCAACCAACTGCCACGTAAAAAATGACAACACCCGCGCAACATGTTTTATCCGTGATGGTGGTGTCGCTCAATGAAGCCCCCCACCTCGCGAATCTGAAAGCCGCGCTGGATCGCCTGCAACGGCCTCCCGGCTGGCGGCTGGAAACCATTCTCGTGGACGGCGGCAGCACAGATAACTCCGTGGACGTGGCGCGCCAGGCGGGGTTCGACGAATGCGCCGTCTTGCCCGGCGCATCCATCCCCGTATGCCGCAATCAAGCCCTGCGCATGGCTCGCGGCAACGCCCTCGCGTTCCTCGATGGCGACTGCGTCCCCGCCCGCGATTGGCTCATGCACGCCGCCCCGTGGCTGTTGAAACCCACCCCCGTCATGCTCGGCTACCCCGTGCGCCCGCCCAAAACCGGCAACTGGGTTCAACGCGCCTGGCACGCACATTGGCACCTGAAAAATCCAGCCGCCCAAACCGACACCAACGAACCCGTCACCACGGAAGCCTTCCGCCTGATTACCACGCGCAACATGCTGTTCAACCGCGCCCTGCTGGACGTTGTGCCCTCCTTTGACGAATCCCTCTCCACCGGAGAAGACACCGACTTTGCCTTCCGCGCCAGCCAGGCCGGTTGCGAAGTGCTCGCCCTCCCCACCCTCCACGTCACGCATTGGGGCGAACCCGCCACGCTCCGCCAATACTTCCGGCAGCAGCTCTGGCATGCCAATCGCAAAGCCTACGCCACTATTCTCGCCAGCTCCGGCGGCAAGGCCGGCGCAAACGCCATCTACTACTCCATCGCCTTCCTGATAACCCTCCTGATAGCCATCCTCGCGCCAATCGCCGCCCTCCTCGTTTCGCCTGGGTACTGGCTCTTGCTCCTCCCGCTCCTCGCCGTCATCGCTGGCCCGGCCCTGCTGATTGCCAGCCGCGCCAATTCCCCCATCCTCTTTTTGCGCCTGTGCGTGCTCTACTTCTTGTACGGCCTCGCCCGCGCCATTGATTTGCTCGGCCTCGTGCCGTCCAAGAAAACCTGGAAAGCCCGCTAAACCCCATGTCCGCCAGCCCGCAATTGGTCAGCAGCCTGCAAAACGCCGGCATCAAGGAAGTCGTCAAACTGCGCCAGCGGTCCCATCGGGACGAACACGCGCTGCTGATTGTCGAAGGCTACCGCGAAGTCAAACGCGCCCTCGACAACCAAATCCCCATCCTCAAGCTCTTTTATTGCCCCGAACTCTACCAGGGCGAAAACGAACCCGCGCTGGTCGCCGGTTGCGCCGAAAAAGGAGCCCAGCTCATTGAATGCACCCCGCCCGTCTTCCGAAAAATCGCTTACCGCGACCGCCCCGAAGGACTCCTCGCCCTCTGCCCGCAAATCCGCCGCACCCTCGCCGACCTCCGCCTGCCCCCCCGCCCATTCATCGTCGTGGCCGAACACATCGAAAAACCCGGCAACCTCGGCACCATGTTGCGCACCGCCGATGCCGCCGGAGCAGATGCGCTGATTGTCTGCGACCGCTGCACGGACATCAACAACCCCAACGTCGTCCGCGCCAGCATCGGCACCCTCTTCACCGTTCCGCTGGCCGAAGCCGGCACGCCGGAAACCATTGCCTGGCTCCGCCGGCAAGGCATACGCTCCGTCGCCGCCTCGCCCCACGCCTCCAAACTCTACACCGCTCTGGACATGACCGGCCCCATCGCCATCATCGTTGGCGCGGAACAATTCGGCCTGAGCCCCGAATGGATGGCCGCCGCCGACGAACAAGTCCGCATCCCCATGCACGGCCAGGCCGACTCCCTCAATGTCGCCGCCGCCGCGACCATCCTCCTCTACGAAGTCGTCCGCCAGCGCAGCCCCGCCCCCTGACGCCCCTCAACGTTCCGGCATCCGGAATTGCTCGCCGTGTTCCTGAATCGCCTTGCGATAATCCAGCAACCGGCGCTGTAGAAATTCCGTCTCCGCGCGGGTAATGTCCACCTCCGCGTCAAACCCCGCCGCCAGCGCCCCCTGATTGCCCAAAATGGCAATTTGAACCCCCTTGAATTGCTCCGGACGAACCGACCACTTCGCGTCATACGGATTCATCACCTTGGCGACGGCATCATGTTCAATCGCCTCCTGAAAACGCCGCACCTGATTGCGCGAGCCTGTCCCCTTGCGATGCAACTTGGACGAATTCGCCGCCTCATACGCAATTTCGCCCCGCTCCTCCTTCACATTCCAAATCACAACATCCAGCTCGCCCAGCGTCCGCCCCTCCGTGTCGTGATACGTCAAATTCGCAAGCGCCACCCGTTCCTGCGGGTCAAACTTCTCGTTGAACTGCAAAACCGCCAGCGATTCCAAAATCGTGCCGATGCTGCCCCAATGACGCCCCGGCAAATCGCGCAACTGCTCATAATATTGTTGAATCAGCGGGCGTCGCTCCGGCGCAATCGTTTTCGGCCAAATCGTAATAACACGCTCCACCGGCCCCGCCAACGTGTCCGGGTCATATTCCTGCACCACCACCACCGGCGCGCCCGTGCTCTGCTCACCGCGCGGCAAAAACCACAGCACCAGCCCCGCCGCCGCAATCGCCAGCGCCGTCAGCAGCGGCAGCATCCGTTGCCAGGTCGTCGCCTTGGGAGCCGCCGCAACGCCCTTGCCCGGACGCTTCGGCAAAGGCGGCAGCTTCAACGCCCCGGTGCGCGCCAGATTCGCCGCCGCCGCGCCACTCGCACCACCCCCGCCGCCCCCGCCGCCCCCGTCAGCCACCGGAATCGGCCCCGTCGGCATCACCCGAATGGACGCCGGCCGCACGGCCGTGGGCATAATCTTATGCAACGCAATCAACGCCGCCGTCGCCGAAGGAAAACGGTCGTCCGGCTCAAACGCCATCATCTTCATCACCCAATCGCAAAGCGCCTCAGGCAACTCCGGCCGCCGTTCAGCCAGCGGCTTCACCGGCTGGGTCATCCGGTTCGTAATCAATTGCGGAATCGTCTCCCCCTCAATCGCGTCGCAACCCGACAGCAAATAATAATAGGTGCAGCCCAGCGAATACAGGTCCGTGCGCGCATCCAGCGGCTGATGCCGCAACTGCTCCGGCGCGATATACAAAATCGAACCATAAATCGCCGTATTCCCCTCCATGCTTTGCACCGTCGGCTGCTCCGCAAAACGCGCCAGCCCGAAATCCAGAATTTTATACTGCCACGCGCCGCTCGCCAGCCGCATCCGCATGATATTTTGCGGCTTGATGTCGCGGTGAATCATCCCCGTCTGATGTGCCGCAATCAGCGCCTCCAGCGTCTGCTGCGCCGCCTCCGCAAAACCGTTGACATCCAGCGGCCCGCGCCGAACCACCCGATCCAGCGACTCCCCCGAAAGAAACTCCATCACCACATAAGGCCCCTCGTCATCCACCCCGAAATCATGAATTGTCAAGATATTGGGATGCTGCACCGCCGCCAGCGTCATCGCCTCGCGCCACAGCCGCTCAATACCCTCCGTCTCCGCCGACTTCATCGCAGGCGCATGCCAGCGCTTCACCGCGACAAAACGCTGCAATTGCGTATCCCACGCCCGATAGACAGCCCCCGAACCGCCCGAACCAATCACATCGCGGATTTCGTATCGTTCCGCGATTACATGCGCGGACTCCTCACCCTTATCCTTCGGCCTCTTATCCACGCCCCCCCCCTACCCCCTCC
>DBPO01000106.1:0-14692 GCA_002304915.1 Verrucomicrobia bacterium UBA1418
TAAAGGGCCGGGGGGGGGCGAGTTGGCGCGGGGGGGGAAGGTGTTTGAGTACCCGCTGATGGCGACCGCTGCGGATTGTTTTTTCGAGTGTTTCGCGCGGTCGAGTGTCAGCGCGCAGGCGTTTCAGCTGGAGGCGACCGATTAGGGCGGCATGTTTTCGGTGTCGGAAAAAGTGAAGGCGAAGCTGGCGGCGCTGCCGGATAAGCCGGGTGTGTACCTGATGCGCAACCGGCAGGGGCGGATTATTTATATTGGCAAGGCGGTGAGTTTGAAGGCGCGGGTGTCGTCGTATTTCCGGCGCGGGACGTGGGCGAAGGCGGACCCGAAATTGCGCGGCTTGATTCGCAGTATTGATGATTTGGATTTTCTGGCGCTGAAGAGCGAAGCGGAGGCTACGCTGACGGAGAGCCGTCTGATTAAGGAGTATCGGCCGCGATATAATGTGTCGTTGAAGGACGATAAGCGTTTTTTGCTGTTGCGGGTGAATTTGCTGGAGCCGTTTCCGCGTTTTGATGCGGTGCGCTTGCGGAAGGAGGACGGGGCGCGGTATTGGGGGCCTTATGCGTCGTCGGCGGCGGCGTGGGTGTCGCTGGAGTTTTTGGATAAGCAGTTTGGTTTGCGGCGGTGTTCGCCGCGCGCGCCGACGCCGGAGGATCACAAGCATTGCCTGAATGAGATTGTACGCTATTGTTCCGCGCCGTGCGTGGGCAAGGTGACGCCTGAGGAGTATCGGGAACGGGTGTTGCTGGCGTGCGCGTTTCTGGATGGGGAGCGCCGCGAATTTCTGGAGCCTTTGCGTCAGCAGATGGCGAGTGCGGCTCAGGAAATGAAGTTTGAGCAGGCGGCGGCATTGCGTGATATGTATTTGCTGTTGCTGAAGGGCATTCAGGAAAAGGTGCGGGGGCGCAAGAGTCTTCGCATCAAGATGGAAGAGGCGCGGAAGGGGCTGGCGGAGTTGCAGGCGCAATTGGGGTTGCCGGCGTTGCCGGAGGTGATTGAGTGTTACGATATTTCCAATATTTCGGGGACGAGTTCGGTGGCGAGCCGGGTGGTGGCGGTGGGGGGGATGCCGACGCCGGCGCGGTATCGGATGTACCGAATTAAAACAGTGGTGGGGGCGGACGACCCGGCTTCGATGGCGGAGGTGATTCGGCGTCGCTTTTCGCGCGCGCAGCGGGAGCGCGAAGCGCTGCCGGATTTGGTGCTGGTGGATGGCGGGATTACTCAGTTGCGGGCGGCGCGCGCGGAGTTGGATGCGCTGGGGTTGCCGGATGTGCGGGTGGCGGGGATTGCGGAGCGGTTTGAGGAGTTGTATCACGATCCCAGAAATGCGGCGGCGCCGCTTTGGTTTGCGGCGGATTCGCCGGCGTTGCGGGTGATTCAACGGATTCGGGATGAGGCGCATCGGTTTGCGTTGACGTATCACCGCAAGTTGCGAACGGAGCGCATCCGGGAGTCCATTTTGGATGACATTCCGGGGATTGGCCCCAAGCGGAAGGGAAAATTGCTGGTGCATTTCGGGTCGGTGGATCGGCTGCGGCGGGCGAGTGAGGAGGAAATTGCCGCCGCGCCGGATATTGGGCCCAAGCTGGCGGCGTGGATTCACGCGGCGTTGCGGGGCCGCTGAGGAGGGGGGCCAAATGGCGCGCGAGGGGGGATGCAGGGGGGCGCCAGGGAAAAGTTGAGAGCGGAAAAGTCCTTTTGAAGCTTGACGCGGCGATAAATGAATGAGCATTATGCGCCGGTTAGAAGAGCGATCAGGCCCTTAATTAGGAAGAGTCCAGATGTTTAGCTGGCTTTTAGGTTATTTTTCGAACGACATTGGTATTGATTTAGGCACAGCCAACACCTTGGTGTATGTCAAGGACCGGGGTATTGTGTTGCGCGAGCCGTCTGTAGTGGCGATCCAGCAGGGATCGAACCGCGTGCTGGCGGTGGGCGAAGAGGCCAAGCGGATGCTGGGCCGCACGCCGGGGAATATCGTGGCCATCCGTCCGATGAAGGCCGGCGTGATTGCTGATTTCGAGGTGACCGAGGCAATGCTGCGGTATTTCATTCGCAAGGCGCATAATCGCAAGTGGGTGGTACGGCCGCGGATTATTATTTCGGTTCCCAGTGGTATTACGGAAGTAGAGAAGAGAGCAGTCAAGGATTCCGCGACCCATGCCGGGGCGCGGGAGGTTTATTTGATTGAAGAGCCAATGGCGGCGGCAATCGGCGTGGGCCTTCCGGTCCAGGAGCCGGCGGGCAACATGATTGTGGACATGGGCGGCGGCACTACTGAGGTGGCGATTATCTCCCTGGCCGGAATTGTGTTGAGCCGCAGTGTGCGCGTCGGCGGCGATGAAATGGATGAGGCTATTGTTCAGTACCTGAAGCGGGTGTACAACCTGATGATTGGCGAGCGGACGGCGGAGGAGATCAAGATTCAGATCGGCTCGGCCTATCCCCTGAATGAGGAAGTCAGCATGGAAGTGAAGGGCCGCGATTTGGTCGCGGGCCTGCCCAAGACGCTGACGATTACCTCGGAGGAAATTCGCGAGGCTCTGCAAGAGCCGGTGTCGGCCATCATTGAAGCGATCCGCATCACCTTGGAGCGCTGTCCGCCGGAATTGTCTTCGGACCTGGTGGATCGCGGGCTGGTGTTGGCAGGCGGCACCTCGCAGTTGCGCGGGATGGACAAGCTTATCGCGGAACAAACAGGGTTGCCGGTTCATGTGGCCGAGGACCCGGTTAGCGCAGTGGCGGAAGGCACGGGTGTCGTGCTGCACGAGCTGAATTTCCTGCGCAAAGTTTCCTCGGGCTCTTAAGGCCTGTGCCGCCGTTGGGCGGCGTTCCATTCATTCCTTGGCTGATTTTTCTTCCCCTTCCGGTTGGATGCGGGTGTTGCTTGGCAACCGGATGAGAGATGAAAGATCGTAAATGGATAGCCCTGAGCGCCGTGGCGCTGGCCGTGCTGGTGATGATGAATTTGCCGGACGCGACCTCGCAGCGTGTAAAGGGGGCGGTCCGCGATGGCATCAGCCCCTTGCAGGCGGCGTTGCGGGGCGGGGTGCGTGAGATGCAGGATATTTTCCGGTATATGCGGGGGTGGCGGGACCTTGCGCTGGAAAATCGCGCGCTGACGGAGGAAATTGTTTATTTGCGCGGGGAAATGCGCATGGCGCGCGACTTGGAGCGCAACAACCAAATGTTGCGCGAATTGCTGGGGTTTGTGCGTCGCTCGCCGAATCGGCTGGTGTCGTGCGAAGTGATTGGGCGGGATAGCACGGGCTGGTGGCAAACGATTCGTCTGGACCAAGGGGCTCATTCCGGGGTGATGGATGAGCGCGCCGTGATTACCGCCGATGGTTTGGTCGGGCGGACGGTGGCGGTGTCCGCGCGAACGGCGGACGCGTTGTTGCTTTCGGACCCGACGTGCAAGGTGGCGGTGCGGTTGTCGCGCTCCGGCGTGTTTGGCGTGATGAGCGGGGTGGGGGCCAAGCCGGGGGAACAGCCGGTGGCGCGTATTGATTTTCTGTTGAAGGATGCGGATGTGCAGGAGGGGGATGAAATTGTTACGTCGGGGCTGGGCGGTTTGTTCCCCAAGGGGTTGCTGGTGGGGCATGTGCGGAATGTAGAGCCGGATGAGGCGGGGCTGTATCAAACGGCGTGGCTGAATTCGGCGGCGGACCTTGGGCGGTTGGAGTACGCGTTTGTTGTTGCCACCGAACAGGATTTGGAACAGGCGGTCATGGAGGATTCGTCCGTGGATATGGGGCTGGTGGATGGCCGGGCCGCCGAAGGGGAAACTCCATGACGCTGCTGGTCATGATTTTTTGGATTCTGGCGGGCGCGACCCTGCAGGTGGTGATTCCGGCGTGGCAGCACATGGGCCAGCCGGCGTTTCCGTTTTTGTTGGCGGGGGTGCTGTATGTGGCGGTGAATAAGAAGCCCGTCTATTTTGTGTTAACCGCGTTGCTGTCGGGGCTGCTGGAAGACTCCTTGAGTTTGGTTCCGCTGGGTTATTCGGCTTGCGCGTTTCTGGTGGCGGGGTGGCTGGCGTGGCGTCTGCGGCATGATTTTCATATGCGGCGCGCGCACATGGTGATGGGGCTGGGGGCGATTTGCGCGGCGGCTTCCACGGGCACGCTGGCGTTGCTGTTGCGGTTGCAGGGGTCGGTGATGTTGTCGCGGAATGAATGTTTGTTGCGCATGGCGGGGGCGGCGGTGTTGGCGGCGGTGCTGGCGCCGGTATGGTTTTGGCTGATTCGCGGCATGGAGCGGTTGCTTGGGACATGGGAGGATCGTGCCTGATGAGCCGCGAGCGGGATGTGATTAAAGTTCAGGTATGGCGGCTGGTCTTGCTGTGGGTGGTGATGCTGGGCCTGTTCGGTGTGATGGTCTCCCGGTTGTGGAGTCTGCAAATCGCGCAGACGATGGAGTTTCAGCGACGCCTCTCCAAACAAAGTTTGCGCAGTGTTCGCTTGCCGGGCATTCGCGGGCGGATTTATGACCGTACCGGCGCGCCGCTGGTGGAGAATCGGCCGAGTTACTGTCTTTCTCTTTATCTCGAAGAATTGCGTCGGCCCGGCAGTGTGCAGCGCACGGTTGAGAACATCATGGATGTGCTGGATCGGCTGGCCGAAGTGATGGATCGTCCCCGGCAACTGCAAGCGTCGGATGTGCGTGTTCATCTGAATCGGCGAACTCCGCTGCCGCTGGTGGCGTGGCGGGACCTGGACGAGGAGGCGGTGGCGCGGTTTGCCGAACAGTCCATGGCATTCCCCGGCGTTGAGCTGACCGTTGAGCCGGTGCGGGTCTATCCCCACGGGGCAACGGCGTGTCATCTGCTTGGCTATGTGGGGCGCGCGGATGATTTGGCACTGCCCACGAACGCGGATGGGGTGGCCGAAAAGTTTCACTATTATCTGCCGGATTTTGCGGGCAAGTCGGGTGTGGAAAAACGGTTGGATGGTCTGCTCCGGGCGAATGCGGGCGGCAAGCTGGAAATTCAAGTGGATGTGACCGGCTTCAAGTTTGACGAGGTGTCGCGCCGGATGCCGGGGAAGGGCAGCGATGTGGTGTTGGCGCTGGATAAGCGCATTCAGCAGGCGGCCGAAAAGGTTCTGGAGGGCGTGCGCGGCGCGGCGGTGGTGGTGGACCCGCGAAACGGCGATATTCTGGCGCTGGCCAGCATGCCGGGGTTTGATCCGAATGATTTTTCGCCATCCATTCCGCCATCCATTTGGCGGCGGCTGATGAAAGACGAAGCGCGGCCTTTGTTCAACCGCGCGACGGGCGGCGAATATGCGCCGGGCAGCACCTTCAAACTGGTGACGCTGCTGGCGGCGCTGGATAGCGGCAAGGTCAGGGCTGACACTCGCTATGCCTGCCCCGGCTATTTCGATTTGGGAGCGGCGCGTTTTCGCTGCTGGCAACATTGGGGGCACGGCAGTTTGGCGATGCCGGCGGCGATTCAGTATTCCTGCAATGTGTATTTGTATCACGCGGCGCTGGCGTGCGGGGCGAATGCCGTGCAGGCCGAAGCGCGGGCGTGCGGCTTTGGGCGCAAGACGGGGATTAGCCTCGACTTTGAGCGGGCGGGCCTTGTGCCGGATGATGCCTGGAAACGGGCCGCCCGAAATGACAAGTGGCGCGACGGCGACACATGCAATTTATCCATTGGCCAGGGGGCGTTGCTTGTGACGCCGTTGCAATTGGCGATGTTCACGGCGGCGGTTGCGAACAGCGGCACGTTGTGGCAACCGCGACTCATCCAGCGGGTGGTGCGCGAGGATGGCTTGCATCAGGAAATTGCCGCCGCGGCCGTTGCCGATGGGCCGTCCTGGCAGGCGGAGCATATCCGCGCGGTTCGCGAAGGCATGCGTCTGGCCGTCAATACGCCGGGTGGCTCCGGCAAGCGCGCGGCTTTGCCGCATGTGGTTGTGGCCGGCAAAACCGGAACGGCCGAATATGGCATCAAGGGCTCCGGGCGCAAGATGACGTGGATGGTCGCTTTTGCGCCGTTCGATGAGCCGCGCTATGCGGTTGCTTTGCTGGTCGAAGACGGCGTGAGCGGCGGCACCACGGCGGCCCCGCGCATTCGTGAATTGCTGGCGCAGATTTTCCATGCCGTGGAAGACATGCCGCTGCCCGGCGTCAGCCCCTGGCAGCCGCCGCCGTTGCCCGCGTCCGCGAATGAAGAGGAGGCGGCATGACGCGGCGAAAAACATGGCCGTGGTGGCAACGCTTCTGGGCGCAGGATTGGCTGGCTATTTTGGCGGCAGCCATTCTCATCGCGACTGGTTTGGCCTTCATTTACAGCGCGTCCTGGCGGGGCGAGGAAATCGGTCTGGCCGGCGGTTGGTTTAACAAGCAAATTGTGTGGGTGACGTTGGGAACGGCTCTGGCGTTCACCTTGGCGCAGGTGGATTACCGGGTTTGGCTCCGGCAGGCCTGGTGGCTTTATCTGGCATCCATTATTTTGCTCGTTCTGGTGTTGGTGGCGGGCACGAAAGTGTATGGCGCGTATCGTTGGCTGAATATTTTTGGCGTGCAGGTGCAGCCATCCGAGTTTGCCAAGGTGGCGCTTGTGATTTTGCTGGCCCGCATTTTGGGCGGCGGGGCCATTCATCCGCGCTCGTTTGGCGCTGTAGTGGTGACGCTGCTGCTGATGGCGGCGCCCTTTTTGCTGATTTTGAAAGAGCCTGATTTGGGGACGGCGGCGATTTTGCTGCCGACCACGTTGCTTATCCTGCTGGCGTCCGGCGCGGCCTGGCGCTACCTGCTGGGGCTGGGGCTGCTGGCGGCACTGTCGGCGCCGCTGGGGTGGTTTTTCCTGAGCAACTATCAACGCGAGCGCATCGCCACATTTTTGGACCCATCGCGCGACCCGCTTGGGTCCGGCTGGAATGCGCTGCAATCGGCCATCGCCGTCGGCTCGGGCGGATGGTCGGGCAAGGGATTTTTAAAGGGGACGCAAAACGTGCTTGGTTTTTTGCCGCGCACGGTTGCGCCCACCGACTTCATCTTTCCGGTGATTGCCGAGGAGACGGGGTTTATTGGCGCAAGCTTGCTGCTGCTGGTTTTCGGGGTTCTGCTGACGTGCTATCTGCGCGTCGCCGGAACCACCCGCGACCCGGCCGGCAGCCTGCTTGCAACGGGTATGGCCAGTCTGCTGTTTTGCCATGTGGTGGTGAATATCGGCATGACCATCGGCCTGCTGCCGATTACGGGGCTACCGCTCCCGCTGGTCAGCAGCGGCGGATCGTTCATGCTGAGCACCATGGCGGGCTTCGGACTGGTGCAAAGTGTCTATGTGCGCCGCATGAGGCGTGAGGAATAATATGTGGGATTGGCTCAACATGGTCGGATTACGTAAAAAAATTAAACGAGAAATCATTGCGAACGCGGAAAGCCTGGAGGTTCGTGTGGCCATCATGGAGGATGGACGCCTGGAGGAATGCGCGATTGAACGCCCAACCGAAGAACGGATTGTGGGCAGCATTTACAAGGGCCGCATTCAAAATCTGGAAGACGGCTTGCAGGCCGCCTTCGTGGATATTGGCCTGAAAAAGAATGCCTTCATTCACTATTGGGACATGATTCCCGAAGACGCCGCCCGGCTGGAGGCCGAAGAAGGCGTGGCGGCGAATCGCCCCCGCCGCAAGAAAACGCAGCCGGGCGAAATGGCGAAACAATTTCCGCCGGGCAGCGAGATTGTGGTGCAGGTCACCAAAGGCCCCATCGGCACGAAGGGGCCACGCGTGACGGCCAACTTGAGTGTTCCCGGGCGCTATCTGGTCATGATGCCCGGCAGCAAGCTGAAAGGGGTTTCCCGTAAAATTGAAGACGGCAAGGAACGTGACCGGCTGAAGAAGATTTTGAGCCGCCTGCCGATTCCTTCCAGCATCGGTCTGATTATCCGCACGTCCGCGGAAGGCGCGCGCGCGGCCAGTTTCGCCCGTGATTTGCGCGGACTGCTCGACATCTGGCAAAAAATTGAAGACGGCATCAAAAACAATTCCGCTCCGTGCTGCCTGTATCACGAGCCGGATCTCGTAGAGCGCATCGTGCGCGATTCGCTTACGGATGATATTGACCGCATTATCATTGATTCGCGCGAAAGTTTTGACCGCATTCGCGATTTGACCGGCCGGATTTCCCGGCGCGCCAAAAACCGCGTGAAACTGTATGCCGGCGCCACCCCGATTTTTGAACACTTCGACGTGGAGCAGCAGTTGGAAAGCGCGTTCCACCGCAAAGTGTGGCTGAAGTCCGGCGGCTATCTTATTTTTGATGAGACGGAAGCGCTCGTGGCGATTGACGTCAACACCGGCCGACATAAGGGCAGCAAGACTCAGGAGGAGAGCATTCTGCAAGTGAATCTGGAGGCGGCCGAAGAAGTGGCGCGCCAGTTGCGTTTGCGCAATATCGGCGGTTTGGTCGTCATTGACTTCATTGACATGAAGGGGCGGAAAAATCAGACGGCCGTCTATCGGAAGCTCCGCGAGGCGTTGCAAAAGGACAAGGCCCGCACCAATGTGCTGCCCATCTCACAATTGGGCTTGGTGGAAATGACCCGCCAGCGCATGGAGGCCAGTCTGCGCGCGACGAACTATGCCGATTGCCCGTATTGCCACGGGCGCGGCAAGGTGTTGTCGAACCTGAGCATGAGTGTGCAAATTCAGCGCCGCATTCGGGAAGTCATCAAGCGCTATCCGCACCGCGGCGAAATGCCGCTGCGGATTTCGGTCAATCCCATGATTATGGAACGCCTGCGCAGCGAAGACGAGCAAGTCCTGATTGATTTGGAAAAGAAGAGCGGCACGCACCTGACGTTCGTCAGCGACTCCAATTTGCACATTGAGGATTTCCGCATTCAGCACGGACAGACCGGCGAAGTTCTTTACGAGGACCAGGACTGATTCGCCGGGCGGGCGGCGGGCGGCTTCAGCAAATTCGGGGCAATTGCTCGCCGGAGGGCGGCATGAGCCGCCGCCGTGTTCCCAAGGCGGTTTTTGCCGTGACGCCTGAACCTGCGGTGACGCGCCCGATGACTCGCGCTTGAGCGGTGGTGGTGTGTTGTTGCAGAACATCCAGCGTCGCTTGCGCATTCGCTTCGGGAACGAAAAGAGCGGCACGGCCTTCGTTGGCGACGAACAACGGGTCCAAGCCGAGCAAGTTGCATGCGCTTTGCACCGGCTGAATCACCGGAATGGAACCCTCGTCAATTTCGACGGCCACTTGCGCGTCCGCGGCCAGCTCGCACAGCGCGCCACCTAGGCCGCCCCGCGTTAAGTCGCGCGCGCAATGGAGCGGGAAACGCTTTTCGAAAAGCTCCATAAACGGCGCGTGTAAAGACGCGCAATCGCTGGCGACTGGCGGGTCAAACGTCAGCTCGTGCCGCACCGCCATTACGGCGATTCCGTGCCGCCCGATGTCGCCCGTCAGGATGATGGCATCGCCGGGCTGGATGTGTTCCGGGGCGGGCGGAGGCTCCGCGATGATTTCGCCCACGCCGCTGGTGTTGATGTAGAGGCCGTCGCCGCGACTGCGCTCAATGACTTTGGTGTCACCCGCGATAATGCGGACACCCGCCGTTTCCGCCGCCCGTCGCATGGATTCGGCCACTTGCTGCAGCGTTGCCAGCGGCAAGCCTTCTTCGAGAATAAAGCCGGCTGTCAGGATGCGCGGTCGCGCGCCCGCCATGAGCAAGTCGTTCACAGACCCGTTGACGGCCAGCGAGCCGATGTCGCCGCCGGGGAAAAAGAGGGGTTGGACAACATAGGAATCGGTTGTGACGGCGATTCGGCTGTCCGCTAATTGGAAGGCGGTTGCATCGTGCGGGGCGGATGTGGTGGCACCGAAAGCCGGGCGGAAGATTTCGTGAATCAGCGCCGCCGTTAAGGTGCCGCCGCCGCCGTGCGCCAGCGTTATGGTGTCATAGCGCGCTATCGGCATTGGACAATTCAGGTTCATGCGATGGGTTAGGGCGGGACTGAATTTTCGGCGAAGGCGGGTGCGCCGCCGATGGGGCGAAGGAATTCAAAGTTGCAGAGGCGCACGGTCGGGAGGCCGTCGGGGTCGCGCTGGATGGTTTCGTCGGGCAGCAGGGTGAGCAAATAATGGGTGCCGAGGAGTTGCGGGCTTTCGAGGCCGGCGCTGGCGAGCAAGCGGGTCATGTTTTCATGGCAGGCGTCGTATTCGTCGGGCGTGATATGGCCTTGGTCGCGGGCTTGGTCGGCGTTGATGCCGCGGCAGTGTGGATGGATGCGGTCTTCGCGGGCGAGGACTTCATCGAGGCCGTTCCAGTAGCCCCAGATGGAGATATAGTTGCGTTCGCGCTGGAGGATGGGGGTGCCATCGGGCTGGGAGAGGTGTTGATGGCTTTCGTAGCGGCGCTGGTCGAGGATTTCCGGGGGCAGGGTGGAACGGTGGCCGAGCATGTAGATGGCGCGGGGGTAGGTGGTGGGGACGCCGGCGGCGGTTAATTGGAAGGCGTAGGCGAATTCCTCAAAGGGGCTGTTGTAGCCGTTGGGGCCGGGGCCGAGGCCGTCGGGTTCGGCGGTGGCGGGGGTGTCGCCCACGTGAGAGACTTTCCAGACGAGTTCAATGCCGTCTTTGGTTTTGGTGTGATAGACCTGGGCGCTGTCGGACATGCTTTGGCGGGGGGTGCGCCGCCAGCGTTCGGGCAGGAAATAGTCGAAGAGCAGGGGGTCGTGGCCAACCACCCAGAGCTTGCCGCCGGTGCTGGCGGTGTCGCCATAGACATAATCCACGCCAAAAATACGCATGGCGTGCAGGTGTTCGGGGAAGTCGGCGGGCTGGAAGGGCATGGCGAAGCGATCGCGTTGCCGTTCCAGGTATGTTTGCCGACGCGCGCCTTTGACGTTCTCTTCGTGTTCCGGGGTGCGGGCGAGGAGTTCAAAGTCCACGAGGGCGTAGGCCGGGCGTCCGCTGCGGTCGCGCAGGAGTCCTTTGTTTTTCGCGGGACGGACGATGACGTGCTCGGGCTTGACGTCCAGAACGCGATAGCCGGCCTGCCACATGTCGGTGATGGAGCGATGAAGCATGTCGCGGGCGAAGGTTTCGGCATCTTCATAGCCGTCTTCGAGAGCGGCGGCGATGGCGGCAGGCTCGGTGCTGGCCGCGCCTTTAATCCATTCATAAATCAAAATGTATTGCCGGTAAATGTCCAGCTCGACATCCCGGAATTTGGCTTTTTTGTGCGCGATTTTCGTGCGGGAGCGTCCGGTTTGCCACAGTTCGAGGCGTTTGGCCGGCACAAAGATGGCAAGGGGCTTGTGGGTGAGGATGGTGCCGGGGCGCGCCCGCGCGCGCATTTCCATCACCAGCGAAAACTCTTCGTAAGGGGTGTTGAATTCGGCGTCAATGAACTTGTTGAGGGTGAAGGTGTCCATCGGCACCTTTTCGCCCACGCGGCACCATTTGACCACGAGGTCTTTGGCCACGCCATCAATGGGTTTGGTGCGGACCTTGTACACCGTGCTGGTTCCGCGCAATTTTTCGCGGCTGTTGCGGAACCATTCGGATTCAAACCAGCTTTCCGGTCGCAGATGTTGCAGGAATGGCCGCCCGTGGCGGGTGATGTACAAGTCCGAGCCGTCGGGCAATTTGTAGTGATCGTATGGCACCCCCAGGAGGGTTTTGGCTTTAGCGTTGGGCAATGGGGCTGGCATGAGCGTCTAGGCGGGATAATCAACCATATCCAGCCGAAAAATGCAAAACTTAGCCGCAAGTGTCCTGCGGGCGCTCTTTACGCTTGAATTATATTTAAGTCTTGCGAAGATGGGCTGACTTCATTATCGGATAGGGATAAGATGAGCACGAAGATACCGCAATTGTTAGACTGGATTGAGAACCCGCGCGCCGGGGTTTTGGATGAATGCGTTTCTCTCCGCCGCATGCTGCCGGCGGGGATTACCGGCATTACCCGTCAGTTCCACCGGCAACTGGATGGCTACCGCATGAGTCCGCTGAAAAGCCTGTCGGGGTTGTCGTCGTATCTGGGCGTGGGGGGCATCTGGGTGAAGGATGAATCGCAGCGGTTGCATTTGGATTCGTTCAAGGTGCTGGGCGGCTCGTTTGCCATCTATCAGTTTTTGCGCAAGCGGCTGGGGATTCGCGACCGCGAGCTGACGATTTCGGAATTGAAGTCGCGCAAGATTCGCGCGCAACTGGGGGATATTACGTTTGCGACCGCCACCGACGGCAACCACGGCCGCGGGGTGGCCTGGTCGGCGATGGAGCTGGGCTTCAACTGCGTGGTGTACGTTCACGAGCGCACGTCCAAGCCGCGCATTGAGGCCATTAAAAACTTTGGCGCGCGGGTGAAGGTGATTGCCGGCACCTATGACGATGCCGTGCGGGCCGTCATGCGGGACGCCGAAAAATTCGGGTGGCAGATTATTTCCGATACCTCGTGGCCGGGCTACGAGGACGTTCCCTGCTGGGTGATGCAGGGCTATACGACCATGCTGACGGAAGTTCAGGAGCAACTGGCCGGGCAGGGCATCGCGCGGCCGACGCACGTGTTTATTCAGGCCGGGGTGGGGGCGCTGGCCGCTTCGGTGGCGGGTTATTACCGCGGACTGTTCGGCGAATCGCGGCCCATCGTGACCGTGGTGGAGCCGGACAGGGCGGCCTGCCTGTTTGAATCCGTGCGGCGGGGCGACGGGCAAGCGCACTCGGTGGACGGCACGCTGGACACCATCATGGCCGGTCTGGCCTGCGGCGACCCCAGCCCGCTGGCGTGGAATATTCTCGACCGTTGCGCCGATTTCTTTTTGTCGTGCCCGGACTTCATCGCCGCCAAGGGCATGCGCGTGTACGCGGTGCCGGTGTCGGGCGACCCATTCATCGTTTCCGGCGAATCGGGCGCGGTGACGCTGGGCGCGCTGATGTATCTGGCCGAGCACAAAGCTCTGGCCGACTTGAAGGCCAAAATGAAGATTGGCCCCGACTCGCAAATTTTACTGATTAATACTGAAGGCAATACGGATCCGGACCATTTCAGGCGAATCGTCTGGGAAGGCAGCGAGCCGGTGCCGCAAGAATTCCGCCAGTCCCTGCACCGCCATTGAGGTGGCGGTTGCGAGCGCCATCCGGCGCGCCAGGCGCAGGGCTGAACAAAATAACCCCTCAGGCGATGAATGGTCGCCGGAAAGGAGCAGAAGCATGAGAGAGTTCAACGGCCGTATTTTGTTCACGGGTTTTGGCGTGGTGGCGAGAGCTTTGCTGACGATGCTGCCGCGGCATGTCAAGGTGCCCTTCCGCAACATTACGGTCATGGATTGCGAAGACCGCACCAAGGTTCTGGAGCCGTGGATGAAAAAAGGCCTCACGTTCGTGCGCGAGCGGATTACGCCCGCCAACATGACCCGCCTGCTCTCCACGCATGTCAGCGCGGGCGATTTGATTCTCGACTTGGCCCGCAGCATTGATTGTTTTGAAATTCTGGAGTGGGCGCAAAAGAACCGCGTGCTTTATCTCAACGCATCGCTCGAATCGTGGGAAACCATCGGGCCGACCGCGCAAAAGCCTTCCATCGAAAAATCTCTTTATCCTCGTTACTCCAAACTGATGCCGCTGACCACTCGCAACGGACGCGCCACGACCGCCGCGATTGACCAAGGCGCCAATCCGGGACTGATTTCTCAATTCGTCAAGCGCGGTCTGCTGGATATTGGCGAACATGTGCTGAAGAATGAAACCATGACCCGCGGCCGCTCCCGCCAACTGGAACGACTGATGGCCGAAGAAAATTTTGCCGAGCTGGCGCGGGCGTTGACCGTCAAGGTGATTCATTGCAGCGAGTGGGACCGCCAACGCACCAGCCAGCCCAAGCAACACGATGAATTTGTCGGCACCTGGAGCGTGGAAGGCATGTGGGATGAGGCCATTTCGCCCAGCGAATTGGCGTGGGGCACCCACGAAAAGAACCTGCCCGCCCACGCGATTGTTCCTCAAACCGGCCCCGGCAATATGATTATCCTGCCGCAGATGGGCATGAATACATGGGTGCGCTCGTGGATTCCCAACTTTGAAATTGTCGGCATGATTGTCACTCACGGCGAATCCTTTACCATTTCGGACTTTCTGACCGTCCGTCGGCGCGGGCGGGTTGTCTATCGCCCCACGGTGCATTACGCCTATCTGCCCGGCAACGAAACCATGGCCTCGCTGCATGAGCTGCGCGGCCGCAACTACGAGCTGCAACCGCGCATCCGCATCATGACCGATGAAATCAGCGATGGGCAAAACATCATGGGCGCGCTTCTGATGGGCCCGCGCTTTCAGTCCTGGTGGACGGGCAGCATCCTGTCCATTGGCGATGCGCGCAAAAAGGTGCCGCACTCGAATGCCACAGCGGTGCAAGTTGCCGCCGGCGTTCTGGGCGGTCTGCTCTGGACCTTGAAGAATCCCAAGCGCGGCGTATGCCTGCCCGAAGCCATGCCGCACGATGAAATCCTGCGCATCGCCGAGCCGTACATCGGTCCGGTGGTATCGCAACCGGCCGGTTGGACGCCGCTGCAGCAACGCCGCATATTTTTCGGCGAGCACCCCGACGTCCAGTTGGATTTCAGCGACCCCTGGCAGTTCAGCAACTTCCGCTTCCAGCCTTAGCCCGCGCCGGGTGGCGGGGGTGATGGGTGGGGCGGGAGCTGCCGAGAGAGGCTTTCGTTTG
>DBPO01000106.1:14800-31666 GCA_002304915.1 Verrucomicrobia bacterium UBA1418
ACGTCCTGCGGACGGCGGGCACGAGACCGATGATAAAACTGGTGCCTTGCTGGCAACCGTGGGGGGGTGGCAGTGGCGCACGTAAGGCACCAAAGGGGAGGCGATGGGGGTGGGATTTTTCCACGGTGTGGAAAAGTTTTTTCCATAGCATGGAAAATTCCGAAATAAAGTTTCCATAGTGTGGAAAATCCGTGCTGGCGCGGGGTGGGGCGCGTTGTGGCAAGGGGGGGTGTCTTTTTTCGGCGGGGGGGCGGATAGTGTTTGTTTGATTTTGGGTTTGGTTTTGATAGGTTGCCTGCATGAACAGATGGTGGTTCAAACCCGAATGGCGGATTGGCTTGGTGCTGGCGTGTTGTATGCTGATGCTTGGGTGCGGCGGCGTGACGCCGGTTGAGCAGCGCGAGGCGCGGTCGCCTCATCTGCGGCGGGCGTTGGCGGCCAAGGAGGCGGGGGACTTGGATGGCGCGATTGCCGGGTGCGAAAAGGCGCTGCGGCGGCGTCCGAATCTGGCGCTGGCGCATCGCGAGCTGGCGCTGATTTTGCACCACTACCGCGAGGATTATGTGGGCGCGCTGTATCATTATCAGCGTTATCTGGAGCTTCGGCCGGATTCGGAGAGTCGCGGGGAGGTGGAGGAGATGATTCGCGGCTGTCTGGTGGCGTTTGCGGCGCAAATCGGGGCGGCTCCGCAGGAGACGCAGCGGGTGTTGCGGGAAAAAGACAGGCGGTTGCGTGAGCTGGAGGTGGCGAATGCCGAGTTGCGCGCGCAGGTGGCGGCGGGCGGGCAGCAGGGGCCGGCGATTCCGCCTGCGGCGGTTGCGGCGGCTTCCAAGGCGGCCAAGAAGGAGGGGACGGCGGCACCACGCGCGGCTACGGAGAAGACCGCGCCGGCGAAAGAAAAAGAAGGGCAAACGCATCTGGTGCAGGCGGGTGAAACGTTGGCTACCATTTCGCAGAAGTATTATGGGACAATGGCCAAGTGGCAGATGATTTTTGAGGCGAATCGTGACCGGTTGCCTAATGCCAACCGGTTGCGCACGGGCATGGAGTTGGTGATTCCCGCGGAGTAAACAGGAGACGGACATGGGCACGGATTTTTTTGATGATGATTTGACGCGCGAACGCGAGGCGGCGCTGAAGATTAAACTGAACCAAGAGAGCGGCGGGGCGCGTGACGGGTTTATTCCTTCGTCGCGCGAGATGCCGTTGCGTCCGGTGTCGGACTTGACGCTGACGCCATTGGCACGGCAGAAGCAGGAGGTTAGCGACCAGATGGCCGATAAGGCGCAGGAGCTGGACCGCTTGCGCGCGCGTCAGGAGGAGCTGGAGCGGGAACGGCGGACGCTGGAAGAACTGCGCGCGAAGCAGGAGGCGTTGGATGCCGGGCGGCGCGAGCTGAAGGATGGCTTGCAGACGAGCTTGGTGAAAATGGAAAAAGACCAGTTGGAGGCGGAGCGTCTGGCGGAATTGCTGGATGAGACGCGTCGTGTTTTCCGCGAGCGGCTGGATGAAGTGACTGCCTTGAATGAGGATGAGTGGGCGGATGAGCATTTGCTGGAGGAACTGAACAAGGCGCTGGCGCTGCTGGAGAATATTCGCTCGGATTACAACAAGGCGCTGGCCCGAATTGCGGCGGTGCATCCGCAGGCGGCGGACCCGGCAAAGCCTTTGCAACAACTGGTGTTGGATGCCGCGGGCGCTGGCGGGGCGTCGCTGGCGCGGCGTGATTTCCGCGACTGGTTGCGCGCGGGCCTCGCGTTCACGCTGCCTTTGCTGATTTTGTTGACGTTGCTGACGCTGGTATGGTTTGGATTTTATTTTTGGATGTAAGAAGGAATGGCGGCTATTCGAAACAGGGATGCGCTGGCAAGGCGCTTGAAGGATATTGAGCGCGAGCGGGAGCTTGTGCGCGCGGAAATTGAAGCTGTGCGCCGTCGGATGCGTTCGCTGGCGGGCGCGGAGCCGTGGTCGGGGGAGCCCCGTCTGCGCGAGGCGGCTTTGCCGCCGGGATATTCCGCGACGACCACGGATAGCGGGGCGAGCGAGTGGGACGGGGCGGGCGCTCCCGCGCCGGATGATGCCATGGCGCTTGATTTTGAGCCGGGGCCCGATGGCTTGAATATCAAGCGTGTTGTGATGCCGCAATTGGAGCGTACGGATTTGCTGCGGCCAGCGCTGGATCCCATTCCACGCGCGCGGGTCGCGCAGCCGGAGCACGATCGTTTCCGCAATTATTTCGGCACCACCGGCCTCAAGCGCGTACGGGAAAGCCGTCAGGAACGCGGGAACAGTCGCGCGCGCGCGGTTTTCATGCTGCTGATGGTGCTGGTGCTCGGCTTTATCCTTTTTAAAATGGTGACATGAGCCGCGAGTCCTGCGAGATTCAAACGGCCGTTTTAGAGACGACCTGGGGGCGCGTGAGTGTGCAGGTCTCGGCGGCTGGCGTGGTGGCTTGTGAGTTGCCGACGCTGGCGAGGCCGCCGGCGAACCCCTTGAGGATTACGCGGGTTCAGTTGCCGAAGAAATCCACGGCGCTTACGCGGCGGGCGCTTCGTGCGGCGCGGGAGATGCTGGCCGGGAAACCGGTCGCCGATATGCCGCCGGTGGACCCGGTGGTATTTGAGCGGGCATCGGCGTTTCGGCGCAAGATTTGGCGGGCGATGGCGGCCATTCCACGGGGGCAAACCCGGACGTATGGCGAGCTGGCGCGAAGGGCCGGGCATCCCGGCGCGGCGCGCGCGGCGGGGGGCGCTTGCGGGGCTAATCCGGCGCCGTTGTTTTTGCCTTGTCATCGCGTTCTTGGCGTGGATGGGCGCTTGGGCGGGTTTTCATCGGGGTTGGCGTGGAAGACGCATTTGCTGAACGCGGAAGGGGCGCGACCTTGAAAGTGGCGGTTGCCTGTGGCGGCACGGGCGGGCACGTTTTTCCCGGTTTGGCCACCGCGCGTGAGTTGTTGCGGCGCGGCCACGAGGTGACCTTGTGGCTGACCGGGCGCGACACGGAACAAGGCGCGCGCAAAGATTGGGAGGGGCCGGTTGTGGAGGTGGCGGCGCGGGGGCTGCCTTCGGGGTTGTCGTGGCAGTCAATTCAACGGCTGGGCAGTCTGGCGCGCGCGGTGTGGCGCAGCCGCGCCATCATGCGGGCGGATACCCCGGATGTTTTGCTGGCGATGGGCTCGTATGCCTCGGTGGGGTCGTGTGGTGCGGCGCGTTGGTTGAAGATTCCTTTTGTTTTACACGAAGCCAATGTGATTCCGGGGCGAGCGGTGAGTTTGTTTGCCCGTTCCGCGGCTGCCGTGGCAGTTGGTTTCGAGGAAACCCAGCGGCATTTGCAAAACGGCACACTGAAAGTGGTGGGTATTCCCTTGCGGGAGGAATTGACTCTGGCGCGGCAGACGCTGCCGCCTCGTGCGGCGGCGGGGCAAGGGCCGTTTCGTCTGCTGGTGATGGGCGGAAGCCTCGGCGCGCGCCGCATCAACGAGGTGGCTGTGGCGGCATTGGGGCGTCTGCAAAAAAATGGCATCGCGTTCACGGTGACCCATTTGACCGGCGGGGAGGATGAGGTCAACGTGCGGGCCGCTTATCGCGAGGCGGGGGTGACGGCCGACGTGATAGCGTTCTCGAATGCGATGGCACCACTTTATCATGCCGCGGATTTGGCTATTTGCCGGGCGGGGGCGGCCACCTGCGCGGAGCTGACTTACTTTGGCGTGCCGGCGCTGTTTGTGCCGTATCCGCTGGCCGCGGCCGACCATCAGACTGCCAACGCGCGGGCGCTGGAAAAACGCGGGGCGGCGGATGTCGTGGCTGAGGCCAATCTGACGCCGGAATGGTTGGCGGGCTATCTCGCGCAAACCTTCCGCCAGCCGGAACGTTTGGCGCGGATGCGCGAGGCCATGCAGAAAAAAGGCGTGCCGGATGCGACGCAAGCTTTGGCGACACTGGTGGAGCAGGCCGCGCGCACATCATGAGCCCGATGGACGAACAGTGGCGCGAGGATATCCGCCGTTGGTTGCAGACACCGCAAGTGCGTGTTCACCTGATGGGTATCGGCGGCATCGGCATGGCGGGGCTGGCGCGCTTGCTGGCGGCCAAGGGGCAGGTGGTCAGCGGCTGTGATGCAGGCTCTCCGCGCACGCTCAACTGGTTGCGCGCGCAAGGCATTGCCGCTGTCACCGGTCACAATCCGGCGCATGTGCAGGATGTGGATTGGGCCATCTTCAGCCCCGCGTTGCAACCGGGGCACCCGGAGCGCGCCGCTGCGGAAAAGCGCGGCATCCCGTTGTATCGCCGGGGGCAGGTGCTGCCGGTTTTGGCGGAACTGTGGCGCACGACGATTGCGGTTGCCGGCACACATGGCAAGACCACGACTTCGGCCATGATTACGCATATTCTTCGCGAATGCGGCGTGGATGTTTCGTGGTGCATCGGCGGCGAATTGCCGCCAACAGGCGCGCCCGGCGGCGTCGGTTCCGCCGATGAGCTGGTGATTGAAGCGGATGAAAGCGATGGCACGCTGGCGTACTATCGCCCCGCCATTGCCGTCATTACGAATATTGAGTTTGACCACATGGAGCATTTTGCTTCGCCAGAGGATTTTCTTGCGACGTTTCAGGTGTTTGCGCAACAGGCGCGCACCGTGATTTATTCGGCGGATGACGCCTCGACCGCGCGGGTGGGGGCGGCGGTTCAGGGCCTTTCTTTTGGACTCGCGCCGGGAGCGGATTTTCGGGGCGAAGATGTGGAGATGACGCCCGACGGCGCGCGCTTCACCGTGCAGGGGATTCGCGTGGTGCTGCCATTGACGGGCCAGCACAATGTCGTCAATGCGCTGGGCGCTTTGGCCGCCGCGACTCGCGGGGGCATTGATTTGGCCGCCGCTACTGCAACGTTGCAAACGTTTGCGTTGCCCAAGCGCCGTTTTGAATGCGCGGGCGATGTCCGAGGCATTCGCGTGGTTGCCGATTACGCGCATCATCCTACCGAAATCCGCGCGTTGCTGGCGGCGGCCAAACAAGCGGGCGCGGATCGCATCTGGGCGGTTTTTCAGCCGCACCGCTACACGCGGACGCTTGCCTTGGGCGCTGACTTTCCGCCGGCGTTTGATCAGGCCGATGGCGTTATTCTCACGCCGGTCTATTCCGCCAGCGAGCCGCCTCTGGCCGGCGGCACCGCTGAAGATTTGTGCAAGCATTTTTGGCGACATGGCGGCGCGCCCGTGGAGTTGGCTAAAAATTTTGCCGATGCCGCCGCGTTTGTGTCGGCGCATGCGCAACCGGGGGACTGGGTGCTTATTATTGGCGCTGGCGATATTGAGCAACTGGCGCCGCTTCTGTTGCAAAAACTCGCCGATTCCGCCCACTAATTCGCCCCCCTTTCGGGCCTGCCCTTTTTGTGGATTTGCAGGGGCGGGTGCAAGTGGTAGGTTAATACATTTGTAGAAACAGGACGACGGATGACGAAGGACTTCATTTTGGTGGAGGGTGCGCGCGAGCACAACCTCAAGAATATCACGGTTAAGATTCCGCGCGGCTCATTGTGCGTGGTGACGGGCTTGAGCGGCAGCGGAAAGTCGTCGCTGGCGTTTGATACACTGTATGCCGAGGGCCAGCGAAAGTATGTGGAAAGTCTGTCGTCCTACGCCCGGATGTTTCTGGAACAGTTGCAAAAGCCGGATGTGGACCGCATTGAAGGGCTGTCGCCGGCCATCGCCATTGAGCAGCGCTCGGCGGGTTCCAATCCGCGTTCGATTGTCGCCACCACGACGGAGATTCATGATTACCTGCGCTTGCTCTATGCGAGCATCGGGCAGCAACACTGCCACCAATGCGGCAAACCCATCGCCCGCCAAAGCGCGGAAGAAATTGTTGAGCAAATTTTGAAATATCCCGCTCGCACGAAGGTGCAAATTCTGGCGCCTCGGGTGGAGGGGCGCAAAGGCGCGCATGTCGAGGTCTTTGACGAAGCGCGACGTCAGGGATTCACGCGTGTGCAGGTCAATGGCGAAATGTATGAGCTGGAAGCTCCCCCGCGGCTCGACAAGCAGAAAAAACATTCGATTGCCGTGGTGGTGGACAGGCTGGTCATCAGCGATAAAATTCGCGGGCGCCTGACTGATTCCGTGGAGCTGGCGTTGAAGCAGGGCGAGGGCGTTTTGCATGCGCTGTTTCAGGAGCCGGGCGACACCACGACGTGGACGCCGCAAATGTTTTCCGAGAAGAATGCTTGCGCGGATTGCGGCATCAGCTTTGATGCTTTGCTGGCGCGCAATTTTTCTTTTAACAGTCCCTATGGGGCGTGTCCGGTCTGCGCCGGGCTGGGGCAGATGCTGGTGTTTGACGAAGAACTCGTGGTGCCGGATGGAAACAAATCGCTGGATAGTGGCGCGATTGCTGCCTGGCGTCCGAGCGGGCGGCGCGAGGCGATTTATCGCAAAGGGTTGTTGCGGGCCGTGGCCAAACACTATGGATTTGAGCTGTCCACGCCGTGGAACGAGTTGCCGGCGCGCATCCAGAAAATCATTTTGCACGGCTCCGGCGATGAGGAAATCGCGCTGGGGTTTTGGCGCGGCGGGGCCTGGCGGAAATATAAAAAGCCGTTTGAGGGCGTTATTCCCAATTTGAATCGGCGGTACGCGGAAACGGACAGCGAATATATGCAGCAGAAGTTGACGCACTTCATGAGCCGTTTGCCCTGCACGGCCTGTCAGGGCAAGCGCCTGCGCCCGGAAAGTCTGGCGTGTCGGGTGGCGGGCAAGGGGATCATGGAAATCATGGAGATGTCCGCGCAGGATGCCATGAACTTTTATGAGCATCTGCCGTTGTCGGAGCAGGATGGAAAAATCGCGGCGGAAGTCTTGAAGGAAATTCGCAAGCGCTTGCGATTTTTGTGCGACGTGGGGCTTGGCTATCTGAATCTGAACCGCGAAAGCGGCACGCTTTCCGGCGGCGAAGCGCAGCGGATTCGCTTGGCGACGCAGATTGGCGCCGGGCTGGTGGGTGTACTGTATGTGCTGGATGAGCCGAGCATTGGCCTGCATCAGCGCGATAATGGCAAACTGCTGAAAACGTTGAAGGGCTTGCGGGACCTGGGCAATACCGTGGTGGTGGTTGAGCATGACGAGCAAACCATTCGCGCGGCGGATTATGTGATTGATTTGGGACCGGCGGCGGGCGTTCACGGCGGGGAAGTGGTGTGCGCTGGCACGGTGCCAGAACTGTTGAAGTGCCGCGATTCGTTGACGGCGCAGTTTCTGAATGGTGAAAAGCAAATCGCCGTGCCCGGCGAACGCAAGTTGCCCAACGATTCGTGGTTGGAAATTATCGGCGCGTCAGAAAATAACCTGAAAAATATTGATGTGCGCTTTCCGTTGGGGCGAATAACTTGCGTGACGGGCGTGTCCGGCAGCGGCAAGAGTACGCTGGTGGATGACATTTTGTGCCGTGCGCTTTTCCGCAAATTTTATGGCTCCAAGGAGAAGCCGGGCAAGCATCAACGGATTGTTGGTCTGGCGAATCTGGACAAGGTGATTGTGATTGACCAATCGCCGATTGGCCGCACGCCGCGCTCCAATCCGGCCACGTACACAGGCGCTTTCAGCGGCATTCGCGATTTGTTCGCCCAACTGCCCGGCGCGAAAATGCGCGGCTACAAGCCCGGCCGCTTCAGCTTCAACGTCAAAGGCGGCCGCTGCGAGAAGTGCAAGGGCGATGGCGTCTTGAAAATCGAAATGAATTTCCTGCCGGATGTGTATGTCACGTGTGAGCAGTGTCGCGGGCGGCGTTACAATCAGGAAACGCTGGAAGTGAAATGGCGCGGTAAAAGCATCGCTGATGTTCTTGACATGACCATTGATGAGGCGCGCGAATTTTTCGCCGCGATGCCCTCCATTGCCCGTAAGTTCAATACGATGTGCGACGTGGGCCTGGGCTATCTGAAAGTCGGCCAGCCGGCTACAACGCTTTCCGGCGGCGAGGCGCAACGCATGAAATTGAGTGCCGAGCTGGCCCGGCGCGATACCGGCCGCACGCTCTATCTGCTGGATGAGCCGACCACCGGCCTGCATTTTGCCGACGTGGAACGACTGCTTCAGGTTTTGCAGCGTTTGCGGGACGCCGGCAATACGCTGATTGTGATTGAACATAATCTCGACGTCATCAAGACGGCCGACTATATTGTGGATTTGGGCCCGGAAGGCGGCGATGCCGGCGGGCGTCTGGTGGCTTGTGGCACGCCGGAGGATGTCGCGTCGAATCCCGATTCCTTTACCGGCGAATACTTGCGACCGTTGCTGGTGGCCGCCGCGGATTTCAGAGCCACGATGACATCATGAGAATTACGCGCATCATTGGGATATTGGCCCTGCTGGGCGGTCTGGCGACGGTTGCCTGCGCGCAGGAGGCCGACGTAGAGGAACGCCAGCCGAATGCCAAGCTGACCGCGGAAGAGGCGGATCGCCTGTTGACCACGGGCCGGGCCGCGCTGGAGGATGGGATGTATCGAATGGCGCGGCATCGGCTGGGGGAATTGCTTGCCGGCGCGCCGGACCGCAAGCGTCAGGTTGAGGCGGCGCTGTGGCTGGCGCGAACGCATTGCGCCGAGCAGAATCCGCGCAAAGCTCTGGCGGTTCTCCATGACCACGCGCCGCAGGTGCGCGGTGCGGCCATGACCGCCGACTATGCGCTGACGACGGCTCAGGCGCAATTCGCGCTTGGCGAATGGGCCAGCGCCGCCGAAGGGCTGGAGGCGTTCAAGGAAAAATATGCGGAACAACCGATGGCGCCGGCCGCCTTGCATCTGCTCGCGCAGGTGCAGGTCGCGCAGACCAATTGGGCCGCCGCGCGCGAAACCGCCGACATGCTGACGGCCCGTTGGGCGGATGCGCCGGATATGCCTGCCGCCTGGTTCCATTTGGCCACGGCGCTGGCGGCGGCCGGGCAGACCAACGATGCCTTGAGCGCTTTCCAATTTGTCGCGACCAACCAAGCGGGTCAGGTATGGGGCGAGCGTGCGGAACTGCAAGTATTTGAGCTGAAACTGCGCATGGGCGAATACCCGCCCACGCGCGAGTTGGTGCAGACGCTTCAAACCAATGGCAACTTGTCGGCGGAAGCGCGCGCGCGGGGTTATCAGGTTGTCGCGGAATCCATGGCGGCGGAAACCAATTACACGCAGGCGTTGCAAATGATGGATAAGGCTCTGGCCGCCACGACCGATCCGGCGACCCGGCTGGCCAGCCAAGCCCAGAAGGCCTATTTGCTGGTATGCGCCGGACAAACTCAGGCGGGAATTCTTTTGATGCGGGAAGTGGTGACCCAGTTGCCCGATCCGGCACAAGCCGCGCAATGGCATTTGCGAATGGCCGCCGAGCTGGCCGTGCGCGAACAGTGGACGGAAGCAGCGGCGGAATATCAGGTGTGGCTGGATGCGTTTGAGCGCATGCCCGGAACTGCGGCGGCCCGGGAAGGGCTGGCGGACGCCTTGCTGGCTTTGGGGCGTTTTTCGGAAGCGGCTGCGGCTTATTCGCGGGCCGTGGTTGAGCAGACAAATGCCATCCGCCGATTACTCATCCTGCAACAGCAGGGCGACGCCCATTTTGCCGCCGGCGAATTTCAGCCCGCGCACGCTGCTTATCTGTCTGCGTTGGAGGCACCGCCGCCCGCGGGTGAAGAAACGGATCGCATTCTCTATCAACTGGCCGAAACAGAATTGGCGATGGATGATATTGCCGCCGGTGAAATTCGCTTGCTGGAGTTGAGTCGCGCCGCAACGGATAGCGCATTCATCTCCAAGGCCATTATGCGCTTGGGCGAGTTGTACGATGCCCGTGGGGCAGGGGAGTCGGCCATTGAACAGTACAGCCGCTTGACGCAGACCAACACGGCCTCGGCCATCCGTAGCGAGGCCCTGTTCGCGCGCGGCATGATTCGATACCGCATGGGCCTGTTTCCGGAAGCCTTGGCCGATTTTACCCGCATTCGCGACGAGCTGCCCGAGACGCCCCCCGCCGCCCAGGCCATGTTCATGCGCGGCTGGTGTCTCTACATGCTGGGCAAGGACGTGGCCGCCTTGCAGGTCTGCCAACAATTTCTGGAGGATTATCCGAATTCGGAGTTCGTTCCCGATGTGCATTTCTGGCTGGGGGAATATGCGTTTAATCATGGTGACTTCGCGGGCGCGGAGGAACGTTTTGTGCAACTGGCAACGGATCACCCCAAAAGCCCTCGCGCGGCGGATGCCCTCTTCTGGGCGGGTCGCGCGGCCGTGGCGGCCCGACACTATCTGGCGGCCAATGAGCATTTCAACCATTTGATGGAGCGCTATCCCGATTACGTCCGATTGGCGGAAACGTTGCTGGCGCAGGGCGATGTCCTGAGCGAGCTGGGACAGTTCCCCGCCGCGATTCTGGCGTTCAATGAAGTGATTGTGCGATTTCCGCAGCAACCGGAAGCATGGGTGGCGTGGGGGCGGAAAGGAGACTGCCAGTTTACGCTCGGGCAGGAAAATCCCGCCCGCTACGAAGAGGCGTTGCTGTCTTATCGCACGCTGGCTGATTCCGCCGGCGCGCCCTTCGACCTGCGCTTGCAGGCGCGCTTCAAGACGGGCCGCAGCCTCGAAAAAATGGGCCGCCCGACGGCGGCGCTCGACCGCTATCTGGAGGTGGTGTACGCCTTTTTGCAGGAGCCCAAGCCCGATGCCGAAGCCACGGTGTGGTTCACCCGCGCGGCCTTCAGCGCGGCAGGCTTGCAGGAAAAGGCCGGGCGCTGGAATGAAGCCTATAACATTTACCGCCGGGTGTCGGATTCCGGGGTGGCCGCCGCCAGCGAAGCCCGCGCGCGCATGACGCGCATCCGCCAGGACCATTGGAATCTGTTTTGACAGCCCGCCTCACATGCCGCCCACGACGGGCGATGGTTTTGACTTTTGAATTGAGCAAACCCAGCCGCGCGCCTACAGTGGATTTCAATTGCCACGACTCACAACGGATGGACAACGGAGAATGCAGATATGCTTTATGCAATAAATAACGGAGGCTTGGTGGTTTGGCTTTTATTGGCCATGGGCCTGTTTGCCATTCTGGTTTTTCTCGAACGTTTGTTCAACCTGCACCGGGCGCAAATCGCCGCGGATGACTTTCTCAAAGGCGTTTATACCATCCTCAATCGCGGCAACACGGTGGAGGCCGCCACCATTTGCGAAGAAACCCCCGGTCCCGTCGCGCGACTGGCTCTGGCGGCGGTGTTGCATCATGACGACACCCTCGAAAACATCAGCCGCGCCATGGAAGATGCCGGTCTGGCGGAAATCCCGCGCATGGAGCGCGGGTTGGGTTGGCTGGCCACTTTGGCGCGCATCACCCCGATGGTCGGGCTGTTCGGCACGGTGCTGGGGCTGATGGATATTTTGCTGGCGGCGCAACGCAACGCGCCCCTTGTGCAAACCGCCGATTTGACCGGCGGGCTGTGGGCCGCCCTGACCGCCACCGCGCTGAGCCTCGTCATCGCCATTCTGGCCTATGCGGGCTATAACCTGCTCGTCTCGCGCATCGAATCCATTTTGCTGGACATGGAACGCTCGGCTTCGGCCCTGTTGAATTTCATGCGGCAATGGAAGAAGCAAAATCGGGGTTCCGCCGCGACATGAGGATTCCCGACCAGCCCATTCAACTGCAATTTCGCAGCGTGCGCCGCCGTTTCAAGGGGCGCTATCGCCGGGCCGTCGGCCCCATTGAAGTCACCGCCCTTCTCAACGTCATGATACTGGTGGGCATGTTCCTGTTTCTTGCGTCGCGATTTGTGGTGCAACCCGGCATTCGCATCCATCTGCCGGTTGCCGAATTTCAGGATGGCATTCCCTACGGCGCGCGCGTCCTGACGCTGGCCCATGGCGGCCTGATTTTCTTTAACGATGAACGCCTCGAATTGCCGCAACTGGCAGCGGCCTTTTCGTCCGTGGAAGATTCGGCGCCCCTGTTGATTGAAGCCGACGAAACCACGCCCTACAGCACGCTGGTCGAGGTCTATTCTCTGGCCGTCAAAGCCGGCATCCGCGAAGTTTTGCTGGCCACGCGGCCGCCCTCAGTGGAGCCATAAGCGCCGGCCATGTACCTGCACAATCGCATGGAAGATTCTGCGCAGCGCTGGCGGCGCTTTTGTCGTCCCGGCTGGCGCATGGCCGGCATCAGTCTGGCCATTTGGGTTGCCCTATGGCTTGTGGTGATTCGCCTGGCCCCACTGACGCCCGCCAGCCTGCGGGTGTCGCCGCCGACGACAAGCTGGCTGCCCGCCACCGCTCCCGCCGTCGCCCACCATCAAACCCTTTGGACGCCTGCCGCCTTTGCGCTGCCCACGCCCGCTGGATTTACGCATCATTTGCGCCGCCAGCATGCCCGCATCGCCCCCCCGGAAAAATCCGCGGAGTCGCGATTGACGCACTTGCAACCGACCCGCTCGCCGACGACGGACCAGCCCGTGCCGTGGAAGATGCCCGCCGCGCCGCTCGCCGGTGCACCGACGCCAGCGCTTAGCGCCGGCGAGGTTTTCCCGCCGCGCGTACTCCCCGCGGAAACACCGCGCATGGAGTTTTCGGAAGGCTGGGAGTCGCGCCTCTTTTCGGGAATAGACTTGGACTATCCGGCATGGACCAATATCGCGTGGACCGCTCATGTGGAAGTCCAATTTGACGCCACGGGCGTGCCGATTTCCGTGTTGCTGGCCCAGCCAACGGGGCAATCGGAATTGGATGCCCGGCTGGTGCGCTCCGTCCGCGCCTGGCGGCTCTTGGAGCCCGCCGTCACCCGCCAGGGCAGCGTCACATGGACGCATCCGCTGGCTCTCGCTGAACCCAATAACCTGAACGAACCAGCAACGCCATGATTCCGCTTACGTTGCCTGATATATTCCTCTGCCTGTTGCTGGTGCATCTGGGGCTGGTGTTCGCCGTCACCCTTTACTATTCTACCCGTGGCGTTCGATGGCGGCCGCGCCGTCGCGCCGCACCCTTCATTTTCCGGTGCGCCAGTTGCGGCCATGTCTATATGGACCGCCGAAACGTCCCCATGGCCGAATGCGGCAAATGTGGACACATGAACGAAAGTGTGAAAAGCTTCTAACCAACCCCCGAACCCTGAACCCTAACACCCTAAAAAAACATGTCACTCACTATTCCCATCCTAAAGTTCACCCCTCACAAAGACCTTCCCGAGTTGGAAGCGTTTTTGCAGCGACCCGCCTTTGACCCCACCGCCGAGGAAGTTGCCCGCCGCGTGTTGGCCGACATCCGCAAACACGGCGACAAAGCGGTGCAGAAATACACCAAGGAATTTAATGGCATCAACTTGCCGCCCGCCAAATTTGCCGTGCCTCGGGAGGAGCGACTGGCCGCCTCGGCCTCGATGGACCTGCTCTTCAAGCGAACGGCCTCCGAAGTATTCGCGCGCGTCGTTCGTTTTGGAAAAGCCAGCATGCGCAAAGACTGGAGCATGGCTACGCCCAAAGGCGGCGTTCTGGGCGAAAAATTCACGCCGCTGGCGCGTGTCGGCGCCTATATCCCCGGCGGTGCCGCACCGCTGGCCTCCACGGCCCTGATGAGCGTGGCTCTGGCCAAAATTGCGGGTGTGCCGGAAATTGTCGCTTGCACACCCTGCGACAAAAAGGGGCAGGTGAATCCGTATCTGCTGCATGCGCTGGAAGTTGCCGGCGCCACGGAAGTGTATCGCATCGGCGGCATTCAGGCCATCGGCGCCATGGCGTACGGAACCGCCCATATCGGCAAGGTGCAAAAAATTGTTGGCCCCGGTGGTCCCTACGTTACCGCCGCCAAAAAATTGGTGTATGGCGACGTGGATCTCGACATGGTCGCCGGTCCCAGTGAAATCGCCGTGCTCGCCGATGAAACCGCCGTTCCCGCCCATATTGCCGCCGATTTAATCTCGCAGCTCGAACACGGCACCGGCCATGAAAAAGCGCTCTTTGTAACTCCGTATATGAGCCTGGCCAACAAAGTGCTGGCCGAAATGGAACGTCAAATCGCCTCGCTTTCCCGCTGTGAGAGCATCACCAAAGCCGCGGCCTCAGGCGCGCTGTTTGTCGTGACCGACAATCTCGACACCGGCATGGAAGTTATCAACCGCTTTGCCCCCGAACACTTTGAAATCATGACGAAAGAACCGCGCCGCTGGCTGCAAAAAGTTAAAAACGCCGGCGCTGTTTTTGTCGGAGCCTGGACCCCGGAAAGCGCGGGCGATTTTGTCGCCGGCCCCAGTCATGTATTGCCCACCGGCGGCACCGCGGCATTCTTCTCCGGCCTCACAGTGGATTCTTTTCGCAAGCGCAGCAGTGTCATTGCCTTCACACGCGCCGACCTCATCGAAACCCTGCCGCTCATCGAAGAAATGGGGCGGGTGGAAGGACTCGACGGCCACGCGCGCGCCGCCCGCATCCGCTTCGAAAATCCCTCGTAAGCCCCAAGTATCCCCAATCGCCGTCGCTTTTCACCCCGCGTGGCTACTCGAAATATGACTTTCGTGGGCTGAAACAAAACAAAATGCACTTGCGTCACGGGGACGCAAGTGCGGGATGATTTTGGATAAACTATCCGGGGCGGGCTATGCGCCCAGTTGCCAGCGAATGAAGCGGCGCACGGTGAATTCGTCGCCAGCCGCTTTGCCGGCTTCGGCCAGAATCTGGGCCACAGTTTTGTCCTGTTCCTTCACGAACGCCTGTTCCAGCAGGCAAATTTGACCGTAAAACTTTTCGAGTTTGCCGGTCACGATTTTTTCCACGATGTTCGCGGGTTTGTTTTCAACCTGCTTGGCGTAGATTTCTTTTTCGGCCTGAACGGTTTCCGCAGGAACCTGATCGCGGGTGATGCAGACGGGGTTCACCGCCGTGATGTGGAGGGTCAGGTCCGCCAGCATGGTTTGCACGGCGGGATTGCTGATGGAGGCCGCTTCTTTGCAGCCCACTTCCACCAGCACGCCCAATTTGCCGCCCAAGTGGACATAGCCGGCGATGGCGCCGGTGCCTTCCACGGACCAGGAAATGTTGCGGCGAGCAACGATATTTTCGCCAATTTCGGCAATTTGCGCTTCCACTTTGGCCTTGGCGGCTTCTGCGAGCGTGTTTTCAGCCAAACCGGCGGCGTCGTTCAGCATGTCGGCCACGAATGCCTGGAATGTGTCGTTTTTGGCGACAAAGTCGGTTTCGCAGTTGATTTCAATCATGTGTCCGCTCTGAGCGTCCGGTGCAATAGCTGCGGCAATGATGCCTTGCTTGGCGTCGCGCGTAGCTCGCTTGGCGGCGATGGCCACGCCGGCCTCGCGCAGGATTTTGATGGCGGCGGCTTTATCGCCGTTGGCTTCCACCAGCGCGCGCTTGCATTCCATCATGCCCACGCCTGTTTCGTCGCGTAATTCTTTGACTAAAGATGCAGTAATTTCTGCCATAGGGGTACCTTCTTTCTGTTGTTAAGGGGTTGGGGGGCGCGGGGTGCGCCCCTTGGGGGTTATTCCGCTGCGGGTTTTTCCGGGGCTTCCTCAGCGGGAGCCTCTTCTGCGGGGGCAGCTTCGGCCTTCGGTGCCTCCTCCGCAGGTGCAGCTTCGGCTTCCGGCGCCGGCTCTTCAGCGGCCGCCTCAGCCTCATCTTCGGCCTTGGCTGCTGCTTTGGCCTTCTTGGCCTTGGTTGCTTTTGCTTCTTCCTTGGCTGCTTTGGCTTCCGCTTTGGCTTCGTCCTCGGCTGCTTGGGCTTCTTCCTTGGCCGCCTTTTCAGCCGCCTTGGCTTCCGCCTTCGCGGCCTTTTCGGCTTCCTTTTCGGCCTTGGCCTTGGCTGCCTTTTCTGCCTTTATGCGAGCGGCTTCGGCGGCTTTCTCCGCCCGTTCCTTGTCACGGGCTTCCTTCTCCGCCTTGGCGCGGGCAGCGGCTTCGGCCTCGGCGGCGGCGCGCTTGCGGGCTTCTTCGGCGGCAATCTTGGAATAGGCCGCGCTGGCTTGCTGAATCGTCAGACCCACCAGGTCGGCAATGAGCTTGATGCCGCGAATGGCGTCGTCGTTGGCCGGGATGGGGTAGTCAATCGGGTCGGGGTCCACGTTGGCATCCACCAGCGCGATGACCGGGATGTTCAGGCGGTTGGCTTCGGCTACCGCAATGGATTCGCAGTTGATATCCACGACAAACAGCGCGCCGGGATTGCCCTGCATGTCGGCAATGCCGCTCAAATTGTACTGCAACTTGGAAAGCTCGTGGCGCAATTTGGCCACTTCCTTTTTCGGCAGATTGTTCAGGGTGCCATCTTTGTCCATTTGCTCAATTTCGCGCATGCGTGCGATGGATTTGCGGATGGTTTCGTTGTTGGTCAGCGTGCCGCCCAGCCAGCGGTTCACCACAAAGGGTTGCTTGTGCTGGGTGGCGATGTTGCGGAGCGCTTCCTGCGCTTGTTTCTTGGTGCCGACAAACAGAATCTGACGTCCGCGAGCAACGGTGTCATAGATGAACTGGCGCGCCTTTTGCAGGCCTTCCAGCGTCTGCTCCAAGTCAATAATGTAGATTCCGTTGCGCTGCCCGAACAGATACTTGCGCATCTTGGGGTTCCAGCGTTTGGTCCGGTGGCCGAAATGCAGGCCGGCTTCGAGCAAGTCTTGGATGCTAACGTCTTGCGGGACGTTTGGGGTGGTTGTCATGGTGACCATGATCGTTTTCCTCTCTTCATGTACTTATTCCGGTCCGCTGAAAGGCAGCCGGAAAATCCGCTTTGTTCGCGGGCGGAGGGCCGCCGGCGAGCTTCGCTTCCGGTTTTGCACACGCAAAACTCGGCGGGGAATCTAGGGGATGCCGCCGACAAATGCAAGGAGATATTTTGGCTATTATTCCACT
>DBPO01000096.1 GCA_002304915.1 Verrucomicrobia bacterium UBA1418
GGTGCAACCGGAGCAGCCGCCGGCCGCTGCGCCGGACGCGCTGTCGCTGGCGGCCGGGCCGCCGCCGGACGGCGGGGGGCCTGCGGAGCCGGCGCGGGTGGCGGCTTCCGTCCAACGGACAGCGGCACGCCCGGCTGTGGCAAGGCAGGCGACGCCGACGACTGCGCCCAACCCGCCACCGGGCTCATCCCAACCAACACCAGCAAAAGCAAGATGGCAATAGACTTTAGAGGGTCACTCATGCGGCAGGCAATCTAACAGTCCCCCGAGTTGTGCGCCAAGCGCAATGTTTTCGGCGGCAGGTTCATACATCGGACGTTTCCTTCCCGCCCAGCGCCAACGTTTGAGCCTGTTGCAAGCGTTCAGTCGCCGAAGCCGCCGGATGAAGCAACCACACCTGCCAAAGCGGAGGGGACACGGCAAACGGCTCGCGCTCGAATGCATACGCCAGACAACGGCGCAACACCTCAGCCCCGCCGCGGACCTCACGCAGCGCAAAGCGATCCGCCCGCAAATCCAGCCGCCGCCGAATGGCATGAGCCACCAGACTGGCCGCCGCCGCACACGCAAACAGCGCCACCACCAGAAAAGGCAACGCCTCCAAAGCGAAACCGTCGTTCAGCCCCCGGGCCCTGGCCGCCGCATCCGCCACCCGGCCCGCGCCCCAAAATACAGCCGCCGCCAACGCGGCCTCCCAAACATACATCCACAAAATGGCCTTTCCCGCCTGCTGTTTCATGGCCCGCGCGGCCAGAAACAACTGCTCCGACGCGCCCAGTCGCCTCCACGCCGCCGCCGAGAAAATAATCTGACGATGCCGCCCGCTGCCGGCCACCCGCACATCCGGCAAATCCTCCTGATCGGCAAAATCCCACCAAGCCACGCCCTCGATTTTCAAATGCTCCGCGCGTCCAATCCGCTGCAACTCCGCCAACAATTCAGGCGCCTCGACAACCACCGGCGGACGCACGCGCGGCAATATCCGCGCGCTGGCCCACTCCCCCAGCCCGCCGACCAGCACCACATACAGGGCGGTTGCCCCCAGCCACCAAACGGAAGGCGCAAACCATCGCAGTACATACAGCGCCATGAAGCCGACGGTAAAAATCCCCATTTCAAACAGCAGCGTCAGCAAATAACCCCGGAACCATTCGCCAAACTCGCCCTCCAGCCGCTGATAGGCGCGCTCCAGAGAAAAGTTTGCCAGCACCGACAGCGGGAACAAAACGGCCTCATAGGCAAAAACCGTCAGCGCAATAAAAATAGGATGCACAACCCAGCGCCCCACCGGAAACGAAAACCAATTACGCAAACCATTCGCCAGAGCCTGAGACCACCCGCTCACCCAGAAAAGAGCCGCCAGCGCAAACAATAAACCAAAGCGCAGTAAATACAGCCCCCCCTGATCCCGCTCATAGGCCCGCGCCTGTGCCTCCCGGGCCTCGTCGTACCACGTTGCCATGGCCGCCTGCTCCCGGCTACGTCAAATCGCCCAGATTCAACGTCTCCAACAGCCGCGACAAATCCTCGTTGTCGAAGTACTCAATCACAATTCGCCCCATCTCGCGCTTGCCGTCCGGCAACTGCCGGGCAGGCGTCAGCAACACCTTCGTGCCCAACTCCTGCTGCATACGGTCAGCCAAATGCTTGAGCTGGCGGGCCGTTTTCTCATCCGTCGCGCGCGCCTGCGGCGCGCCCGTCTCCGCCGCTGTGCGCGGCTTCGGCCCCCGCCCCAAATCGGCCACCAACTTCTCCAGCGCGCGCACGGACAGCCCCTGCGCCATCACCCGCGCCGCCAGCAAATCGCGATTCTCCGGAGCCACGCCCAGCAACACCTTCGCATGCCCCGCCGACAACTCACCCGCGCTCAAAGCCTTCTTGATGTTGTCGGACAGCTCCAGCAGGCGCAAGGCATTGGCAATCGTCGCGCGCGCCTTGCCGATACGCTTGGCCACCGCCTCCTGCGTCAGACCAGCCTCCTTCATCAGGTCGCGGTATCCCTCGGCCTCCTCAATCAAATTCAAATCCGCCCGCTGGAGATTTTCAATCAGCGCCATTTCGCGCGCTTCCAGCTCGCTCACCTCGTGCAGCAGCGCGGGAATCTCCTCCAGCCCCGCCAATTGCGCCGCCCGGAACCGCCGTTCGCCGGCAATCAGTTCAAACGCATCCCCCGCCGGACGCAACCAAACCGGGTCCAAGACCCCCTTGCTACGAATGGAATCCGCCAGCTCCTGCAACGCCTCCGGCGCAAAATCCCGCCGCGGCTGCCATTTGCCCCGGCTAATCTTCTTCAGTTGCACCCGGTGCACGTGACCCTTGGCGGGAGCCGCCGCAGCCGGAGCCGCCGCCACCGCCGCCTTTTTAGCCGACGCAACCGCCGGACGTTTCGCCGTCGTTTTCGCCGGTGCTGCGCCGCCTTTAATCAGCGCATCCAATCCTCGTCCCAAGCCGCGATGTTTTGATGGAGTAGCCATAATCCCTCCCTTGTAGCCTATTGCCGCCAAACAAGCAATAATTCTGAAAAGCGCCCCCCCTGATTCCCCCGCCACCGAAAAAGCTTCGTTGACGCCGCGCGGAGGGCGTGATACACCCATGAGCCATTCCCGACAGGTCGGGGCGTAGCGCAGACTGGTAGCGCGTTTGCTTGGGGTGCAAAAGGTCCCGGGTTCAAATCCCGGCGCCCCGACCACTTTCCCCCTCGCGGCACTCCGCCGCCCTCTTCCACCGCCCCACCGGCCCCAGACACGCACACCCGCGTTTTCCACGTCTCAGGCCATGGTTTCAAGGCCTATGCAAAGCCCCGGCAACTTGCTATTCTTCGCCACATGCCGTTGAGTTGGAATGAAATCAAGACCCGCGCACTTGCCTTCTCCCGCGAATGGGCCGGCGAAACACGAGAAACCGCCGAAGCCAAATCCTTTTGGGACGCCTTTTTCAACGTGTTCGGCCTCAGCCGCCGGGCCGTCGCCAGTTTCGAGGAACCCGTCCGCTCCATCAAAGGAACCTACCACCGGATTGATCTCTTCTGGAAAGGCCGTCTCCTCGCCGAGCACAAATCCGCCGGGCGGGACCTGACAAAAGCCAAAGGGCAAGCCTTCGACTATGTCCAGGATCTGATCCGTGAAGGCCGCCACTCCGAACTGCCCCAATACATCGTCGTCACCGACTTTTCCCGCATCCAACTCTACGACCTCGAAGCCGCCGAACGCCTCGTCGCCGACTTCCCGCTCAAGGAATTTCATCGCCACATCAAGCACTTCGCATTCATCGCCGGCTACAAACAGCACACCTTTGCCGAAGAACCCGCCGTCAACCTCAAAGCCGCCGAACTCATGGCGAACCTGTGCGACACCCTCGAAGACGCGGGCTATCCCGACCATCAGCGCCAAATTTATCTCGTCCGGCTCCTCTTCTGCCTCTTCGCCAACGACACAGGCATTTTTGACTCCAACGTATTTGACCTCCTCGTAACCGATTCCGCCCCCGACGGAAAAGACCTCGGCCCCCGCCTTGCCGAATTCTTTGAAACCCTCAATATCCCAACCGACCGCCGCCAATCCACCCTCGACGAATCCCTCGCGAGCCTCCCATACGTCAACGGCGGCCTATTCGCCGACTCCCTCCCCGTCGCCCATTTCAATACCGCCATGCGCGACGCCCTGCTGGAAGCCAGCCGCTTCGACTGGTCGCGCATCTCCCCCGCCGTATTCGGCGCGCTCTTCCAAGGCGTCATGGAACCCCGCGCCCGCCGGCAAATCGGCGCCCACTACACATCCGAAGCCAACATCCTGAAAGTCATCCGCCCCCTCTTCCTCGATGACTTGCAGGCCAGGCTAAAAAAAGCCGGTGCCAACCGCGCCGCCCTCGAACGCCTCCACGACCATCTCGCCAGCCTGAAGTTCCTGGACCCCGCCTGCGGATGCGGCAACTTCCTCGTCATCGCCTACCGCGAACTCCGCAAAATCGAAAACGCCCTGCTCGCCTCCCTCTACGGCACACAAGGCATCGTGGACATCGCCCACCTCGCCCGCGTGGACGTGGACCAGTTCTACGGCATTGAAATTGACGAATGGCCCGCCCGCATCGCCGAAGTCGCCATGTGGCTCATGGACCACCAAATGAACGGCGACCTCGCCGAAAAACTCGGCCAATACTTCGTGCGCCTGCCCCTGAAAAAATCCCCAACCATTCTGAATACAAACGCCCTCCGCACCGACTGGAAAGAACTCCTCCCGCCCAAAGAATGCTCCTTCATCATGGGAAACCCGCCGTTCGTGGGGCATCAATGGCGAAGCCCAGAGCAGCAAGACGATATGAAAATCGTGTTTGCTGATGCCCCCAAAACCGGCAAGCTCGATTATGTCACTTGTTGGTATAGGCTTGCTGCCGAATACATCCAAGAAACAGACATCGAATGCGCCTTTGTGTCCACCAATTCCGTTTGCCAAGGTGAAACCGTTGCTCCGCTTTGGCAGATGCTTTTCGAGCAGTATGGGGTAAAAATCAACTTCGCCCATCGAACATTTCAGTGGGAAAGCGAAGCCCGCGGAAAAGCCCATGTCCATGTAGTAATCATTGGCTTTTCACTCAAAAACCGCCCCAAAAAACAGCTTTTCGCTTACGAAAATGATCGGGGCGAACCCGTCGTGATTACCCCTACTCGGATTAATGCCTATCTTGTGGACGCCCCCGATGTTTTCATTCAGTCGCGCGGTCATAATTTGAATGCTGGATATCCCGACCTTTCCAAGGGAAGCCAGCCAACCGATGGGGGAAATCTGATTCTCAGCGAAGATGAACGGAACTCTCTCGTTGAAAAATATCCAGAGGCCAAAGAATTCATCCGCCAGTACATGGGCGCTGACGAATTCATCAACAACCGCAAGCGCTTTTGCCTGTGGCTGGTGGATGCACCGCCAGCCAAGCTCCGTCAAATACCCGAAATCATGGATCGGATTAAAGCAGTTGCCCAATTTCGCACCAAAAGCCCTACCAAATCTGTCCGGGCGGATGCCCGACGTCCCACCGTTTTCACACAGATTCGCCAGCCCCAAAGCGACTACTTGGTCATTCCAGAAGTATCATCCGAACGGCGTCTTTATATTCCCATCGGCTACAATGACAAATCCATTATCGCCAGCAATATGGTTTACGTTCTCCCGAATGCGACGCCATATCTTTTCGGAATTCTGACTTCCGGCATGCACATGGCTTGGATGCGTCAAGTTGGCGGGCGCTTAAAATCAGATTACAGATATTCCCCAGCTGTTTTTCACACTTTTGTGCTGCCACAAGAAACCCCTTCACGACGCGCGGAAATCGAGCGTTGCGCACAAGCGGTCCTAGATGAGCGAGAAAAACATCGGGCCAGCGGCGCGACACTCGCCGACCTCTACGACCCCATCACGATGCCTCCCGGCCTGGCCAAAGCCCACGCCACCCTCGACCGCGCCGTAGACCGCGCCTACCGCTCCGCCCCCTTTGCCAGCGAACGCACCCGCGTCGAACACCTCTTCACCCTCTACCAATCCCTCACCACCCTGTTCCCCGAAACGCCTAAAAGGCGAATGAAATCGAAAAAAGCTCTCCCATGAGAGAACCCTTACAGACAAAAGGGCTCTGGTGGACACCCGAGAAACCTCGGAAGCAACTGCCTGGAGAGCTAAAGTATATTCCTGATGAAAAAATTGAGCTGGAAACAATAGGCATATTTTCAGGTGCCCCCCCTACAACCAGACACAACGGGCATACGGCTGATAAATGGTATCACAGACAACAATAAGCGGATTACCCTGCATGCTTGTTATCCAAGCAATCAGCACTGGGGTAGTGCTGGCGTAACTACGGCCAACTATCAAGCACTCGAAATGTTTGTTGGACACCTTGCTCATGCAAGAAACTCCTGCTAGTATAATAAAGTTGTGAAATCGCCCCTGCGCATGCTTCAAAGCTTATTCCGGGCATCCCCCAAGCCCCCAACGCTTCCGGATGACGCAGACGAGCTTCTCCTGCAAATGGCCAAGATGGGGTTTGTTGAAGTCCCAGACCTTGATGCGCCAACGCCCCCTCCAAAAGTCCGCCCTGTGGATTATCAAGTGGAGATGACCGACAGATTGGTTATCCGTGCTAAAAAGATTGAACCGCACCCGGTGTCCGTCTTCACAATTGGCGATCATCGTTATATTGGCATTCCCCGAAAACCGGCAAAAGGTGGTGGTCTTTTCCTCGATGAACAAAAAGAGGAAAACCTGATTCTGCGTGGAAACATCTATGCTTTAATCCCGCGGAAACAGGACCTCTATATTTTCACGGGGGCCCATCGTCTTTACGGCAGTTGTGGAGCAATCTATGTGATTCGGAATTGCGCAACCCAGTTCAAGCCCGAGCGCATCACCCTGTTGCCCGCGGCGCCGGATGCTGTTTATTTGCATGACTTCGGCCCTCTGGATGATGACTTGTTAGAGATATTTGCTGGCACCATGGAAGACGTGGATCTTCAGAAATTTGTGATTGCTGGGTGGAACTGCATCATGCTTTTCAGGCCGGATAATCACTTGGAAATTATCGTGCACGGACATCCGGCCATGTGTGGATTTCGGGCAAACTCAATCGTCCGCGATGATTCGTTTTATTACTTCGGCTCCCTTCGCGGGGTGGCATGCGTGCCGACGAGTTGGGATCTTCTCGTGCGCAACCCCTTCCGTTGTTTTGTCCCGCTCATTCCCGAAGAAGTTCCGGGGTGGCATGAAGCCCAAGCCTCGGCCCAGTGAACGGCTCTCGTAAGTACAACTTACTCAAAGGCCGCTCCCCCCTCTTCCCCCGCTTGCGCCGTTTGCCTTCCCTTTGCTCCCCTTGCCTTAATCGGCTGTTCCCCTGACCTCCGACCTCTGACCTCTGCTCTCTCCAAACGGCTGTTTCCTAAACCCTGAACCCTTCCCGCCCCCCCCGTCGGCTCCCGTCATCCGGCGGGGCCGAGGGGCATTTTCCCGCCGCCGCCCGGGGGGTCAAACATGAATAGCGGAATGGCGTAGCCGGGCACGCGGCCGCTCATTTGCCGCAGGATGTTGCGCCCGCGCGCAACGGTCGAACGCAAGTGCGCCGTGCCCGCGGCAAGGTCGCCTTGATGCAAATAGTAGGGCTTCACGCCCAGCAGCAAAAGCTCCTCGTTGAGGCGCGTCAGCGTTTGCAAATCATCGTTGACCCCGCGCAACAGCACGGTCTGATTCATCAGCGGGATGCCGGCGTCCACGAGGCGTCGGCAGGCGGCAGCGGCGGCGGGCGTCAGTTCGGCGGGATGCGTGAAATGCACGCTGATCCACAACGGGCGGTGCCGCCGGAGCACGCTCACGAGCGCCGGCGTGATGCGCTGGGGCAATACCGCCGGAACTTTTGTGCCGATGCGAATCAATTTGATGTGGGGAATCGCACGAATGGCGGCCAGACGTTTGTCCAGCGTGACGTCATCGAGCGTCAAGGGGTCGCCGCCGGAAATCAGTACGTCGGTGATGTCGGGATTGCGGCGCAACCATGCGAGCGCCAGATTCCAACGGATGGTGCTTTTGCCGGCGGTGCGCGCGCGGGTGCAATAGCGGCAGAACGAGGCGCAGTCGCCCGTGGCGAGCAGCAGAACTTTGTGGGGATAGGCGCGAATCAGCCCCGGCGCGACGGTGTGGGCGGCTTCACCCAAGGGGTCGGCATATTCGCCGGTAACGTGACGGGCTTCGCGCATGTCGGGCAGCATGGTGCGCCGCAGGGGACCATCCGGTTCATCATCGGCAAGCAAGGCAAGATAATACGGCGTAATGGCCAAAGGCATGCGCCAGGCATTCGGCGCGTGCAACCCGCGCAACTCGCGCGCGGACAAATCCGGCAACGCGCGGGCAATGGTCGCGGCGTCACGAATGCGATGCCGCAACTGCCAGCGCCAGTCATGCCATTGCGCGGCGGTGGCCGCCGGAAATAACCGGCGGCGAATGCCCTGTTCTGACGGAGAAATCTGCATGTGTGCGGATATTGCCAAAATTGCCGCTTTGGGTAAACTCCCTGCTGTGAAACCAAAAGCTCTATTCGACCAAACCACGGCTCTGGAAGTCGTCCCGGGGACGACGCCGGATGACACCACCCGCTTGGATTTGAACCCGACACCGGCCGATCCAGACCCTTCCATTCTGAAGGATTTAGCACCGGCGGCCCCCTCGCCAACCGGAATTGGCAGTCGCCAGTTGACCGCCAACTATCGCTCCATTCTGGCGGCGCGCGCGGTGTATCACCCGGTGGCCTATCGCTTCCCGCGCGAATTGGGCCGCGGGCGGCAGGGAATCGTGTTTCTGGGGTTGCGCCAAGGCGCGCGCGGCTGCGTCACACGCCATGCCATCAAACTGTTTGACCCGGCCATCTATTCCACGGCCAAAAAGTATTGGACGGATATGGGCCGCATCGCCGCGCAGACGGCCAAACTGCAACTGGTCAAAAATCCTGCGCTGGTCGCTCCCGATATTTATGAGGAAAGCAACGGCATCGGCTACGTCCAGATGGAGGTCGTGGATGGCATTTCACTGCGCGAATTGCTCGATGGCGACCACCTTGAACAGGCGCGCGCCCGTTGCACCGAAGAAGAATGGCAGCGCTTCACGGATGTAATCTTTCGCCTGCAAGACGGCAAGCTGATGATTCAGCCGGGCATCGCGTTGTATATCTTGCGCCAGGTGCTGCGCGGACTGGAAACCCTGCACGAAATGGGCTTTGTGCATGGCGACGTCAAGCCGGCCAACATCATGATTGACCGCCTCGGCTACGTGAAACTCATTGACTACGGCCGGGCATCGCTGGTGGACGAAAAAATGACCCTGCTGCTCGGCACCCCCATGTATATGGCGCCGGAAATTCACACCGACCGCATCGCCCGTACCAGCTCCGATATTTACAGCCTGGGCCTCGTCGGTCTGGAAATGTTGCGCGGCCAGCGCCTGTTCCCCGGCGATATGCCGCTGTCGGAAAATGAACTGCTGCTGGGCAAATACAACTTGCCCTCGCAACTGTACGACATCCTGCCGGACCATGTGCGCCAGAACGCGCAATTTCTGGTGTTGCTCCAGCGCTTCATTGAGCCCCACCTGCCCGGCCGTTTTGCCAACGCGGAAGAAGCGGAAACCGGCGGCAGCGGCCTCGCCCTGCTCCACAAACAACTCACGCTGGTCGGCAAAGACACCGATTATGGCCGCGAACTGGAAAATTATCTCGGAAAAATCATCAATCCGCTCGGGCCGACTTGAGGCGCGCGCAACTGTTTCGGCGGCCCCATGAATCTGCTGGCCCATCTGTATCTTTCGGCAAATCACCCAATCCCCGTTCAGGCCGGCAATCTTCTGGCGGATTTTCTGCGGCGGACCGGCGCGCATATTCCAGATGATGCATTCGCCGCCGGCGTTCGCCTGCATCGCTCCATTGACGCCTATGCCGACGCGCATGCGGCAACCCGCGCGGCGCGGCGGCTGATTCCGCCTCCCCGGCGACGACTGGCGGGCATCATTGTGGATGTGGCTTACGATTATTTCCTGACACACCAATGGGAGAAATTTTCGCCGGACCCCCTCGCCGATTTTGTCGAAAAACGTTTGGCGGACATTCATGCGTATCTGCGTGGAAATTCTGCCCCGCTGCATGACCTCCTCACCCACGTCATCCGCGGTCGCTGGCTGTTGTCATATGGCAGCGCTCGCGGATTGAAGCTGACCTTTCAGCGCATGGCCAGTCGCGCGCCCGTAGCCGCAGGGCTTCTCGGCGCGGAACGGGATATTGCCGCGCAACTCGCGCCCCTGCAGCGCTGCTTTGAGGATTTCTTCCCGGATTTGCTGACGCGCTTTCCCCCGAACACGCCAGAGATTATTCGCGACCAAACTTGCGATTCAACTCGCGAAAACTCATCAAAATGACGGTAGGCTTCCCGCGGGGCGACGTATAAGGCATGGCGGTTCGCGCCAAGTCGCGAATCAGCGCGTTCAGCTCGGGTTCGCTAAGCTCCCGTTGCAATTCCACCGCCTGACGACCGGCAATGGTGGCAATCAGAGGCTGTGCCCAATCGCGGGCCGCGCTCTTTCCGCCCTGCATCAAACCATCGGCCAAATCGGACAACAGCGACGCGGGCGCGGCATCGGCCACCCAAACCGGCAGCGATTCAACCATGAAGGTGTCATTGCCAAATTCGGCGAGGCCAAACCCCATTTCCTGCAACAGCTTCAAATGCTTGCGCAACGCCTGCGTTTGCGCGGGACTCACGGCCACCGCCGTCGGGGGCAGCAATCCCTGCGACGGCACTTTGCCGCGACCAACGGCATCCATCAGTTTTTCATAAATCACCCGCTCGTGGGCCGAACGCGCATCCATCAACACCAGGCCGTCATTCGTTTCCAAAACGGCATACATGCCCCCCACCCGCCCAAGCAGCCGATATTCAGCCCAGGGCGTCGCTCCGGCGGCGGGCAAATCTTCCGGCTCAGACGCGGCGGACGCCGCCGGCAAATCCAACGTGATTTGCGTGGCAGCCGTGGGGACGGCCGGCAACGGCAAAGAAGGCTCGTCCGTCCGGGTAAGAACCGGCACGGCTTCGCGGGGTTGCGGGGCCTCCGAGGGCGTCTCGGCGGACGGCTCGCGTTGCTTCGGCGGCGGCAGGTCCGTCCCGGATATCGCAAGCCGCAACGCCTCAATAATAACGTCGCGCACTTCCGTGGGACGGCGGAAACGGACTTCCTTCTTGGCCGGATGCACATTCACATCCACCAAATCCGGCGGCAACTGAATGTGCATAAAGATCGGCGCGTAGCGCCCGCCCGGCAACACGTTGCGATAGGCCGTTTGAATGGCATAATTCACCACCGGCGACCCGCAGGGGCGGCCATTGATGAAAATCACCTGCCATTCGCGGTCCAAGCGGCTGAACGGCGGCAGGCCCGCATAGCCGCCGATGTCCACCACCCCGTTGCTGAACTGAAGCGCGCGCAAATGCCGCGTGACTTCTTCGCCATGCAAATCACGGATGCGGTCCAGTAAATCGCTCGTCGCCGGCAGACGATAAACCTCGCTGTCATCCGCCCGCAAAACAAACGTCAGCCCCGGATGCGCCAGAGCCTCCAAAACAAATGCCTGCCGGATACGCGTGAACTCCGTTTGCGCGGAGCGCATGAATTTCCGGCGCGCCGGCACATTAAAAAACAGATTGCGCACGGCAATATCCGTGCCCGTCGGCAGGCCGGCATCGCGGACCTCTTGAATCTTGCCGCCAAATATCAGGATTTCCGTTCCCGCCACGGCCCCGGCCCGATTCGTGGCCAACGTGAATTGCGAAACGGACGCAATCGCGGCCAGCGCTTCCCCGCGAAAACCCATTGTGGCGATGCTATCCAAATCCGCCAACTGCCGCAACTTGCTGGTGGCATGGCGCTCAATGGCCAGCAAAGCGCTTTCGCGATCCATGCCCAACCCGTCATCGCGCACCCGCACCAGACGCCGACCGCCATCCACCACATCCACCTCAATGCGCTGGGCGCCGGCATCAATCGAGTTTTCAACCAATTCCTTCAGCACCGACGCCGGCCGCTCAACCACCTCACCGGCGGCAATCTGGTTGATTACCGCGTCCGGCAGCACTCGAATGGGAACGGGTTCGGTCATGCGCTTGATTTTAGCAAAGGAGCCAGCGGAACAAGAGCGATTTTTTCGGCACAGCGAAAAATCATGGACTCTGACACCCCTGCGCCCTTCTCATGGGCAACTTACGGCAGGAATTTCCCTTTCTTGATTTTTTCCGGCAAATAGGTGTCGAGCACGAAATTCAGCCCGTGTTTCGCGAACGCCTGCTGCTCAATACGCACCCCCATCTTGAGCATTTGTTCCAGCGCCTGCTGCCATTCCTTGTGATGACGGATAAACGGGTCATTTTTCAGGGCATCCTTGGCCCGCTTGATGTCCACATCCGCCAGCGGATGGGTGGCGTCCTGAAGGTCGTAATCCAGAATATCTTGCGGCGTCACGCCCAGATAATGCGCCTGAGGCACGCAAAAGAAGCGATTGATGTGCGCCGCCTGCCCGGAGCCGGCCTTGAGCGTGCGATAGATGTTGCAATACCCATACGGGTCGCCGTCGGTGAACGCCAAAACCGGCAGGTTGCGGTCATCCGCCAGCCGCCGGATGAAGCGCCGGCACGCCCGCGTCGGCACCCCGCTCATGGAAATCAGCACGCAATTGGCGCGCTCGTAATAATGATGGTGCACCAAACGTTGAAAGAGCGACGCCGTTTCCACCACCAAAATCAATTTGGCCTTGGTTTCAAAGCGCAGATGCTCCACGCGGGAAGGAATGCTCCATGCGCCACTGCCCAGCTTGGCGCAATTGATTTTAATATCCGCGCCGGTGCGGGGATCGCGATCAATCACAACCAATTCGCCGCAGACATCGCCTCCGCGCTCTTCTGGAATATAGCCCAGTTGTTCGCGGTTGATGCCCAGCATGGCTTCCATGTCATCCAGCAGCGTGTCGCTTTCCGGCTGGCTGTCGAACCGGCACTCCCCCCAGCTTTTGCTGTTGTAATAGACCTCGCGTTTGCCCGCGATGTCGTCCCTGTCCAGCAAATCATTTTTCGTGGTGGCCAGCAGACGCATGGACTGCGCAAAAGTTTTAACAGTGTTATAGGAAAGAGTGCGCGTGGCTTTTTTGCCAAGAATTTCAAAATGTCCGCGCTTCGCGTCATACTTTACATTTGCCAGCGAGCGAACGGGAAACGAAAGCGATGGCTTGCGCCCCTTTTTCGTAATGTCTTCATGCACCCCGCGCGCGACATCCACAATTTTGCGGGCAGCCGCCTCTTTCGTGATGACTTCCGGTCGGGTTTTCTCTTTTTTGCTCATTTTGTCTCACTTATTCAATGGGTATTGCTCATTAGACTTCTAAATGCGTGCGTTCCAGCATGAGGACGAGGTCGTCTTCCACTTTTTCTTTTTGTTTTTCGGAAAGCGTCAGAATTTCCTGCAAGCCGAGCGCCAAATGCGGAATATACTTTTCGATGTAGCTGCGCTTGCGGTCGCTTTCAGCCTGACGGCGGCGGCGGCTCAGAAAAACGGAAAGTTGTCGCCCGACCTCCTGCAGGGCGAAGGTCAGTTCTTTCAGAATTTCCGGATAATGGGCAACGGCTTCTTTGCTTTCGCTCGTGAAGGGCACCCAAACACTGGCGATATGCAGGAAGAAGACAACGGGGCCAAGGGGCAGCCCGCCCTTGGATTGTTGCAGGCCGTAGGCCTTCCAGTTGACGTGCTCCATGGCCTCGGTCATGGCGCACGCGCCGCTCATGTAGAGCAGCGGCGCGCGATTGGCAAAGCGCATCACGCGCACCGGCTCATCGGCGGCCAGCTCGTTGCCCTGACCGGGGCGAGTCAGCGCCACCCCCACTTCTATTTGAAAGGGATTGCCGCGATAGACCTCCGGGGCGCGCGTGACCGCGGTATAAAAATCGGCGGGATACTCCTTTTTCAGACCGGCCAGAATTTGCCCCTCCCCGATAGGGGCCAGACAATCGGTCGGCGGCCGCATCAGCTTGATTTCCTGAATGGCCGTGAAGAGGGCTTCGATTTCCTGATGGGCCACACGGGTGGGATTAGCCTTGGGGTTGAGCCCGGCTTTTTCGCAGATTTCCAAGGCCACGCGGGAACTCACCCGCGAAAAGTCCTCCTGCAGCGCGCCCTTGAGGGTGCGCGAACGGCTGTCCTTGAGCATTTGCATCAAAACGCCCAATTCGACGCCGTGGGGGTGCGGACGAATGGCCTCCGGGATGCGCGGCAGCGTGTCCACCGCGCGGCTGTAGGTCTGCCAGTCGCTGTCTTCCAGAACAGCCTCACCGCCTTTGTCCTTCTTCAGCAAGCGGACTTTGAAGTGAATCCGCAGGTGCGGATTGGCCACGGCGCATTGCTTGATGTATTCATCCACGGAAAGCCGCCCGCGCACATATTGGGCGGTCATTTCAATGCCCACTTGCGTGCCGTGGGGATAGCGCACCGGCTCCTGCTCCGGGTTCTCCGGCGGGAACTCCGGCTGCCAATCTTCGGCTTCGTCCTTCAAAACCGCCGGCTTGTTGGCGCGGGTGTCAATTTGCACGGCCACGCGATGCGCCTGGGGCGAATTTTTGGTTTTGGTCAGGATGACGGTCGCGGAACCGGTGGTCAATTGGCCGTACATGCCGGCGGCGCTGATTCCGATGCCCTGCTGTCCGCGCGACATGCGCAGACGGTGAAATTTGGAGCCGTAGAGGAGCTTGGCGAACACTTTGGGCACCTGGGCGCGCACGATGCCGGGGCCATTGTCCTGCACTGTCACGAGAAACCGATTATCGGCCACCTGCATCAGTTCAACCGCAATTTCCGGCAAAATGCCGGCTTCTTCGCAGGCGTCCAGCGAGTTGTCCACGGCCTCCTTGACGGCGGTCATCATGGCCTTTCGCGGGCTGTCGAAGCCGAGCAAATGCCGGTTTTTCAGGAAAAACTCGGAAACCGAGATTTCCCGCTGGCGGCGCGCCATGCTTTCGGCGGTTTCCTTCGTGACTTTCTTCTTTGCCATGTTTTCTTGCTCCAATCAAAAGTGGTGCGGCATTATTCCATCCCGACCCCTTTCCGGCAAACCATTCCTCAGGCCGCGGTGTGGTCGCAGTTGACCCCGGCCCCACGCCTGCCGTATTCTAGGGGTCGGTTAAATCAATCAACTAAAGAGGACCTCTATGGGCTTGGAATTTTTGTGCACGGGCTTGCCGCTGGGCAATGTTTTAATTTACGCATATAATTTGTCGGACCCGGTCGGCAAAGGAATCGTGTTGTTCCTTGTCGGCGCTTCGATTCTGGTCTGGACAATCATGGCGGCCAAGCATCTGGAATTGCGGCGCGCCGAACGCGCTGACCAGGCGTTTTCCCACGCCTTCGACCGTCAGAACAACCCGATGGAAATCTATGTGCGCGGGCCGGCGCATCCCAACAGTCCGATGGCCAAGGTTTACGCGGCGGCGTGCCTGGCGGTTAAGCGCGAATTTGAAACGCAGGCCAACAAGCAGAATCGCACACTCAGCCAGATTGACCTTTCTCAGGAGCGGCTCACGGCCCTCCAGATTGATGCCATCCGCAAGGTGGCCGAGTGTGCCGCGGCCGACCAGACGCTTTTGCTGGAAGACCAGATGTCCATGCTGAGTTCGGCCTATACCATCGCGCCGATGCTCGGCTTGTTCGGCACGGTTTGGGGCGTCATGGTTGCCTTCGAATCAATGGGCAAACAGGGCATGGCGAACCTCTCGGCGGTGGCGCCGGGCATTTCCAGCGCGCTGCTCACCACCGTGGTCGGGCTGGTGGTTGCGATTCCATCGGCGTTCGGCAGCAACAAGCTCAATGAAAAAATCCGCTTTTTGAGCGTGCAAATGGAGAATTTCACCGACAAATTCGCCACTCGCCTGCAACAGTCGTTCCTTTACGAATAGGCGCCGCCATGGCTCGACGCACCTCACAAGGCCGTAATCGCATCATCAGCGAATTAAATATGACCCCGCTGATTGACCTGACCTTTCTGCTGCTCATCAGCTTTGTGATTACCTTTCCCCTCACCGAGCAAGGCATTCCGGTGCGTCTGCCCAAGGGAAAGGCCGCGGAGCTGGACCAAACGCACACCTACTCCATCGCCATCAACAGCAAAGCGGAGCTGTATTTCGACGATGTCTCCGTCACGGAAGAAGTCCTGGCCGCTGAACTCAAGGCCAAAGTCGCCGAGAATCCTGACGTTACCATTCTCGTCCGCGCGGACGAGACGCTTGCCTACGGCAAAGTCGTCAACATCCTGCGCCTGATGCACGACGCCAACATCACGCGCATGGCCTTGGTCACCTCCCCCGAATAATGAAGCGTGAGTTCCAGCGCCGCAGCCTGAAGTTCAGCCTGGCCCTCCACGGTGGAGTGCTGTTTCTCATGCTGGTGCTGCCCTGGCTCACCAAGGGTTGCGCCAGCAAACGCCCCAACGAAAAGCTGATGTTCGTGGAATTCACAGTTTCCATTCCGCCGCCGCCTCAGCCGGAAATCACCGCGCCGGAAATGACCAAGCCGGAAGTCGAGCCGCCCAAGCCCGAGCCGGAAGATACCATCAAGATGCCGGACAAAAAGCCGACGCCGCCCAAACCCGAAGTCAAACCCGAACCGCCCAAACCCGAACCGAAGCCCCCGAAAAGCATTCGCCAAACGAATCGCGTCATCCGTCGCGCCCCGACGCCCATAGACAAGCCGCCGTCGGATGCCGAAATCGCGCGCCTGCTCGCGCAAGGTGCGCGCATCAGCAACAAAACCAGTATTCCGCCGCCGGAGCAACAGTTGCAGGGCGCCTATCTGAATCATGTCCACGACCGCATGTATGCGGTGTGGCAGCAACCCACCCAACTGAAAAACCTGCCCGGCTTGCGCACCAGCGTGGAAATCACAATCGCGCCCGATGGCCGCATCCTCAAACGCGTGAAAGTTGCCGGCTCTGGAAATGCCCTGATGGATGAGTCCGTGATGAAGGCCGTGACAATGGTTCAGGCGCTCCGCGCCTTGCCTGCCGGTCATAAAAAACCAGTGGATGTCACCATTGATTTTGAGTTGAGCGAGTGATGCACCGGCGCCCGCCCCCGTCGGCGCTTTCTTGACAAATCGCGCCTGCCGCCGTTGAATGAGCGGTTGATTTGCCCCCCGAAGGACCAACCCATGTTCAAACCTGTTAGCAATAAAATGTCATTTCCTCAAATGGAAGAGGAAATTCTCCGCTTCTGGCAGGAGCAGAATACATTTCAAAAATCGCTCATCAATCGCCAAGGCGCGAAAGAGTATGTCTTTTACGATGGCCCGCCGTTTGCCACGGGCACCCCGCACTATGGCCACTTGCTGGCCGGAACCATCAAAGACATTGCCCCGCGCTACCAAACCATGCGCGGGCACTATGTGGAGCGTCGCTTCGGCTGGGATTGCCACGGGTTGCCCATTGAAGCGCTTGCCCAGGAAAAGCTGGGGCTTTCCGGCGCGGCAGACATCGCCGCCAAAGGCGTGGACGTCTTCAACGAAACCTGCCGCTCCATGGTGCTCACCTACGTCGAAGAATGGCGAAAAACCGTCACGCGCATGGGCCGCTGGGTGGACTTTGACAACGACTACAAAACCATGGACCTCACGTTCATGGAAACCATCTGGTGGGTGTTCAAGCAGCTTTGGGAGCAGGGCCGCGTGTACAAATCGCACCGCATCATGCCCTACTCGTGGAAGCTCAACACGCCGCTCTCCAACTTTGAAGCCGGCAGCAACTATCAGGATGTGCAGGACCCCTCCATCACGGTGCGCGTCAAACTGACGCGCCCCCTCCCCGGCCTGGCCGATTTGAGCGCGCCCGCCTACGCCCTCATCTGGACAACCACGCCTTGGACCCTCTACGGCAACCTGGCCATCTGCGCCGGGCCGGACATTGACTACGTCGCCGTGCGCGACCGGGCCGACGGCAACATCTATGTGCTCGCCGAAGCGCGCCTCGCCGCGTATTACAAATCGCCGGAGCAATACGAAAAGCTCGCCACCTGGCAAGGTAGCGAACTGGCCGGCCTGACCTACGAGCCGATTTTCCCGACCTTCGCCGACACCCCCGCCGCGTTCCGCATCCTGACGGATGGATTCGTCAGCACCGAAGACGGCGCGGGCTTCGTACACATCGCCCCCGCGTTCGGCGAAGACGACTTCCGCGTCTGCCAGGCCGCCGGCATTCCGTTGCGCGACTATCTCAACGACGCCTGCGCCTTCACCGAAGCCGTGCCCGAATATCAGGGCGTGTTCTGCAAGGACGCCGACAAGGCCATCATCCGCTCCCTGAAAGACGCCGGCAAGCTGGTGCATCAATCCACGCTCGTCCACTCCTACCCCTTCTGCCCGCGCACCGACACCCCGCTCATTTATCGCGCCATCGAAGCGTGGTATGTGCGCGTGGAAGACCTGCGCGAGCAACTCGTCGCCAACAACAGCACCGTTCATTGGGTGCCGCAGGCCGTCGGCGAAAAGCGCTTTGGCAACTGGCTCAAAGAAGCCAAAGACTGGAACATCTCGCGCAATCGCTTCTGGGGATCGTGCATCCCCATTTGGATTTCCGAAGACGGCCAGGACATGATTTGCGTCGGCTCCATCGCCGAACTCGAAGAGCTGTCCGGCCAGCGCGTCACCGACCTCCACAAGCACCACGTGGACAAAATCACCATCACGCGCAACGGCAAAACCTATCGCCGCACACCCGAAGTGCTCGACTGCTGGTTTGAGTCCGGCGCCATGCCCTACGCGCAGCAACACTACCCCTTCAAGCGCGCCGACGAGCTGGACAAATTCTTCCCGGCGGACTTCATCGCCGAAGGCCTCGACCAAACCCGCGGCTGGTTCTACACGCTCATGCTTCTGGGTACGGCGCTCTTCAATCAATCGCCGTATAAAAACGTCATCGTCAACGGTCTGGTACTGGCCGAAGACGGCCGCAAAATGTCCAAGCGCCTCCAGAACTATCCGGACCCGGCGCACATCATGAACACCTACGGTGCGGACGCCCTGCGCATCTACATGATTAACTCGCCCATCGTGCGCGCCGAAGACCTCTGTTTCTCCGAGCAAGGCGTCATGCAGTCGCTGCGCCATCTGCTCATCCCCTGGTGGAACGCCTACGCCTTCCTCGTCACCTACGCCAACGTGGATGGCTGGCAGCCGCGCCAACCAAACGCCGCCGCAGGCGCGCCGGAAACACCCTCCGGCGGCAGCCTCATGGACCGCTGGATTCTTTCGCGCCTGGACCGTCTCACCGGCGATGTGGTCGCCGCCATGGATGCCTATGACCTCCAGCAGGCCGTCCGCCCGCTCGTGCAATTCATTGACGACCTCACCAACTGGTACATCCGCCGCTCCCGCCGCCGGTTCTGGAAGAGCGACGACGACGCCGACAAAACGCACGCCTACGAAACCCTGCACACCGTCCTGCTGACCCTCTGCCAGGTCGCCGCGCCGTTTGTCCCCTTCATTTCCGAAGAAATCTATCGCAACCTGCGCGCCCCCGACATGCCGGAATCCGTGCACCTGTGCGACTTCCCGCTCCCCGGCAAATTGCCGCGCGACACCGCCCTCGAAGCGCAAATGGCCCATACGCAGGAAGTCGTCGGCCTAGCCCGTCAGTTGCGCGCCGACTTCAACCTCAAGGTGCGCCAGCCGCTCGCCGCCCTGCACGTCGTTTGTCGCAACGAAGCCATCCTGGACCTCGTCCGCCCCCTCGCGGACATCGTCGCCGACGAACTCAACGTCAAGGAAGTGCGCTTTGGCCGCGACGAATCCGCGCTGGCCGAATTAAGCGCCAAAGCCAACTACAAAACCCTTGGCCCCAAACTCGGCGGGCAAATGAAAAAGGCCGTGGCCGCCATCGCCGCCTTTGGCCCCGCCGAATTAAGCAAACTATTTGCCGGTGAAAACGTGGACATCCAACTCGACGGCCAAACCGTCGCCCTGGCCCCCGCCGATGTTCTCATCCAGCGCACCCCCAAGCCGGGATTAGCCGTCGCCTCCAACGACGTGCTGCTCGTCGCCCTGGAAACCGACCTCACCCCCGAACTGGTGCAGGAAGGCCACGCCCGCGAGCTCATCAACCGCATCCAAAATCAACGAAAAACTCAAGAACTCGATGTCGCCGACCGCATCCACTTGCAAATCACCGGCGACGACGAACTGCTGGCCGCCATTGACGCCCACCGCGCCACCATCATGGCCGAAACCCTGGCCGTCAGTCTGAAAACATCCCCCGGCGACGGCGACGTGGACATCAACGGCCACCCCTGCTCGTTCCAGCTCCAAAAAGCCTGACGCAAGCGTAGCCCCCAAAAAGCTCACAAGCAGTTTGCCTGAATCACTTGACGGGCTTTTCCGCCGGCCCCTCATGGAACTTGCGCGCCACCAGGCTGCGTATAGCCATGATGGCCTGCACCGCGTCATCGCCTTCAGCCGTCACGCTAATCACCGTGCCCATTTCCGCGCGAAGCGCTAGAATTTCCATCAGGTTTTTGCCATCCGCCACTTTTCCGTTGCCGGCAATTTCAATTTTCGCAAGGAAACGCTGAGTCGCCCGCAACAGCCGCGCCGCCGGCAACACGTGAAGCCCCGTCTTGTTGCTAAGCGTCAAAGTCGCCCGCTGAATCCGCTGAGGCACCGGCTTCCGCGACGAACGCGCCAGCTCCCGTTGCGACGCCTTTTGCGCCGTGATAACCGCGCGGTCTGTCGCATCCGACTTCGTGAAAACGAAATCCGCCCCCTCCTCGAAACACTGCAAACGCATCTCACTCGTGGCCTGTTCCGCCAGCACAATCACCATGCCGCTATCATCACTCGCCATGGCATGACGCAACACCTCCAGCCCGCTGCCATCCGGCAACGCCAGCGCCAGCAAAATCGTGCCCGGCCGATGGTCCTCAAACCGGCGAATCGCCGTCGCCACCGTCCCCGCCTCCACAATATCAATGTCCGCCGACGTCTTGAGAAGCATCTGCTTCAACCGCCGTCGAAACTTCGCATCCGGCTCGACAATCAATAAAACCGACTCCCCGCTAGGCCGCGCAACCGCCGACTTCTTCGAGCGCGCGCCGACACTTTTAACGGACCCCTTTTTCGTCTGAGCTTTCATCACACCCTCCGTTTTCCAAAGTCACCGCCACAACCCATTTTGTGGTCACGGCCTCCATAAATTATAGTAAACCCAATCCCCAAAAATTGCAAACCCAAAGCCCCCCCCTCCCCGCCCGCCCCCAAGTTTTCCCATGGTGCGGGAAAATTAGTCAGCTATTGGCAGATTTTTTCTAGCCAGCACCCCCGGTTTCTGCGATAAATTTGGTAGTCCAAGCATGCGTTATGTTCGGACGAGTTTAGGTCTTTTTTAAAATTTAGCGTTTTAGCGTCTTCCCCGCGTGTGCGGGGAGTCGTTCTGATTGAAAACCAGCAATTTTCGCCAAGGAACGAAACTTGAGAGACGCGCCCAACCCTGGGCGCGGCTCCTCGTCTTGTGTTCCTTGGCGGGGCTTGCTGGTCCCTCAATCAGAGCATGGGCTTGGTGTCGTGCCCTCTTTCCAGTTTGTGCGTCACCAGGTTCATGCCAACCACCCCAGGAGCATGAGCAATGAAAAATCTGAACAAGCATCAAATAATCGCCATCGGGAGCAGCATCGCCGCTCTCTATGCTGTGCTTTGTCTTGTCGCGTTTGCATCGGCTGCTTCCCGCACCGAAAAGCCCGCGGCCGTTGATGCTGAGCAGTATGCCGATTTCATGGGGCGTGAGGTTTTGGATATTCAGGATTTGGCGGAAGGCGCGGAAGTCCAGCGCCGGATGTTCAACCGGATTACTCCGCCAGGGCTTTCATGGACTCAGCCAATGTTCCCGCCGGTCGCGCCTTTTGACGCCCAATACTTTGACGGTCAGTTTTTGGAAGGGCTTTTAGGCGAGGACAAAAACAGCGTGGCGATTTATCCGCTTTCGCTTATTCAAGACCCCCAAACGCGCGAAACGCTCATTTACAATGCCGAGGGGGAGCTAATCGCGGCCATCCCCGCCGATGGGGTTTCCCGCGAGTGGCCGACGGATGCCGACCCGTCCCGCGTGATTCTTCAACTGGATTTGCTGCCTGCTGAGGATGTCGAGCCGTACCTGTACACCGAAAGGCGCATCGAGGAAACACTTGCGCGGCACAACGCGCCACGTTCAGCCAAGTCCGGCGGCGCGGCAACGCGAGGTTTAGAGGCTGGCGAGTTCGGCATCTGCGACATTCAGGGAACAACGAACGACACGATGTTTATCACAGGGACCAACGGCGCAAATGTCGCTGAAGTTTTTGCCTATACCGTCTGGCACACGTCCTCGGTGGTTGTGGTCAC
>DBPO01000035.1:0-2061 GCA_002304915.1 Verrucomicrobia bacterium UBA1418
GAGGCGTGGAGGGGGCGGGGCGGGCTGTTGGGGTCGCCGGCGAGTTTGGCGAAGGTATCGAGGTCCTTGGCGGCGTTGGGGGCGGTGCCGTCGTGGTTGAGATAGGAGACGCGGGCGCAGCGGGCGGCTGAACAGCGGCGGGCGGTGTCGAGGCCCAGGGCTTGTTCCTCGTCGGCGGAGACGTAGGGCAGGTGCCACTGGTCGGGTTCCAGGGGGCGGGGGGCGCTGGCGTGCAGGGCCGAAAACATCTGGCGGGCAAGTTCCTGGATTTCGGGTTGTGCGTCGGGGTGCCAGCGCACGCCGAAGAAGTTGTCGAACGAGGTGGCCGATACGAGCACGGAGATGGAGGTGAACCATTCGAGGGGGCGGTTGGCCCACTGCTTGTGCAGGCCCAGGGCGGCGAGTTCGGCGACGCCTTCGATGCAGGCATCGGCCATGCGGTCCCAGGCGGCCTTGGCCTTGGCTGCCTGTTCGCCGGAGAGTTTGGCGCCGGCCTGCATGCCGGGGATATTGGCGCCCCACCAGAGGGGATATTCGCGCTCCAGGGCGGACAGGCGCTTGGAGGGGACGGCGCGCGAGCTGCTGGCGTTTCGCGAGAACAGGCGGTGGGTCATGAATTCCGCGTGAATCCAGCGGGGGTATTTCAGGGACAGCGTCGAGAGCCGGATGCCCTGCGACGAGATGCTGTCGGCGACGATTTGGGCGGTGATGCTCATGGGGAGAGTATTCAATATTGAAGGGGTCCTGTTCAATCTTCAATGTTCCATTGGCCCGGAAAAATTATCTTGTCGCGGGGGGATGTAAATGGGTGAATGCGGGGGAAGGCGTAGGCATGAAAATCAGTGTTTTAACGACCGTTTTTAATCGTCCGGAGCATTTGCGGCTGCTGGTGGCGACGTTGGCGGCGCAGAGCCGGCGGCCGGATGAGCTGATTGTGGCGGATGACGGGTCGGAGGGCGCGGCGGTGGATGCGATGAGGGCTTGTCTGGATAACTGCGGGTTTGCCACGAAGCTGGTGCGTCAGGATAAGGGGGGCGGGCAGCGGTCGGCGGCGCGGAATCTGGCGATTCGCGCGTCGAGCGGGGATTATTTGATTTTTCTGGATTGCGACATTGTGCTGCTGCCGGGCGCGTTGGACGTGCATGTGCAGTCGGCGGCTCCGCGGCGGTTGCTGTGTGGCAACCGGGCTTTGCTGGATGAGGCGACGACGCAGGCGCTGTTTCAGGCGTCGCCGGCACCTTCGGCGGAGGACTGGGAGCAGGCGTGGCTGTTGGCGGATCGTCGGGCCATGGAGGATGCGGCGCGTTTGTTTCAGCGGCATGCCGCGTTGCGGCGCTGGCATTTGGCGCGGCCCCACAAGCCTAAGTTGCTGGGGTGTCATTTTTCGCTGTTCCGCGAGGATGTGGAGCGGGTGAACGGGTTTGACGAGAATTTTGTCGGCTGGGGGTATGAGGATGATGATTTCGGGCGGCGGCTCTACAAGGCGGGAGTGACGCCGCAGAGCGTTATTTTGACGGCGCGCGCGTTGCATTTGTGGCATCCCACGGATGCACCGCAGGTGTTGCGTCGGCGGCGGGACCGTCCGAACCGGGCGTATTTCCGGCGGTGGCGGGTGCCGGCGGTGTGCGTGAACGGGTTGCGGCAACCGTCGGCATGAACTGGTCTGAACCGACGCGCATTTTGGCGACGTGCGGCCGCGGGTGCGCGGGCGCATTGCAGAAGGAGTTGCGCCGGCTGGGGTATGTGGCGGAGGCTATTTCGGACACGGTTGTCGGGGTGGAGGGTGATTTGCGCGATGCCATGCGGCTGAATTTGTGGTTGCGCACGGCGAATCGGATTCTTTTCGAGGTGGCGGGTTTTGCGGTGGAGTCGCCGGATGAATTGTATGCGGCGGTGCGGGACCTTCCTTGGGAAGAATGGCTGCGGGGGGATGTGCCTTTTCATATTCACGGCGTGGCGGAGCATTCCACCATTCGCGATTCGCGGTTTGCATTGTTGCGCTGCAAGGATGCGATTGCCGACCGTTTTGTGGCGGCGACCGGCGCGCGCCCGGATTCCACG
>DBPO01000035.1:2078-18938 GCA_002304915.1 Verrucomicrobia bacterium UBA1418
CGGGGATACCGCTGGCGGCCTTGGACCGCGCCTTTGCGCGAGACGCTGGCGGCGGCGATTTTATTGGAGCTGAATTGGCCCAAGGAGCCTGCGGAGGCGCTTGTTCATCCCATGTGCGGCAGTGGCACGCTGGCGATTGAGGCGGCGTGGATGGCGCAAAACCGCGCGCCGGGGCTGTCGCGGGAGGCGTTTGCGTTTGAGTTTTTGAATGACGCGCCGATGAGCGTTTGGGAGGCGCTGAAGGAAGAGGCGCGCGGGCAGTTGGTGGCCGCGCCACGCGCGTGGATTTCCGCCGGGGACAACGCGCCGGCGGCGGTGGTTTGCGCACGCGAGAATGCCGAGCGCGCGGGGGTGGCGGGCCTGATTCGCTTTCATACCTGCGATTTTCGCGCGATGCCGCTGCCCAAGCCTCCGGCGCTTGTGGTGTTGAATCCGGGATACGGCGAGCGGGTCGGGCTGGAGGAGAATCTTGGGCCTTTGTATGAGAATATTGGCACTTGGCTGAAAATGAACTGTCAGGGCATGCGCGGGGCGGTGTTCACCGGCAGCATTCCGCTGGGGCGTCAGGTGGGGCTTCGTCCATCCCGGCGCACAACGCTCTGGAATGGCCCCATTGAATGCCGGTTGCTGGAGTATGAACTCTATGCCGGCACGCGCGATTCACGGTTGTTGCGGAAACATGCCGGGGAAAATCCCCCGCAAACGCCACAATAGGCTATACATTTGCGCAATTTTTTTTAGTATGGGTTCCGAGTGAACATCAGTGTGCCAATCCTGTGTTATCGCAACATTTCTCCGGTGTGTGGCATCACGCCGGAGGAGTTTCGCGCGCATCTTGAATGGCTGGCGGCGAATGGGTGGCACAGCATTTCGCTGGATGGAATCATTGATTATATCAAAGGCGGCGCGGAACCGCCGCAGCGTTCCTATGCGCTCACGTTTGATGATTGCTATCTCGACAACTGGGTGCATGCGGCGCCTATTTTGCGGGAATACGGGGTGGCGGCGGCGTTCGGTTGCGTGACGGCGTATCTGCACGATGGCCCGCGACGGCCCGATGCCAGCACGCCGAATGTGGATTTGCGCGAGCTGCCCGTGGCGCGCGACGCCTGGGACCGCGCGATTGACAGAAACGACCCCACCGCGTTCATGAATCGCGCCGAATTGCGCGCGCTGGTGACGGAGCAGGGGCATCGGCTGTTCGGGCACACGCATACGCATCAGGCGTGTTTTCGCTCGAATCGGCCCATTCAGCGCGAGCCGCAGGAAATGCATCCGGGTGTGCGCGGCATCTATCTCGAAATGCGCGGCGGCATGCCGATGTATCCCAGCGGTTCGGCTTACGCGCACAACGGCTACTGGCCGGAGTCGAATGATCCGCTGGAAGACAAACTTGTGGCCCGCACCACCAGTGAGCGCATTGAGTTTTGCCTGAATGAATTTACGCTCTGCCGCGAACGGCTCGAAGAGGTGGAGGGGATTCCTTCGCGTGTCATGAGCTGGCCGTGGGGAGAATATGATGACGTTGCCATCGAAGCGGCGCTATTGGCGGGCTATGACGCGGCGCTTTCGATGGACTCCGGCGCGAATCGTCCCGGCACACCGCGTTTTGCCTTGCGGCGAATCCGCATGCAGGGCGGCGTGACCAGCAAGGAATTGAACCGCAAGCTGCAAGTCGCCAGCCATCCACTTTTGGCGGGGCTGTTCCGAAAAACCTATCGGCGCCCCCGCGACTAAATTCGGGCTGTCGCCGAATGCCTTCCGCGCGCTTCGCGGCGTTTTCAGCGCCACTTGTGGAGTAAATCGTCGAATATCCCGGCTTGCTGCTGCTGTTGCATGTGCTGGGCATAGGCTTCCCACTCGACTTGCTGGGCTTCGGCCTTGGCGGCCTGATGAATGAAAAAGGCGATGAGCAGAAGGAAGAAATCAACGGAGCCGCCCGTGAATAGCGGCAAGACGGCCCAAATGCCAAACAGCCAGGCAAAGCCGCGGCCCACCGTGGCGGCCAGGCGCGTGGCGCGCAGGCGGCCCAGGCGCGGCACGAGGGCGGCGCGGAACACTCGCCCGCCATCCATCGGGAAGGAGGGAATCAAATTGAAGAAGGCGAGCATGAAGTTGATGCGGCCGAGTGTATAGACCATGACGGCGAGGAGTTGATTCGCGGGATAGACCAGCGGCGTCAAAAAATAAACGCAGGCTATTCCGAGCAGCAGGCTGACGGCGGGGCCGGCGAGGGCGGTTTGAATTTCATCGGCGGGGCGATGGGGCATGCGATCCAGCCGCGCCATGCCGCCGATGGGCAGGAGCAGGATTTCCAGAATCCGCGAGCCTTTGGCGCGGGCGACCAGCGAATGGCCGACTTCGTGCAGGGCGACGCTGGCAAAGAGGCCCACGGCTCCGAGCGCGCCGTAGAAGAGTCCTCTTGCGCCGCGGACGGGCATGAAGGAGACGGCAAACAGCGGCAGGAAAATCAGCAGGGTGGAGTGCACCCGAACAGGAATGCCAAAGATGCGTCCGATGGAATAAGAATTAGCCATGATAAGCGAGTCACGCGTTGGGGGTTGCGCGAGGGAGCCGCGCGCAACGATTTGTTCCCGTGTCCGTTGCGGCGCCGATTATTTTTCGGCGGCTGCCTTGCCGCGGACTTCCTTTCCGGAGGGTTGGGCGCTGTGTTCGGCGTGTTTGGCGAGAACGGCTTCACGAATTTTTTCGAGGAGCTCGGGGTCTTCCTTGAGATTGTTTCGGGCGGCATCGCGGCCTTGGCCGATTTGCTGACCTTCGAAGGAGAGCCAGGTTCCGCGTTTGTCCAGCAGGCCCAAATCATTGGCGGCATCAATCACCGCGCCTTCCTTGGAGATTCCTTCGGCGTAGAGGATGTCGAATTCGGCTTCGGTGAAGGGAGGGGCCACTTTGTTTTTGACGACTTTCACGCGGGTGCGATTGCCCACGAATTTGCCATCGCCGCCTTTGATGCCGGCGATGCGGCGGATATCCAGACGGACGGAGGAATAGAATTTGAGGGCGCGGCCGCCGGGGGTGGTTTCGGGGTTGCCGAACATCACGCCGATTTTTTCGCGGATTTGGTTGGTGAAAATGCAGCAGGTTTTGGATTTGTCCAGAATGCCGGTCATTTTGCGCATGGCCTGGCTCATCAGGCGGGCCTGGAGGCCGACGTGGGAGTCGCCGATTTGTCCTTCGAGTTCGGCGCGCGGAGCCAGGGCGGCGACGGAGTCCACCACGATGACATCGAGGGAATTGGAGCGGATGAGCTGGTCGGCAATGGTGAGCGCTTCTTCGCCGGAATCGGGCTGGGAGACGAGGAGGTTGTCAATGTCCACGCCAATCTTTTTGGCATAGGAGGGGTCCAGGGCGTGTTCGGTGTCAATGAAGGCGCATACGCCGCCGTTTTTTTGCGCTTCCGCGATGATGTGGAGCACGAGGGTGGTTTTGCCCGAGGATTCGGGGCCAAAGACTTCGATGATGCGTCCGCGCGGCACGCCGCCGATGCCCAGAGCGATGTCCAGCGTGAGCGCGCTGGTGGAGATGGCCGGGATTTTTGCCACGGCGCCTTCATTGCCAAGGCGCATGATGGCGCCTTCGCCAAATTCTTTTTGAATTTGCGCCAGAACGGCGGATAGGGCCGGGGGCAGATTGCTGTTCGCGTCTTTTTTGGTCGGCGGGGTTTTCGGGGCCATAGTATGTTCTCCTGTTTCTGAACGAGTGTTCCCCAAGCTATCACGGGGGAATACCAGCGTCAACTCTTGATAATGGGCATGATGTCAGGCAGAATTCAAGTTTGGAAAATGTAGAGAGGAGATGAAGATGAGTCGCAAGTGGATGATTGGGGTCGTGGTGGTGGCGGTGGCGATGGCTGGGGCGGGCTGTGGCAAAAAGGTCAGCGAAGATTTGGCGGAAGAAACCGTTGAGGAAGGTCTGGGCGCGGACGAGGTGGTGGAGCTTCAGCTTGATAGCGATGCGGCGCCGGTGGAAAGCGAGGAGGGCGCGATAGACGTTCAGGTTGGCGCTGGCGCGCAGATTCCGGCGAACTTTCCGAAAGACGTTTATGTGCCGGCGCAGGCGAATGTCCTTTCTGCGATAACGATGCCCGATGGGGTGAATCTGTCTTTGCAGAGCGCCGAGTCGCTTTCCGCGGTGCTGGAGCAATATGTTGAGGAAATGAGGAAGCAGGGCTGGGCCGCCGATGTCACGATGGAAACGGTGGAGTCCGCCATGTATTCGTATGCCAAGGGCGAGCGGCGCGCCCATGTTGTTTTGCGGACCGACGAGGGGGGCACCACCATCCAGATTGCGATTGGCAAGGAGGACTAGGCGCGGGGCGGGGGACGCTTCCGTTTTTAGTGGCGGAAGTGGCGGCAGCCGGTGAACACCATGGCGATGCCATGCTGGTCACAGGCGGCGATGCACGCGGCATCCTGCTTGGAACCGCCGGGCTCCACGATATAGCGGATGCCGAATTCGGCTGCCGCTTCGATGTTGTCTGCGAACGGGAAAAATGCGTCGGACACCAATACGGTGCGCGCGAGAACGGCGGCCATGTCCAGACCGCGGCGGGTGATATTTTCGCGGGCCTTTTCCAGCGCGAGTTTTCGGAGCGCATCCACCCGATTGGGCTGGCCGGCGCCCATGCCCAGAATGGCGAACTGGCCGGGGGCATATTCCCACGCCAGAACGATTGCGTTGGATTTCAAGTGCTTGCCGACTCGGATGCCGAATTCGGCCGTGGGGCGTAAATCGTCCGGCAGGATTGCGCGGGTGACGACGCGCCATTCTTCCGGCGCGTTCACATCGGCATCTTGAATGAGCGTGGCGCCGTTGATTTGGCGGATGACTTTGCGCGCAAGCGGCGCGGACAGGGGGCAATCCAGACTGAGCAGCCGGATGTTTTTGGATTTGTTTTGTAAAAATTCGAGGGCGTCGGGCTCGAAGGACGGTGCAATCAGGGCTTCGACGAAGCGGCCCTTCAAGACTTGCGCGGCGGCCGCATCCACCGGGCGGGTGACGGCGATGACGGAGCCGAACGCGGAGACCACGTCGCCTTCCCATGCTTCGGCGAGCGCTTCGGCGAGCATTGCGCCGGTGGCCGCCCCGCACGGGTTGGTGTGTTTGATGATGACAGCGGCGGGGGCGGCGTGAAGTTCGCGGGCGGCTTCGAGGGCGGCGTCGCCATCCACGTAATTATTAAAGGACATGGCTTTGCCGTGGAGAATGCGGGCCGTCGTCAGGTTGGCTTCCGGCGGTGGAGTGGCGTCCGGGCGCAGGATGGCTTGTTGGTGCGGATTTTCGCCGTAGCGCAAAGCGATTTCCGTCGCTGTTTGCCCGGCCAGCCAGCGGGCGATGGCGCTGTCGTAGGTGGAGGTGCGGGCGAAGGCTTTTTGCGCGAGTGAACGCCGCTGTTCCAAGGGAATGTCGCCGTTTGTCTGCAGGGCGACGAGAACGGATGCGTAATCGGCGGGCTCGCAAAGGACGATGACGTCCGCATGATTTTTTGCGGCGGAGCGAATCATGGCCGGACCGCCGATGTCTATATTTTCGATGGAGGGTTCGGCTTCGAAGGGGTAGAGGTTGACGCACACCAAATCAATGGGGGGCAGGCCCAACTGCTGGCAGGTGGCCCTATCGTCCGGATGGTCGCGCCGCTGCAAAATGCCGCCATGAATTTTCGGGTGCAGTGTTTTGACGCGGCCATCCAGAATTTCGGGGTGCCCGGTGTAAGCGGAGACATCCGTCACCGCCACACCCGCTTGTCGCAGGGCGGCGGCGGTGCCGCCGGTGGAGAGGATTTCCACTCCCAACGCCACCAATCCTTGGGCGAATTCGATGAGGCCGGTTTTGTCGGAGACACTGAGCAGGGCGCGTTGGATTTTCATGTTGAGAGCATCTTTCATAAATCAAAGCGTGTGGAAAAGTTTTATTTTAATGGCATGTGTTGGGGTTCCAGCAAGAGGCCGAGCAAGCATTTGGCCAATGGGTGCGGGTTGTTGGCCACGCGGTACATGAGTCGGGCGCGTTCGAGCATTTTTCCGTCCTGAATGATGTTCAAATGGTGATAAAGCGTGCGCAACGGGCATTGCAGGGCGGCTTGCAGCGCGTGGATATTGCGCGGTCCGTTCAGCAGCTCGGTCAGGATGGCGATTCGGCGCGGATGGGCCAGGGCGGCGGCGATTGCCGCGGTTTCCGGGTCGCGTGCGGGCGGATGCTTGCGGAAGGTGGCCTGTATGGCTTTCAGTATGGGCGCGGCGTTGGGAATGGAGGGGGCGGCTTTGGGAAGATAGGTCACTCGCCGCTCGCCTGTTGGCGTGACGCGCTGGAGCAGACCGCACGAATGCAGGCGGTGCAAGTCCTGACTGGCACCGGAGACATGGACGCCGGCTTGTCGGGCCAATTCAAAAACGGCCAGCCCCGGATGTGCGCAGACGAGGCGCAACAGCCGCAGGCGCGGAACACTTGCCAACATGCGGCAGGTGTGCTCCAGCGTTGGATTCAACGTCAACATAACCATGCTTCTTATTCTTTTGCGCAACATTATAGAAATGATTGCAATTTGACGAATGGAATTCACTCAACTCTCAATATCATTTGCATTTTTGCGGTGATTTGAATAACGTGACGGCGTTTTAGGTCAAAACGTGAAGGAGATGGATGCATGAAAATTTCAGTTGTCGGCACCGGGTATGTTGGTTTGGTGACGGGGGCTTGTTTTTCCGATGCCGGGCACGAGGTCATGTGCATTGATAACAACGCGAAGAAAATTGAGATGCTGCACAAGGGCATCATGCCGATTTATGAGCCGGGGCTGGATGCCATTGTGGAGCGCAACGTCAAGGCGGGGCGGCTGCATTTCAGCACTTCCATCAAGGAAGGCACCGATTTCGCGGAAGTGATTTTTATTGCCGTGGGCACTCCGCCGGGAGTTGGCGGCGAGGCCAACATGACGTATGTGGAGCAGGTGGGGCGTCAGGTTGCCGAGCATATGACCAGCTACCGGCTGCTGGTGGAAAAAAGCACCGTGCCGGCAAAAACCAGCGAGCATCTCAAGCGGACCGTGCTGAAGTATTTGCAGGCGGATACCGATTTCGATGTGGCTTCCAATCCCGAATTTTTGCGCGAAGGCACGGCGATTGAAGATGCCACCAAGCCCGACCGCATTGTGGTGGGCGTGGAAAGCCAGCGCGCCGGCGATTTGCTGGAAGAAATTTATCGCCCCATTCTGGAAAAGGGCGGCGGCGAATTTTTGCGCATGAGCGTCACCAGCGCGGAGCTGACCAAGCATGCATCCAACTCGTTTTTGGCCATGAAGATTTCGTATATCAATGCGGTGGCGCGGATTTGCGAGCTGGCCGGCGCGGATGTGGGCCAGGTGGCCAAGGGAATGGGGCTGGACCCCCGGATTGGGCCGCGTTTTCTCGCGGCGGGCGTGGGCTATGGCGGGTCATGCTTCCCGAAGGATGTGGATGCTTTCGTGCGGCTCAGCGATTCGTTGGGTTATGACTTCAAACTCTTGAAGGAAGTGCAGAACATTAACAAGACGCAGCGCGACTACGTCATGAAAAAGATTAAGCAGGAGCTTTGGGTGGTGCAGGACAAGCGGATTGCCATCTTCGGGTTGGCGTTCAAGCCGCAGACCGACGATGTGCGGGAAGCGCCCAGTCTTTATTTCGTGCCGAAATTGCAGGAGATGCAGGCCAAGTTGCGCGCCTGGGACCCGGTGGCCGAAGGCAAGTTCAAGGAGATTCATCCGGACCTTGAGTGCGTTCAAGATCTCTATGAATGCGCCAGGGATGCCGACCTTGTTTTGATTCTGACCGAATGGGACGAGGTCAAGAAGCTGGACCTCGAGAAGCTGAAGGAAGTGATGGCTACCCCGGCCATCGTGGATGGTCGCAACATCTTTGACCCGGAAAAAGTCCGGGCGCTGGGATTCACCTATCACAGCGTTGGCCGCCATTAATCGTCGCGATATTCTTTCAGAAGAATCACTTCGGGCGCCGAATGTTCGGCGCCCGAATTTGTTGCGGGGCAAATGGCGCGACTGGTTGCGAGCCGGGGAGCGGGGGGGCCGTTTGTTTTATCAGGGCTCGCTGACGAGTCGGATGATTTTGAAGGATTGCTTGGGGATGGATAGCGGGCTGGCGGGGAAATCGGCGGCGGCCCAGAGGTCGCGGCCGGGGGTGGGCAACTGCCAGGTGATGGGGTGGGGATTTTTGTTGATGAGAATCCAAAGGGTGTCGTCGTCCAGTTGTCGCTGGAAGGCGAGGGTGTTTTCGTCTTCGCAGGGGATCCAGGCGAATGAGCCGCGCCGGAGCGCGGGCTGTGCGTGGCGAATGGCGATGAGGCGCTGGTAGAAGGCGAACAGAAACCAATCCGGCTGGCGGGAGTTGGGTGTCAGCAGCGGCCCGCGATAGTCGCGGGTTTCATCTTGGTAGTGGATGTCCTGCCACAGCATGGGCTGGCGGTCGCAGGGATCATTGGCGCCCCACATGCCGACTTCGGTGCCGTAGTAGAGCATGGGCGCGCCGGGGCCGGTCATTTGCCAGGCGGCGGCGAGTTGGAGGGCTTGCCGGGCGGCGGGGCCGGGGCGGCTGGTTTTCAGTTCCGGGGTGTTGGCGGTTTTTGCCCAATGAAAATAGGTGTCCCAGCCGGTGAATGCCGGGCTTTGGCTTTCAAACAGGGTCAGCACGCGGCCGGTGTCGTGCGAGTCGAGCAGGTTTTGCAGAATGTGAATGGTTCCGGGCGCATGGCGGGCGTGAAGCGTGTTGATGCGTTGGCGAAATTCGCGGGCCGGAATGGCGTGGGGCGCGGGCGTGAAGAACGACAGGGTGGGGTAGGTCCATTCGTAATTCATGACGGCGTCGAACTCGCCGGGCTGGAGCCATTCCTGAGCGGGGCCGACAATTTCGGCGGTGGTGTAGGCGTTGGGGTTGATGGCGCGGACGTGGGCGTGCCATTCGCGCCAAAAGGCATGGGGCACGCAGAAGGCCACATCCAGCCGCCAGCCGTCTATGCCTTCTTCGGGGCGTCCCTGGCCGGATGGGTCCATCCAGCGGCGGGTGATGTCGAAAATATATTTTTTAACGCCGGGATGGAGGTTGGTTTCGTCGCGCCCGAAATTGGGCAAGATGCCGGCGCCGTCCCAACTGGAGTAGTCGAATGTGCCGTCGGGATGCCAGCGGGTCACTTGATACCAGTCGGCATATCTGGATGCGCGGCCATTTTTTTGCAAATAGCGAAAGGCGAAACAGGCGGTGCCGGAGTGGTTGAAGACGCCATCCAAAATGATGCGCATGCCTCGCGCATGGATGTCGGCGACCAGCTCCAGAAAAAAACGGTCGGCGGCGGTCCAAATCCAGGTGGCCGGGTCTTCGGTTTCGTTGGCGGCGGCGATGGCGCGCAAATCGCCTGCGCGGTCGGGGCCGAGCGTGGGATCTATGTGATGGTACGTCGTTGCATCGTATTTGTGGAGCGACCGGGCCTGAAAAATGGGATTGAGATAAATGGCGTTGATGCCGAGCTTTTGAAGGTGCGGCAACTGGGCGCGCAGACCGACGAGGTCGCCGCCGAAACGCCGATGAAAGACGGTGTCCCAAAAAGCTTCAACGCCCGGCTTTTCCCATGTGTCGCGCCCATACCATTCCATGCCCCAGGGCGACACGCGCCAGCCGGGGGGAGCGCCGCCGATGTCCTCCGGTTGCGGGTCGGATTGCGGCGCGCCGTTGCGGAAACGCTCAGGGAACACCTGATACCAGACGGCGTCTTTGGCCCAATCCGGCGTGATGGCGGGGTCTTGCTGTTCCATGAGGGCAATCGGTGGCGGGGCGGCATCCATTATTCGGCAGTCCGGCAAAGTTGTTTGAGCCAGGCGAGGTATTCGGGGACGCGCGGGTCGCCTTCCGGCGGCGCGAAGTTGGCGCGTTCCTCCGGCGTCAGCGGCGCGTAGGGGCCGGCTTTGGCTTCAAAGAAGACGGAGTCGTCTTCCAGACAGCACCAGCCGTGGAAGGTGCCGTGGGGGATGTCCACAACCATGCCCGGTCGGATGATTTGGGTGGCGACGACTTGACCATCGGGCGTGAATTCGATGAGGCCGAGTTTTCCGCGCAGCAGTACCACGGTTTCATCCTTGGAGGGATCGGCATGGCAGTGGGGCTGGACATAGGTGTCGGCTTGCAGGGCGTTGAACAGCCGATGGCAGGGGTATTCGTTTGCGGTGTGCAAATTATGATTGAGGCGTCGCCGGGGAGTGGCGGCGGCCCGGATGGCGAGGTCGTCCAGAAAGGCGGAGCTAAACGTGCGCATGCGGGCGGTTGTCATGCGGGCAAGAGGTAACAGAATTGACACGGGTTGGGAAGCCACGAATAGACGGCGTGCGGGAAACTATCAATGCGTAGCCGTGGCAAACAAAAATCCACGCCGGAACACTCGCAATCGCGGATGCCGGCGTGGAAGACAAAGGCACGGCCACGGGGCCGTTGGAATTAGGCTTCGACCTTAATCGCTTTGGACGACTGCCAGACGCCGTGGATGTTGCAGTAGGCAACCGCTTGCAACGTGCCGGACTTGGTCAGGGCGACGCTGGCGGTCATGTTGGGATTTGTCAACGCGGCGCCGGGGGCGTCGGTTGCGGAATCGCCGTGGGCCTTGAACTCGGCGTGGGCCAGTTGAATTGTCATCTTGGAGCCTTCCGGCAGGAAGAAGAGCGAAATCCAACCAATGTAATGTTTCACCGTGTTGGGGTGGGCAATGGCCGTGCCGAGGCCGGCGCTGACGGTGAATGTTTCGCCCGCTTTGACGGTCTCGGGCGCTTCGATGGATGGCGCGTGCTTTTCCACTTTCCAATCGGCGCTTTGAATGGTGGCACTGAAGTCTGACATGTGAATCCTCCTGATATGGTTACGTTAACGGGGGTACTGATAACACGGCAACGGCATTTCTGCCACTTTTTAGCGTACGATTTTTAACTTTTTTGAAAAAACACATTTTGGGGAAAATGGTTTGACCCGGTCCTAGGATTATAGAAAATCTTCCCTGACAAATAAAAACAACTCCCGTGGGGTGCATTATGAGAACAAAGTGGTTGGTTGCAGTTCTGATTCTGGGGTGCGCGATTTCTTCCTTGGCGCTGGAAGTCCAGTTGCCGGAAAGCGCGGGCGATGTCCGGTTGCAGGTTTATGGCTATATCCGCGCTGACCTGTCCTACGGCACGCAAGCCACGGCTCCCGGCACCGACTTCGCTTTTTGGGTGTTGCCGGAAATAGACGGCAAAAAGGACGGGCAAACGCATGTCGGCGCGCGGGAAACCCGCTTCGGGCTGGCGTTGTTTGGGCCGAATGCCGGCCATTGGAAAACCTTCGGCAAAATTGAAATGGACTTCTACGGCGGCGACAAAGCCAACGCCTACAATCCGCGCATGCGTTTGGCGTTCGTGGATGTGGCCCATACTTCCGGCTTTTCGTTTCGTTTGGGTCAGGACTGGGACACATTCATGGAGCTTCAGCCGCGCATTGTGAACTTCGCGAGCGTGGCGGATGTGGGCGCGCTGGGATTGCGGCGTCCGCAGGGGCGCGTGACGCAAGAATGGAAGTGTTCGGAGAACACAAAACTGGTTTTCAAGGCGGCGCTGGCGCAAACCGTCGGCGAAGATCTCGACCAAGGCGGCTTTGAAGATGGCGCGGACGCCGAATGGCCGTCTTTCCAGTTCAACGTGACGTTGCATCAAAAGCTCTGGACAGAAAAAATGGCGCGGTTTTCCGTGGCTGGCCACTACGGCCGCGAAACTCTCGATGGCACCGAAAAAGTGGTCGCCACCAATGCTTCGGGCGTGGTTGCCGAGCGGGTGAAAATTATTTCCAGCGATGTGGAGGATTTCGACACCTGGTCCATTCAAGGCTCCATCTTTTTGCCGTTGACCAGCCAACTGGCGGCGCAAGTCAATCTTTGGCAGGGCGAGAACCTCGACACCTATTACGGCGGCATTGGTCAGGGCGTAAACATGGCGCTCCGCAAGGGCGTGCGCGCCGTCGGCGGCTACGCGCAGTTGCTGTTTGACCCCTGCGCCAAGTGGGGCTTCGCCCTCGGCTACGGCGTGGATGATCCGGACAACGACACCCTGAGCCCCGGCATGCGCTCGCGCAATGAATGTATTTGGGGCAACGCGGCCTATCACTTCACACCGGCGCTCACCGGCATGCTGGAATACAGCCACATGACCACGGACTACCACGAAAAGTCGGACGCCACCAACGACCGTGTGCAGGTGGCCATGAAGTACGCGTTTTAACCGGCGGCTTTCGGGCTGAAAGGCATTCGGCGGAGGTCTTCGATGCAGGTCTGTCCCCTGTGCATGTCAGCCGGTCCCTTTGCGGAACTGGTGGACATTCGCCGCCGCCGTCACCATGCCTGCCCCGGTTGTCGGCTGATTTTCGTAGATACCGCCTGCCGCATCAGCCCGGCGGCGGAACGCGCGCGCTACCTTCAGCATCGCAATGAACCGACCGAGACCGGCTATGTCGCCTTTCTCCGGCAGGCGGTGGACCCGGTTTTGCCGCTGCTCCAGCCCGGTCAGCAGGGCGTGGATTATGGCTGCGGCCCGACCCCTGTGCTGGCGCAACTGGTCACCGCCGCCGGCTGGCCATGCGCGCCCTACGATCCTTTTTTCTTTCCCGACACGCCTGCCGGACCATACGACTTTTTATTTGCGACGGAAGTTGTTGAGCACTTCGCGCAACCCGCGCAGGATTGGGCGCAAATGCTGGCGTGGCTACGCCCGAATGGACTGCTGGCCGTCATGACGGCGCTGTGGGACGACCCGGACGACTTCGCCACCTGGAGCTATGCCAACGATGAAACGCACATCGCGTTTTATCATCGCCAAACCCTTGAGTGGATTTCCGCCCATGCCGGGTTGATTCCGCTTCCGTCGCCCCATCCGCGGGTTCATCTCTGGCGCAAGGCCGGCGCTTAATTCAATCGCGGCTTTATTCCCCATCGCGCGCGGTCGCGCAACTGGCGCGTTACTTGTCTTTTGTTACGCGCCCGGAAAGAATCTTGTGCAGCGTATCTTCCAGAGAAGTTTCCGGCGTAATATGCGCGGCAAATTCCTTCACCATGCGCCGGGCGTCGGCCTGCTTATGGCCCAGCGAAATCAGCGCCAGCAAAACGTCGTGCATCTTGGTCGCCGCCGGGTTGTCCGCGCCGCCCGTCGCCGCTTCCATCAGTTCGCCCTTGCTCAGTTTGTCGCGCATTTCCAGAATAATGCGCTCCGCCGTTTTTTTGCCAATGCCGGGAATGCCGCTCAGTCGCTTCACGTCTCCGCCGGCAATCGCCGTTTTTAATTCGCGGACGGGCAGTCCCGACAGCACTGCCAGCCCCAGCTTGGGGCCAATTCCGTTCACCGTCGTCAATTGCAGGAAAGCGTTGCGCTCTTCCGCCGTCATGAAGCCGAACAGCAAGTGGGCATCCTCGCGAATAATCTGCACCGTCAGCAGGCGCACCGGCCGGCCTGGCAGCGGCAGGGGATCATAGCTGCTCAAGGGAATTGCCGCTTCGTAGCCTATTCCGCCGACATTGATGACCACCCGCGTCGGCTCTTTCTCTTCAAGAATGCCCTCTAAAAATACGATCATGCCCTGCCTCTATGCAGAAATTCCTGCCGGAACAATACGCCGAAACCCGCCGCACAACTTGTGTCGGCGGACACCTGCGGCTGTCCGTCCGTGCGGACGCACCCCAACCTGAACATCAGGCGTTGGTTTATTTCTTTTGCTTGGCGCGTTCTTTCAGACGTTTCCGCCGACGATCGCGCGCCTTGCGCTTGACTCGTTTTCGTAATTGCTGTCCCATAAGGTCGCCTTTCGTAGCAAATCAACCGCATCCAAGTCAAGCGCGGCCCCAGATGGAAGAAACAAACTCATCCAGCCAGCGACGCCTTTTTGTCGGCGTCAAGATTCCCGCACCGCCCGCCCTGTGCGACGCTCTCGCAACGCTGCAAACCCAACTGGCCCGCGAGCGAATCCGATGGGTTCCCCCGGAAAATTGGCACCTGACTCTGGAATTTTTTGGCGCCGTGCCAGAAAGCCGGATTCCCGCCCTCGCTGCGGCCCTCGCCGCTGCCGCCGCCCCAATCGAGCCCATTCATCTACGCCTCGCCACCGTCGGCGCCTTCGGCCCGCCGCGCCATCCACGCGTGATTTGGGTCGGCGTGGAATCCGCTGGACTCATCACGCTTCACGCCGCTCTGCAACAGGAACTGCGTTTGGCTGGTTGGACCCCTGAGTCGCGTCCCTACACCCCGCATCTCACGTTGGCCCGACTAAACACCCTGCGCCATCCCGACCGGCTCCAGAAGTGTCTTGCCCGCTTCCAACACGAAAACTTCGGCGAAATTTTCATCAAACACGCCGTTTTATTCGAGAGCCACCTCACCCCCGCCGGCCCGCGCTACCAAGCTCTTCACCGCTGCCCCCTCGCCCCCCAAATATGAGGTCAACGTCATAACAATGCGGGAACAGGCCGTTGTTTGGCGGGCGTTGCAGGCGCTTATCTGCCTGATTCGCCCAGAGTCATGAGCTGGCGATCGGTGATTAGCCATATCATGCCGTTTTGCGTCGCCAGTTGCTTCGATAGCGCCTGACGTTTCGCGCTCTTTGGATACTCGATGAGCAGCATGGGCTTTTGCGCCTGGGTCATTGCCTTCAAGTGTCCGAGCACTTCTCTCGTGTAGGACTTGGGCTGGAGCTTGTCGCCGTTTGTAAAGAGGTCTTCGATGCCGATGGCGCTGATGGCGGCGAGAAAATCCGCGTGCGACAGCAGTTGCGAGCCGTTTTGGGGAACAATCAGCGCGGCGGGATTCTTTGCGCGAGCGCGGGTGGCAATCCATTTCACCCAGTCCACCATGTCGCGCCGATAGCTTTGCCGGGTGTCCGGATTCAGACGGTTGTCCGCATACTCCTCGCCGTTTTGCTCATATGTTTCGAAGGCGTCCACGATGTCGAGATAGAGGCCATCGAAGCCGCGCGTCAGCGCGTCGTCCATCGCGGCAAGCATGAGCGCCTGCCATTCGGGAAGCCAGTATTTCACGCGGTAATTGCCTTCCCACTCCGGGTTCCCGGCGCCGAGCCATACGGGTGCGGCAGCGGCAAGCTGCCCTTGGAACGTCCATTCTTTGCGCCAATACGCGCGATAGTCCTCCGCCTCGCCGATGGACATGTAGGCGAGAACCTTGCGCCCGGAGCGTCCGCGGCGCAGCGCATCGAGATTGGCGCGATCCCACATCGTCTCGCCGTCAAAGGCCACATCCAGAATAATCCAATCGCGGTCGCATGCCGCCAGCCGCTCAACCGCCCGTGCCTTGGTCTTGGCGAGGGTGTCGGCCTGCAGCACGCAAGCAAAGGATGCGGGTGCTGAATTCGGAGAGCCAGCCTGAGAGAGCAACGCAAGAGAAACCAGCGTGATGAATACGATGCTCTTCATGATTTCTTGTGGCCGAATGTCAGGGGTGGGTGTCGGGCGGCGCGTCCGGTTGGACACTCGGGGCGTAAGGGTGAAAGGTTATGCCCCATCGCGGCACGGCCTTGCGATAGGCCTCCCACTCTGGCGCAAACAAGCGCTCCATCTGCTTTTCCTCATAGAAAATCACCCGCAAATGGAAGATCACGGGAACGGCTGCCGCATACACGTAGTTCCACGGATTGCCCGTGAGCAGCGCCCATCCCCACACCAGGGCAATCACGCCGATATACATGGGATTCCGGTTGAATCGGTAAAGATCCTGGACCACCAGACGCTTGGGCGGGTCCCACGGAGCGAGCGTGCCCCGTCCCCGACGATAAAAAGAGACAACTGCCGAAAGCAGAATTCCGCTTCCCACGGCAATCAGCGCCACACCGCAGGGGAACTTGAAAAAGATGGGCGCGGGAATCCTGGAAATGAGCCAGGGAAACACGCCGGCGACGAGAGTCGGCAGAGCCAGAAAAGCCAGTATCGCGCGTAAAATCATACTCAAGATGTCCAACATCGGGGCCTTCGGGACAACCAGCGGCCATGTTTCAGAGTGTAAGCGGGCAGGGGATGTGATGCCAAGCGATAATTGGCGGGTCATATCAGACAACCCCTTGTTTCAATGCGTCTGGACGCTTGTCATTTGCCGTCAATCACGCTCGCGATGAGGGCGGCCATGGCATTATGTTCCGCTTGCGAAAGATGCAGTCCGTCCAGTGTTCTGTTTTTCAGTCTTGGTCCTTTCGCAAAATACCTCTTGGGAAGCATGGTGATGCCATGCTTGGAGCTCATTGAGCGCTGTGCTCTCCCAAAGGCGTTTTGAAATGGAAAGAGCGGGCGTTGAAGAAGGGAGTATCTGATATTGCTTATTCGCTCATTCGTTCACGATCGTGAATCCCGGCACGGCGTTTGTTTCAATGAAACAGGGGTGATACATATCCATGAAGATCATCACGGTATTCGTTCCCGATGTCACACGGTATCCATCGAGGATATTCCCGTAGGGGCCAGGGGCATAACTGCCGACACGATAAAACCGTGGCGGTTGCCCGTCCGGGCCGCGAAGCCGTGCCAAGTAAGCTCGCTCACCCCTTGGCATATCGCATCGAACGGGGTTGTTTCTGACTCCAAGCGGCCCGGCAAGTTTTGTCTCAACGGGCACGGTTATCGGGGCATCAGGCCCCTCCATGTCTTCAGCCCATGCACACACCATTACGCAAACAAGGGTGAGGCACCCAATCATCATCTTCTTTGCCATTTCACTCCTCCATGACCGAACAGTACGGGCGAGATGTACCCAGCAACGCCTTGAATCTCCTCAACGCTCCTTTTAGGGGAGACAAGGTCTCT
>DBPO01000087.1:0-497 GCA_002304915.1 Verrucomicrobia bacterium UBA1418
TGTCACCTATGTCCTGACCCCTCCGGGTCGACGGGGCTGTTCCCTGACCTCTGACCTCTGACCTCTGCTCTCTCCAAACGGCTGTTCCCTGAACCCCGAACCCTGAGCCCTCTCCCCCTCGCGGTTGTAACAAGGCCCCTCCTCTCCCGCTTGCGCACCTTTAACCTTCAACCTTCCGCCGGACCTTGCACCGCCCCCGCCTTCCCTCAAGGCCCCTCCCTCAAATGCCCTGTCGTGCCTGCCGTCCGCAGGACGTGGTGTAGANNTTTCGTTTGGATTTTGCCGGGCTCCCACGCAAAAATAACCGCCGGATTTTTCGATGATGCCGCTTTCCCTCTCCCCCCTCCAGCATTCCGCTTGGCCCGCCTGCCGCCCCTTCGGTGCCTTACGCTCGCCCCTGCCACCCCCTCTCGGTTGCAGCAAGGCCCTAATTTTATCATCGGTAGCGTGCCCGCCGTCCGCAGGACGTGGAGTAGAGGATTTCTTTTGCCATTGGG
>DBPO01000087.1:547-32996 GCA_002304915.1 Verrucomicrobia bacterium UBA1418
TGTCCGCGAGCGGTCGGCAGCGACGCGCCAGAACGAAAAAGAGACCCTTGGTTTTCGCGCCGCCCCAATGCAAAAGAAATCCTCTCCCTTCTTCTCCCCCGCTGCCCACCATCCACCTCCGCCCCACCAGCCCCACCGTTACACGCGGAAGACAGCCCCCAGCTTCTTGCCCAACAACAGACTGCTCCCAATCAGCGTCGCCGTCAAAAACGCCATCGCCCACACCCCCAGCGCCGCCGCAACATACCGCCCCGTCCCCAACAACTGGAACAACTCAAAAATCGCCTTCGTAATCGGCCGATACTCGCTCTGCTGCGCCAGCATCAGGCTATCACTAACCTCCAGCATGCTGAACGCAAACGTCAGCAGCGCCCCCGCAATCAGATTGGCAACAATCAGCGGCAACGTAATTCGCCGCAACGTAACCAGCGGCGACGCCCCCAAATTTCCGGCGGCTTCTTCAAATGTGACACTCGTTTGCTGCAAGCCGGCAACAGCGCTGCGCACCATGTAGGGCAGGCGTCGCACGGAGTATGCGAGCACAAGGAAGAGCGTCGGATTGACGCGCACATCCACCAGCCGCGGCCACCAGTCGGAGTCGGCCATGGCGGGCAAATTGGAGAGCCAGGAGCTGACGGCAATGAAACCAAAGGCCATGACCAGCCCCGGAACGGCGAGCGGAATCATGGCAAGCGCGTCCAGCAACCCGCGCAGCCGGATGGTGGAGCGCACGACGACAAAGGCGATGGCGATGCCAAAGAGAATATCGAACCCGACCGCGAGGGAGGAGAACAGCAGGCTGTTGCGAATGCTGCTGATGGTCATGTCGTGGCCGAGGGCTTCGAGATAGTTTTGGCCGGTCCATTCGCCGGGCAAGACGGTTTGATACCAGCTTCCGGGCGCGGCGAAACTGGTCAAGACCACGCCAAAGTGCGGCAGCAGCGCCAAGCCAATCACCAGCGCGAAGGGAGCGGCGGCCAGCAGGCCGCGCCAGCCGTGGAGTTGCCGGGTGGTGGCTTGCGTGGCGGCCTTGCTTTGCATGGCGTAGGCCCGCCCGCCGAAAAGCGCCCGGCTGAGGGCATAGAGGCCCACGCTGGCGGCAAGCATCACCGCCACGAGGGCGTAGGGAAACGGATGAGAGCCAATTTCCTTGAGCGAGTCGTAGATTTGCACCGACGCGCATCGGTTGTAGTTCATGATGAGCGGTGTGCCCAGCTCGGTGAAGCTCCAAATGAAAATCAGCGTGCCGCCGGCGAACAAGCCCGGCATCATCAGGGGCAGCGTGATGCGGAAAAAGCGGCGCAGGCGCGTGCAACCGAGGTTGGCGGCGGCCTCCTCCATGGCCGGATCAATGTTGGCGAGCGCGGCAACGGCATTCAGATATAAAATGGGATACAGCGAAAGCGTTTGCAGCAGAACCACGCCGACATATTGCCCCCCGCCCAGCCAGTCGCGCGCGCCCAAACCAAAAAGCGTATTGACGAGACCATAGGCGCCGAAAATCTGCTGGAAGCCAATCGCTCCCACGAACGGCGGCAGAATCATCGGCACCAGCACCAGCGCGGAAAAGGCCGCCTTGCCACGAAAATCAAACTGATTGGCCAGCCAGGCCAGCGGCAGGGCCACGACCATCGCCAGCCCCGTCGTTCCCAGCGCAATCTTCAGGCTGTTGAGCAGCCCTTCCACATAAACCGGATTTTGAAAGACGCCGAACAGATAACGCGCGGTTAAATGACCGTCCACCCAGAATCCGCCGGCCAGCACGCGCCCCAGCGGCCAGAAAAAGAGGGCGCCCAGAATGAGGGTTGTGCAACCGAAAACCAGCCAGGCCACGCGCGGTTTCATGGGATCACCTCCGCGGCACGGGCGCGGGCCAATCGCGCGGCTTCAGCGTATTGCGCGCGGTATTGGTTGGTCCATTCGCGCAACAAATCCAAGCGGTCATATTCTTTCGTCATGCGCATCCCGCGGACCCATGTCAGCGGCTCCGGTTGTTGTGGCAAGCGCTGAAAGGCGGCCATGGCCTCGGGGCATTTCTCCGGCCCGCCCGCCGCCCAAATGGCGGCCCAAGCCTCGCGCAATTCCTTGCCCGAATCGAGACACATGGCCCGCACCAAATCACGGAACAAGCCGAAGTGACGCGCGGTCCAGCGCGGATAATAAACATATTCGGCGGCGAGCAAATAGGCGTCCGTTGTCGGGGTACCCAAGTCGTAAGTGAAATGCGGGCGATGGCGCTCATAGGCGGCTTGGAATTCCGGCTCCTCGGATGGATAAAAATCGCGGCGAATGGGCAGGCGTTGCAGAGCATATTTTTCGGGGCCGCCGGGTTCGCCGGGGCGATAGCACCATATTTTCTGGCCGGCCTCGCTCAAGAGAAACTCCACAAAGCGCTGGGCGATGTCGCGGTGGGGCGCGCCGCGCAAAATGGAAATGGGGTCCGCCCCCACCCCCGATTCGCCGCGCGGCGTCAGATAAGCCATGGCTCCGTCGGGGCGTCCGCCGTTGCTGACCTCCGCCTCGAAGCGACCGTAGAAATCAATGCACAGGCCCGCCGCCGCGTTGCCCATGCCCACATCCAACGGCACTTTGCTGGCGCTGTCCGTGAAGTAGCGCGCGTTGGCGCCCAAAGCCTGCAACAGGCGAATGCCCGCCGCCCAGCCGCGCTCGACCGCCGCTTGATACTCCGCGGGCACCTCCGGCGGCACTTGCCCCGCCGGCAGGCCGGCGGCCGCAATCCGCGCTTCATATTCGGCGACCTGTTCTCCAAATCCAGCTTCCACGACGGCTCGGCGACACTGCACCTGCACAATGGTTTCAAAGGCTTTCGCGATGCTGCCGCTCTTGGTGGGATCGGCCAGCCCCAGCGTCCTAAACCAGCGCGGGTCCGCCAAATCTTCCCATTGAGTCGGCGCTTCCGTGATGCCCAGCGCATTCATCCGGTCGCGGTTGTAGCAAATGCCGAAGGTGCTCAAGGTGGTGCCATACCAGTTTGGCGCGCGCCAAACTTCACCGCTTAAACCCGTGGGAATCAGCTCCGCGCCCGTCGCCGACGACGTGAACAAGTCCGGCGGCTCTTCGCCGACCGGCCAGACGGGAACCAGAAACCCTTGGCGGTCCGAACTTTCCGCATCGAATGCGCCGCCGCCGAAATACATGTCCAGTTGACTGGTGAACTCGCGGGGATCATCCGTGGTGCGAAAGGCTTGATGCAGCGCGACCCGTTCCGCCCAATCCTCCGCCGACACATCCGCAGGCTTTTGCTCCGGGCGGAAGGAGCCATCCAAAATGATGCTGGCGGCGTCGCGACGCCACGGGCGGCCCTGCCCCGTCCACCACGCGCGAAAAGCGGCGGTGAATTCGCTGGTCAAGTAGCGCGCGATTTCCGTAGTGCCGCCGATGTTGCGCCAGTCCACCTTGACCGGCGAACCGTAGGTGGCCTCATGCCAGCGCGAAAACGCCAGCGCATACTCGTGGCGAATGGCCTCGTTCATCGGCGTAATCACCACCAGCACCGGATCACCCGCGCGCCATTCACGCACGCCGGTCTCCTGGCGAAACATAAACGGCAACGCCAAAATCACCGCCAACGCCAACAGGATGGACAAGTTGCGAGCCATGCCTCAAATGGATTCCGTGTTCATCACTACTCGGTCAGCACGCGAATGTCCTGCGGGTCCACATACATGCGCACGGCCTCGCGTTGCTGATCGCGCGCAATCAATTTCGGGCGCGTTTCCAAAGCCTTCAGCGAAACGCCGCCGGGCAGCGCGACTTGATGCTGGGCCACTTCGCCCAAATAAATGGTGTCGTGCAAATCGGCGGCAAACACGTTGGGGCCATCCGTGCGGTCCACATACAACTGCACCGTTTCGGGTCGGATGGACAGCCACACCGTCGCGCCAACCGCGATGTTCGCATCGGCGGCGGCATGCCAGGTTTGCGCGGCGGTGGTCACTTTCACCAGCCCCGCCTGCACGGCGCTCACCCGCCCTTCGATAAACGTGGTTTCGCCAATGAATTGCGCCACAAACCGGCTGACGGGGCGGGCATAGACATCCTGCGGAGTGCCAATCTGCAACAAGCGTCCCTGGTCCAGCACGGCCAGCCGGTCGGCAATCGAAAGCGCTTCTTTCTGGTCGTGGGTCACATAAATGGCGGTGAGTCCGGCCGTTTTGCAAATGCGCCGGATTTCCGTGCGCATTTCCAGGCGCAACTTGGCATCCAGATTGGAAAGCGGCTCATCCAGCAACAGACATTGCGGCTCAATCACGAGCGCCCGCGCCAAAGCCACGCGCTGCTGCTGGCCGCCGGACAGCTCGTTGGGCTTGGAGTCGGCGCGATCCGCCAGCTTGACCAGCTCCAGCGCGCGCAATGCGCGCTCGTTGGCATCCTCCCTGGGCACCCGGCGCATCTCCAGACCAAAAAGTACATTTTCGCGCAACGTCATGTGCGGCCACAGCGCATAGCTTTGAAAAACCATGCCCATGTCGCGCTGATGCGGCGGCAGGTGGGTAACATCGCGCTCGCCGGCCAGAATGCGGCCCTCGTCCGGCTCGTTCAGGCCCGCCACGGCGCGAAGCAACGTCGTTTTGCCGCAACCGGACGGCCCCAGCAGGAAAAACAATTCCCCCGCCGCGATGTGAAGGTTCACGCGCTCCAGCACCGTTTTCGTGCCAAAGCGTTTGGTGAGATTCTCAATGATGATGGGCGTGGCCATACTTGTCTCCAACGTTGCGTACTATGCGCGTTTTTTGGCGAACGTCACTCCTTTATTCGCGGAAGCCGTTGGTAATCGGCAGCCGCCGGTCGCGCCCAAAAGCTTTCGGCGTGATGTTGACACCCGGCGCGGCCTGCCGCCGTTTGTACTCGCTGCGATCCACCAGCCGAACAACCTTGCGCACGGTTTGTTCATCGAACCCGTCCGCCACAATATCCGCCACCCGCATCTGCCGCTCCACATAGCGCTCCAAAATGGGGTCGAGCACATCGTAGGGCGGCAGGGAGTCCGAATCGCGCTGATCCGGCTTCAGCTCCGCCGAAGGCGGGCGCGCAATCGTGCTGGGCGGGATGACCTCCGATTGCCGATTGCGCCAGTGGGCCAGCTCGAACACCGTTGTTTTGAAAACATCCTTAATCAACGCGAATCCGCCGCACATATCGCCGTAGAGCGTGGTGTAGCCCGTGGACATTTCGCTCTTGTTGCCGGTGGCCAGCACCATGTAGCCATAGCAATTGGAAAGCGCCATCGCCAGCACCCCGCGAACCCGCGCCTGCAAATTCTCCGTCACTAAATGGTTCGGCAACGGCTCCGCCCATTTCACGTCCGCGCAAGCCTTCCGCGTGGACTTGCAAAGCGCCTCCACCGCCGGCGCAATCGGAATTTCCAAACAAGGAATGCCCAGCCGCTGCGCCAAATCCAGCGCGTCCGCGAACGTTTCCTGCGAGGTAATCGCCGATGGCAGCGTCATGCCAAACACCCGCTCCGGCCCCAGCGCATCCACGGCAATCGCCGCCACCAACGCCGAATCCAGCCCGCCGGACAGCGCGATAATCACCCCCGGAAAATTGTTTTTATTCACGTAGTCCCGCAGACCGACGGCCAATGCCTCATACACAACCGCCATCGCGGCGGGCCGCTCCGCAACCGTTCCCGGAACCAACGCCCAGCCCGTTCCCGCCGACGCCAGCTCCGCGATGAGCACCCCCTCCCGAAAAAGGCCGGCGCGCGCGACAATCCCCCGCTCGGGGTCCACCGCCGCGCTGCAACCGTCGAACACAAGCTCATCCTGCCCGCCCACCAGATTGACGCACAACAACGGCGCACCCGCGGCCGCCGCCGCCGAACACGCCATGCGTTCGCGCTCCAGCTCGCCATCCCGGCAATACGGACTCGCCGCCAGATGCAACACCGCGTCGCATTTGCCCTTCAGACCGGCCGCCTGCGGTGTGCGCTCCGGCCACCACGAATCCTCGCCAATTTGAATCGCCCAGCGCAACCCGCCGAACTCGTGAATCAGCGGCGTTGTTCCCGGCGTAAAAATCCGCCGCTCGTCAAAAGCCCCGTATTTCGCCAACTGAATCTTCCGCGCCCCCCCGACTTGCCGCCCGCCGTGATACAGCGCCGCCGCGTTAAAAAGTTGCTCTCCCTCCCGCAGGGGCGTACCCACCACCACCAGCAAATCCGCCGGCAAATCTGCCGCAAGTTTTTCCAATTCCGCCATGACCGCATCCATGAAGCGCGGGCGCAGCGCCAAATCATCCGGCGGATACCCGCTCAAGGCCATCTCCGGGAAAATCGCCACCGCCGCCCCCGCCGTGGCCGCATCCCGCGCGAATTGCACAATGTTAGCCGCGTTGGCCGCCACCGCGCCCACCGTCGGATTCATCTGAACCAGCGCCACTTTCATGCCTGCTTCACTCCCATTTTCTCCAGAAAAACATCCGGCACCCGGGCCAGACGATTCTGGCGATAGTCGTAGGCCACCATGCCCGTTTTGGCCAAAGCCACCACGGCGTTGTCGCCCTTGCGCACCACCCGATACACCAAATCAAACGTGCGCCGTTCCACATCCTGAAGCCCCACCCCCACGCTCAATTCATCCCCATAAAAAGCCACCGCCTTGAATTGAACCACCGCGTCGCCCATCACCATCCCCACCCCGCCGATATCCTCCTCGGAAAAGCCCGCCTGAGCCAAAAAGCGAAGCCGCGCCTCCTGCAACAGCCCCAGCATCGCATCGTTGCCCAGATGCCGCCCGTAATTGATGTCCGTAATCCGGACGCTCAAATCCGTGTGAAACGTGAGCCGCGTCGCATCCATATCCAACTTGATTCGTGCCATATCCGCATTGAACCATATCCCGCCCAAATTGAACACGGAATTCGACGGGAGAAATCCGGGATGGAAATGGATATTGACGCCGGCCGGCAAATGCCATAACTTTTATGAAAACCTAAAAGTTCAAGCATGAAGCCCTCCCCGCAAAACAAATCCAAAAGCGCGCACGTCAAGTCGCGCCTGGTGGCAACAGGGGGAGGCGGCGGACACGTTGCGACTACCGCGAGGCATATATATTAAGGGATAAGGACGCGGATGACAGGCCGTACAAAAGCCAAGTGGCAAAAGAGATGCGAGCGCTTGGCATTCGCGGCCCTTGGGCCGTTCATGCTGTTCGTGGTGGCGCCTCTTGCACTGTAGGGGCAATGTCGGCGAAATCCAATTCGACTTGTCGGCCGTTGCGTGGCCGGTGGCGGGAATCGTCGTGGCGGGGACTGCCGGCATATTCCTAATCCTGTCGGCTCTGGCATGGCATCCGGTGCCCGAGCGCCTTGCCACCGGGCTGGTGGTCGGAGCCGCCGCAGCCATTTGGCTGCAAAGCCAGATATTCGTCTGGGATTTCGGGCCGCTGGACGGTCGTGGCATAAATTGGGCGGACTGGTCCCCCCACATGTGGTTGGAAAGGGCGGCGTGTGTGAGTGTTTTCGGGGCGACGCTTTGGCTGTGCTGGCGCCCGAAATCGGCGCTGCTCCTGATGCGTTGCCTGTTTCTATTGGGCGGGCTATCGCTGGCAACGGCTTTTGCTACATCTCCGGGGCGCCCCGTGCGTGCGGACTCCCGCGAAAATATGGATGCCATCCTGCAATTCCATCCGGCGAGCAACGTGGTGGTCATCCTGCTGGATTCTATCCAGTCCGACGTATTTGAAGCAGTTGCATCGGAGTATCCGGACGAGGTCGAATTTCTCGACGGCTTCACGTTCTATCGGAACACCATGAGCGCCTATCCGACCACTCGCCCGAACGAGCCGCACATCTTGACGGGACAGGCCTACCGAAACGAACGGCCCTTCCACGATTACCAGCACGATGCCTATCAGACTTTTCATCTCAAGACCGCCTACGAGGCCCTCGGATACGAAGCCCGCCTGCTGGGCACTTCGGCGCCCGGCGCGGTGCTGGTGACGGATGTGCTGGAACATTTTTCGTTTTCCGACGTGGCCCACTGGCGCCAGTTTATTGATTTCGGCCTGTTCCGAGCGGCACCGACAGCGGCCAAGCACAAGGTCTATAACGACGGCGACTGGCTGGTCGCATTTTGGGGGCGAAAAAACTATCCGCCCGACCACTATGGCCGGGATGTGCGGTTTCTCGAATTGTTTGAAAAGCAGGCGACGGTTGAGCCGACGCGAGCGAAGGGCCGGTTCACGATGTTCTGGTTTCTGCTGTCGCATCCTCCGCCGCGCGTAGACGAGCAACTCCTCTACAACGCGAAACTTTCCGGAACGAGCGGCTGTATCCGCCAGACCCGGGGAGCGCTCCGCTTGGTTCGGCGGATGCTTGCAAAATTGGAGCATCTGGGGGTGCGGGACGCTGCCGAAATTGTCGTGATGTCGGACCACGGGACGCTAACGGTCCAGCCGTTGGCCGCCTCGGGCCAAACCAGCGACGTGCCGTGGAACGCGCGCTCGTCAGCGCTGGCCCTCTTGCTGAACAAGAAGCCCTTCGCGCGGGGGGCGCTGCGCACAAACGAAGCGCCATTGATAAACTCTGATTTGGCCTGTTTGCTGGGACTGAAAAGCGCACATTTGGATGAAGAGGGCTTCCGGGCGGCGACCAACGGATTGCGTCGGCTCCGCTCGTATTATTTCTATCAGTGGAAACACGAAAACTGGAGGGACAACGGCATGCCACCCATGGAGGAATATGTGGTCGATGGCCATGTTTATGACGGGGACGCCTGGCGCCAGACGGGTCGGCACCACGTGAGGACACGCTGATGTTGGGCAAGCGGCTCAAGACCCCACCGATTCGATTTGGCGATAAGGCTTCGCGGTTGACAGGCACCCCAGAAGTCGCTAACTTTTATGAAAACCTAAAAGTTCAAGCATGAAGCCCTCCCCGCAAAACAAATCCAAAAGCGCACACGTCAAGTCGCGCCTGGTGGCATCGGGCGGACGGCTGGCGCAAGAATTTGGCTTCAACCGGGTGGCGGGGGAAGTGCTGGCCAGTTTGTACCTGACGGACGGCGCGGCTTCGCTGGACGAGTTGGAGGCGGAGCTGGGCTTGAGCAAGGCGGCGGTGAGCCTGGCGGCGGCGCAATTGGAGCGGATGGGGTTGATCCATCGCGTGCGCAAGGCGGGGGATCGGAAGCGGTATTACCGCAGCGCGGACGACATCGGATCGGCGCTGCGGCACGGAATCCTGAAATTCGCGCGGGCGAAGATGTCGACGCTGGAGACGGATTTGAAGTTGGCGGACGAATCGCTCGCCGGACTGAAGAAGGATGCCGGGGCGAAATTCCTCGCCGGGCGCGTGGCGCGGTTGCACCAATTGAACCAGCGGGCCGGCCAGCTACTGGACAATCCCCTGCTGAAACTGTTTGCCAAATTAGGATAAGGCGCATGCACCCAACCATCATCCAAGCCAACCGCCCATGGTGGAATTGATTGACATGCGCATTGCGAGAGGCAACCTTCACGAGGCTCCTGTAATGCTTCATCATCCCGATTTGGAAGTCATCGAACATCTAACAGACACCCCCGGCGTCCAATGATCCCTGCACAAAGCCATCCGATTCCGCCGGTTCTTTTTCTGGTCTTCAACCGTCCGGACCTCGCGCGCCGGGTGTTCGCGAGAATTCGGGAGGCCCGTCCGGCGCGTTTGTTTATCGCCGCGGATGGTCCCCGCCCCGACCATCCGGACGATGTTCCCGCCTGCCGCGAAACCCGGCTTCTGGCCGCGCAGGTGGATTGGCCCTGCGAAGTGAAAACCTTGTTCCGGGATGCCAATTTGGGGTGCCGGGCCGCGGTCAGCTCCGCCATCACTTGGTTTTTCGAACACGTCGAAGCCGGCATCATCCTTGAAGATGATTGTCTGCCTGACCTCTCCTTCTTCCCGTTCTGCGCCGAGCTGCTGGAGCGCTACCGCGACGACGAGCGCATCACGACCATCAGCGCAATGGGATACCCGCGCGCGGGTTTGTGCGGACGGCATTCGTATTCCTTCACGACCTATCAGTTGATTTGGGGCTGGGCGACGTGGCGCCGGGCTTGGCAGCACTATGAGCCGACGCTGGAGCACAGGCCGTTTCTAGCCGATCCCGCCTGGCTCCGGCGGCACTTGGGCAGTTCGCGCGTGGCCCGCGCCTGGGCTCAGCGCATTGCTGCCTATCGCGCGGGAGAGGTGAACACTTGGGATTATCCCTGGAATTTTTCCTGCTGGGCCCACGGGGGGCTGGGCATCGTTCCCGCCGTTAATCTCGTGGACAACCTCGGCTTCGGGCCGGGCGGCACGCACACGGTCGGCGGCCATTCGAAACTCGCTCCCGCCGCCGCTCTTCCATTTCCTTTGCAACACCCTCCTCGGGTGAAGCGCAATGCCCGGCTGGACCGGGAATACGAACGCCTGTATCTATCCGCCGCGCGGCCGCGGCCCGGTCTGGTCATGCAGTTGGTTGGCCTGTGCCGGAACGCATGGCGCGCCGCGGGACGCGGCTGGGAAGCCTTAAAGGGGGCGCGACAAGCCCGGCAGTCATTTGTGCAGGCCCGGCGCTTGAACCTGCCGGGGCAGGAATACTACCATCTCGGCCGGCGCATCGGATGGCGGCTGTTGGTCGCGCGGGATCCCTCGGGTCCGCCATTGCTGGCGTGTCCGGTCAGCAGCACGCGCTACTTTGAATTCGATTTCGCGCGCCGGGCGTTGCTGGGCGACAGCTTCGCCCCGCGCCGCTGCCTGGACATAAGCTCGCCATTCCTCTTCAGCTTCGACATCGTGCGGCGCCAGCCGGGGGCGCGAGTGTGGATGTTGAATCCGGACGCCCGCGACCTCCGCCGAACACAGCGCCTGCGGGATACTCTGGACTGGCCAGAAATTGAGCTGGCAGAAGCCGGCGTTGAGTCGCTGGATGCGACGACCGACGAATACGATGCGGTTTGGGCGCTCTCCGTGATTGAGCACATCGCTGGTCCGGCGGGAGACGATCGCGACGCCGTGCGGCGCATGTGGCGAGCCGTGCGTCCCGGCGGACGCCTGCTTTTGACGGTGCCAACCGACCAGACGGCCTGGGACGAATATCGGGAGAAGGACGAATATGGGACCCAGCCCGAGGCAGACAAGTCTTCCCGATTCTTTTTCCAACGCTTCTACGACGAATCATCCATCCGCAAGCGAATCATTCAGACAATCGGCCAGGAGCCTGCGCGAATGGAGTGGTTTGGGGAAAAAACGCCCGGGCATTTCCACGCCTATATCGCGCGCTGGCGGCGTGAAGGAGCTGCGGCCACGCGAAACGACCCCTTGGACATTGCCATGAATTACCAGTTTTATTCATCTTTCACGGATATGCCTGGGGCCGGTGTATGCGGTTTGTTTTTTGAAAAGCCATGATTCGCGCAGTCGTTAATGGTTTTGCTCGAAGTGCGACGGGCTGCTGGACACCGGATAAGATGCTATGCTGGAGGAGAACAAGATGCGAAGCGGTATGCGCATAAGTGTGGACGGATGGGTATTCCGGAACTCGCCCAACGGCGGGATTGCGCGCTATTGGTCGGAACTGTTCCGGGCCATGAATTCACTCGAAGCAAATGTGCGGTACCATGTCTCGCTGCCGCCCGGTTCGCGGCGCCCCCCCCATGTCAGGACGAGCCGGACCGGAAGCCCAGGCGCCTATTGGGCCGCCTGGCGCGCGGATCTTTTCCACAGCACCTACTACACGCATTGGCCGAGAATGCGATGCCCCGAAGTGACGACCGTGTACGATTTTGTTGATGCCTCCTTCCCCCTGCTGCATCCCAATAGCGCAGGCTTTGTAGAGAGGCAATTTGCCGCTCTTCGCCGGGCGGCAGCGGTGATTGCCATTTCAAAGTCCACGCGCGATTTGGCGATCGAACTGGCGGGAGTCGCTCCCTCACGGATTTTTCTGGCCTATCCAGCAATCGCGGAGCCGTTCACGCAAAGCCTTCCCACGGCGGATGCCATTCGAAAGTTCCGCGAAGAACACACCGGCGGCGCGCCCTATCTGATTCATGTCGGTCATCGCAAGAACTACAAAAATTTCAGGACTATTCTGAAGGCTTTTTGCCGCATGGCGCCCAAAACGGATCGGCATTTGCTGATTATTGGAGGGAAGGATCGGCTGGATGAGGATGAAATCCATTGGATTATCGCCTCGCGTTTAATGGATCGCGTCCATTTCAAGCGCCATGTGGATGATGCGACGCTGTGGCTGGCCTATGCGGGCGCCGATGCGATGGTGCATGCCTCGCTCATGGAGGGCTTCGGTATTCCTGTCCTCGAAGCGCTTGCTTGCGGAACTGGATTGATTCTGTCCGACATCCCGGTTTACCGCGAGATTGCCGAAGGCATGGCGACATTCGTCGAGGCAGGCGATGCCGATGCATGGGCGCAGGCCTTTCTATCGGCTGTCGAGGTTCAGCCCGCGTGGAGGGAGGAAGTCCTGAGACGTTACACATGGGATGCCGCGGCCCAGATTCATCTGAAAGCCTACGAGTACGCGTTAAAATGAATATGAAGCCTGCACCCAAACTCAGCATCGTCACGGTTAATCTGAATCAGGCGGCGGGCTTGACCCAAACGTTCGACAGCGTGCGCGCGCAGACCTTCCGTGATTTCGAGCATATCGTGGTAGATGGGGGGAGCTCGGACGGCAGCTTGGAAGTCATCAAGGCCCGGGCAGATGGTTTGGCTTTCTGGGTGTCGGAGCCGGATGCCGGCATCTATGCGGCAATGAACAAAGGGTTGCGGCAGGCGAAGGGCGAGTATGTATATTTTCTAAACAGCGGTGATTGGTTGGCTGCGCCGGATGTGCTGGAGCGCATTTTTGCGCAGGATGCAGAGCCCGCAGACATGATCTATGGCGACTCCCTTCGGCCCGACGGAAGCGGAGGATGGAAAATACTGCCCCAGCCCGATCAGTGGACGCTCGCCCGTTTTTGGGGAATGGGCATATGCCACCAAACCATATTCTACAGGAAAACGCTGTTTGACAAACTGGGCGGCTACGACGAGCAATTCCGGATTGTTGCCGACTGGGACTTCAACTTGCGGGCTTTGTGGGCAGGCTATTCGTCTCGACACGTTCCATATGCCGTCGTTTGCTATCCCGAAGGCGGCATTAGCGCGACTAGAATTGCCGACATGGAAGCTGAAAAGAAAATCATGAGGCGAAAGCGGCTCCCGGAGGCTGTCTATCGGGATTACGAGCGGCTGATGTTTCTGGAGGCCGAATGCCGGAAATTGAAATCGCTCAAGGGTTGGGCGGCAAGTTTCCCGGGCATCCTGTTGAATGCACTGACCATCTTGAAAAAGAAGGTGGGCCGGTGAACATTCTCTTTGCCTACAATCGGGGGTTGGATTGGTATTCGGATGCGCATGCGGCCGGAGTGGAGGCCGCGAATCTCCCGATTGAGGTCAGTCTTGAAAAGTTCTGGTCGGCATCTCCGTTTGATTATGACGTTGTCCATATTCAGTGGCCGGAAACCTTGTTCAATTGGCGGACGCCATCCGCCGACGAACTGGAATTGCTGCGCCGTCGGCTGAAGGACATCCGGGCGCGCGCCAAGGTCATCTACACGCGGCACAACGAGGTGTCGCATAACGCCGATGCCGGAGCCCAACGGATTTTGCGAGAGCTATATGCCCTAATCGAATCAGAATGCGATGTGATGGTGCATTTGGGCGAACCCAGCAAAACCGCCTGCGAAACACGCCCCGATTTGCGGGAAAAGCAGCATGTGATGATTCCCATTCCCGTTTACGACGAAATTTATGCGCCGTATCTGGAGATGGATCGCGCGGAAGCCCGGCGACGGCTGGGAATCCCCTTGCATCAGAAAGTGGCGCTTGCCTTTGGTCATTTTCGGAATGAGGCAGAGCGCCAACTGACGGTTCATGCCTTTGGCGCTTTGAATGAGCGGGACGCCCTCCTCGTGGCGCCTGGATGGAACCAGCCGATTCCAAAATGGCGGCCGCTGGCCCTCCTGCACTCCGCATGCAAAACCCTGCGGGCGCGAAGACGCGGCATGTGGCTGGGAACGAAGCGCCTCCTGCCCCATCCGGCGGTTGCGCGGTATTTCATCGCGGCGGATGTCGTATTTCTTCAGCGGCTGGACGGCCTCAATTCCGCCAATGTGCCCATGGCATTTCTGTTCAGCAAAGTCGTGGCTGGTCCGGACTGCGGCAACATTGGATATTGGTTGCGCAAAACGGGAAATCCGGTCTTCAAACCATCGCAACCGTCTTCAGCGGGCACGGCATTGAAGCAAGCGCTGGATTTGGCAGCGTCGGGCCTTGGAAAGGCCAATTACCAGTTTGCCATGTCGAACTGGTCCATGCGGCAAATCGGTGAAGCCTATGCCGCGCTCTATCGAAAGACGGGAAGTCATGTGGTTTAAGGTAATGAGTATTCTCGTGGATATGTCTGCACCATCTGCAAGGGGCACGTCCAAATGACCTCTCCCCGTGTTTCCGTCATCATGCCGGTGTTCAACAACCGGGCGCATGTGGGTGCCGCCATCCGGAGCGTGTTGGCCCAGAGTTTTCGCGATTTTGAATTCATCGTGGTGGATGATGCGTCGAGCGATGGCAGCCCGGATGTGGTTGCTCAATTCGCCGATGAACGGATTCGCCTGTTCCGCCGTTCGAAGAACGAGGGCGTGGCCGCCGCCCGCAACCACGGCTTGGACGTTGCGCGCGGGGAATTCGTCGCGCCTTTGGATGCCGACGATCTGTTCGCGCCGAATCGGTTGCGCGAACAGGTGCATGTGATGGAACGCCGTCCCCGATTGGGTTTGTGCGGCAGTTGGGTTCGCGTGTTCGGCGGCGGGTTCCCATTTTTGATGACGGTGCCGTCGGGTGCCGAGGTGGTTCGCGCCTCCATGCTTCTCACCAATCCGTTTGTCCATTCCTCTGTTCTTTTGCGCCGCTCAGTTCTGTTGGAACACGGGCTTCGGTATCCCGCCGGGCAACCGGCCGCCATTGATTACGATTTATGGCTCCAATGTGCGCGGGTCACCGAAATAGACAACATCCCCCGGCCATTGGCTTATTATCGGCGCAATCCCGCGGGTATTACCAGCCGACATGGAAATTACGCCAACCAGCGTCTGCTTGCTGGCGTGGGCCGGGAATTGGCGCGATTGTTTCCTGATGTGGACGATGCCGCCCTCCGTTTTCATGCCGAAGTGGGACATGGAAGCGGCATGCGCTCCAGAACTGAATTGAAGCGTGCGAGGGACTGGATGGGTGAACTCTTGGAGCGAAATCACCAGTTGGGAATTTATCCGACAGATGCGTTGGAATCGGCGGTAGCCCATGCCTGGTTTCGGGTGTGCCGCAATTCTTCGCATCTTGGGCAAGCAGCGGTGCGGGCTTGGTTCGCTGCGCCTTGGCGAAAAGCATGCCGGCCCATCGCCTCTGAATGGGCGGGATTCGCAGCTTCTCTGGCGCTGGCGAAGTTCATCCCGGCGCGGCGGATTCCCCAGGCGCGCCTGGAGCTGGAAAATAGCCCATGAGTGCGCCACGCTTGTCATTCATCGTTCCCGTACACAACACCGCGCCATGGTTGGAGCGTTGTCTGGGCAGCCTGTTGCAAAATGATTTCGCGGATTTGGAAGTTGTTGCGATTGATGACGGCTCGACAGATGGAAGTCTGGATATCCTTCTCCGGTGGGCGGCGAAAGATAGCCGATTGAAGGTGCAGCAACATGCCTCTCAACAGGGATTGGGACGCACCAGGAATACCGGCCTGCAGGCGGCTGCTGGTGAAACAATCGGATTCGTGGATTCGGACGATTGGATTGACATCCGCGTTTATCGCAATTTGCACGAGCGAATGACGGATACCGGCGCGGACATGGGGGCATGCTCCGTGAGATTGGAAGACCCGAACGGGAAACGAACGGGGGCTTGGCGCATGCCGGACCAGCTTATTCCTCTGGATTCGGTCGAAAATGTTCAGGCGGCATACCGCATCCTGCACGATTCCTGTGCCAACAAACTCTTTCGCCGGGAGCTGCTGGCCGATTTGGAATTTCCCCGTATTTATTATGAAGATGGCCCCTTTGTGATTGAGGCGTTTTGCCGGGCGAAGAGCATCGTGTTTGTTCCGGATGAAGGCTATTATTACATCACGCGGCCGCGCTCCATCATGCAGTCGGCGCCCGATTCCGCCAGAATCCAATCTGCGGTTGAATCCATGGCGCTGGCATGGGAATCCTTGTCCCGCCGGGGAATCGCGAACTGGGTGCGCGGGCGCTATGACATCCGTGTCCGGTGGTTGTTGCGACTGGCGGTCGTGGGTCTTGTGGGTCTCGAACCTGAGACGCGGAATAAACTTTGGAGAGAAGTGCAAACGCTGGTGCCGCCGGTTTGGGATGACATCATGCCGTTCCGCGCATGGGAGCGGAAACTGTATCTTGCCCTTTTGCGCCGCCCCTCCCCCGCTCCTTTGGCGCGAGCGCTCAAGATAACGGTGGACACCGCCGCAACGCTCGCCAAATGGGTGACTCACGTCCGCTGTCCATTCATCAAGGAATCGTCTTAGATTGGCGTCTTCGGAAATGACAAAAAAAACTTCATCAAACAGAGCAATATCTTCAAATAGCCGATGCCAACTGGCATCGCCCATCGCGAAGGCGTTGAAAATTCTTGCGTCGCGTCTGTTCGCATGGCGCTGGGGTCTCGGGATCGGCCTGTTTGCCATTCTCGTTGCCTTCAAGATTCATGGTGTATCCCTTGAGTCGTGGAATATCTTTGTCAAGGATACAACACCATCCTATCGCTATCCCTCCATTGGCGTTAACCGGCCGATTCGGAGCGACGAGTATGCCGTCTCTGTTCCCCTCGTGATGGCACAGTGTGCGCATCCGAGTTTCTTTCCGACGTTCAACGATCGCTGCGGCGGAACGGGGATGGACATGTTTGTGTCCACGCCGCCGAGTCCCGTCTGGGATTGGACGGTCGTGGGCCAGGCCGCCAACTGGGGGTATTTTCTGCTCGGGTTCGAACGCGGGCTTGCTTGGAATTGGTGGTTTCGATACCTGCTTGGCTTTCTCTTTGCATTTGAGTTCTTTTTAATCTGGTTGCGTGGCGACCGCCCGCTGGCATTCGTCGGCGCCTTGGCTGTAACGCTTGGCGCGCCGACGCAATGGTGGACGACAACGATTCCCTACCTGAACCTTTTCTTCTTCGCCTCGCTGGTTTTCCTGTACAAGCTATTTTCATGGCGACAGAAGGCGGCGCAGGTTGTGGCCGCGATCGGACTGGCCGTTTCCTTGTGTTCATTTTTCTTTTCATTTTATCCTCCATTTCAATTTTTGTACGCGGTGGCGTGGGTCTTTCTGGGGGCGGAATTGATCTGGCTGGCTTATCGTTGTTATGAACCACGACCACGGAGAAACGCCTGGGTGATGCTCGTTGGCGTGGCGCTGGTCCTGATGGCGGAGGGGGGCTATTTTTTTGCGGTTCACCGCGAGACTTTGACACGTTTGGCTTCCTCAACCTATCCGGGCAAACGATGTTTTCTAGGAGGCAATTTTCAACAGTTTCTCGATATTCAAACGTGGAAGTTCGTGAGTCTGTTTACATCGTTCCGGGATGTAAGATTCCTAAACGCTTGTGGAGTCAGCATGTTTTTTGTGCCGATGGTTGCTGGATTCTGGGGCGCCATCCGAGCGCGCAAGAGGTTTGCCCGGGAATCCCCTTTCGGTCTGGCGCTTGCAGGATGGGCTGGTGTGATGCTGCTGTGGATGGCCTTCACATGGCCAGAAGCCCTCGCGCGGCTATCTTTCTTTTCCAACATCCATGTTATTCGTGCCGCTGTCGTTGCGAGTTTTATTCTGTTGCTGCTGATTTTTAAGGTCGCGCATCTGGTTTGGAAAGAAAAACGCCCCTGTGGTTTTGCCGCCACGGGAACCTGCCTGGCTCTTTCGCTGGGCGGATTCATGCTGTCTTTTTCGATCAATCGGGATTCTCTGGATTATTTTACCGATCAACCTCCGTTCCTGGGGTTGGCTCTATTGGTGCTGGGGATCACGTTGCTGGCTGTTTTGACGATTGGGTTGCTTCAATGCAAGCGAAAGGTGTTTCTGGGTGGTTACGCCGTCGTTGCCTTGCTGTCAGGAGCGGCTGTTCATCCGTTGTCGATGGGCGCAGCGCCTTTGATGCACAAACAATTGAGTGAAATGATTCAGGCGGTCATTCGTGCGCATGGAGAAGGCCGCTGGTTGTGTCACAGTTCAACAGTGGCACAATTTGTTCTGGCTCAGGGCTTGCCTTGCGTCAATGGAGTCCAGCAAACAGCCAATGCCGGGCTCTGGCGAAGAGTCGATCCAGATGAAGTTTACAAGGACATCTGGAACCGATATGCGCATGTGTCCATAAAAATATCTTCTCCAGAAGATGTGTCTGTTGTTTTGCGTCCGGATTCTGCGGATTGCATCGCATGGTCGCTTGATGAAGTAGCCGTCCGCGCCTTGGGCGTGCGNNCATCTACAAGATGCGCGAGAACGAGTAGAAAAAGAATTACGGATTTGTGATTTTTTCCGCCATCCTCCACTTAAATAAGCGAGAGCCGGGCCTGAGCGACGAATAGTCCGACGCAAATTTTCCACGGTCATGGAACTTTTTCCACGGTGTGGAAAACGTTTGTGGTGAGGTCGCGGAGGTGTGTAGTGGGTGGGAAAGTGAAGCCGGAGGCGGGCATGTGTGGGGAGTAGGGCGCGAGCTGGTAGTACAGGATGATCACTTCGCCGGCGCCGTCTTCAAGTGCGACGATGGTGTTGGTGAAGCCGAGGTTTTTTCGTGTGCGGACGAGCCAGGTGAAGTCGAAGGGGCCTTCATTCAGAATGAGGTTTTCGTCCAGCGTGACGGCTCCCTGCCGGATGGCGAAGCGCGCGTGGCCGCGGGTGACGTGGCCTACGACGCGGAACGCGAAGTAGCCGTCGAAGTTGTGCCGAATCTGATTGGGACGAATGGTATACCAAAGGATGTTGCGTCCGTCCCAATCGTTTGGGGGGATTGTTTGGATGGAGACGAAGTTCGCGGGGTCGTCGGCGGTTTTGGCGCGGTCGCTGAGAACTAAAGCGGGGCTGGAGCGGGCGGGTGGTTCGCCGATGAGCGTCTGGAAGATTTCGGGATTGGGGTCGTTGCCTTCGGCGACGTAGTGTTTCCAAGGGGTTGTCTGGGTGAGAAGGAATAGGCGCGTGTCGGCGTTGCCGTTCATCAGGCGGTCGGAGCGGAATCCGCAGGCGAGCGCTGCCGCAAGGACGGCGGTTGCGAGCGAGCTGACAATCCGGGGTTGCCGTCGCCAGATGAAGAGGAGGGCGGTGAAAAGCATGAGCAGGGCAACGAAGGCGGAAGCAAATGCGATGGAGGCGGGACCAACGTTTTGCAGGTAGGAGGCCAATGGTTCCCAGTAGGTGTGGAAGCCGATGTGGCTACGAAGTTTTTCGGGCACGCGGAAGAAGGCTTCGGGGGACTCCGTGATTCGGCTTCCCACGTAAGCGAAGAAGAGCACGGGCATGCTGGCGAGGAAGTAGAGCCAGACGCGCGCGGGGCGTCCGCAACGGGAGAGGACGAGCGCCGCCGGCGGCAGGAGCGCAGGGACAGTGGTCAGCAGGTAGCGCCCCGGGATGCAGGCGCCGACGAGCGCAGCGGTGGTGGTGCAGTTGGTCAGGAGTACGGCGGCAAGAATCGCGGTGGCTTCCATCGCCCGCAGAGCGGCACGTCTTCCGAGTGCGACGCAGAAGGGTAGCGCGACGACAAACCAGAGCAAGGAGGGCAACAGGCCGAGGAGACCGCGCCGGTCAATAAACATTCCCCACATCGCGCGGGGATAGCTCAGAAGCACCTTGTCGTATTCGTATGCCTGCGCGCCGGAATAAAAGGTGGCGTGCAAGTGGAGAAGCGTGAAGCCGAAGGCCGCATAGATGGCCGCAAAGGTGAAAAGTCGGGCAAGCTTGGGGGCGAGTTTTTCATCTTTCATGAAAAGCCCCTCGAAGCCGAAGAAAGCGGCGATGACGAGGCTGGCCGGCGCCCAGCGGACATGCGCGTGGGGCAGGAAACCGCAACAGAACGCGGCGACAATCGTGGCGGACCAGCGGCGCTCCCGTTGCGCGGCCAGCGCCCAGCAGCCCCACGCGAGAAGGCCGCAGCCGAGAATTTCGGGCAGGAAACGCGTGCTGTACATGGCCCAGATATACGAGAAGGCGAGCGTCCAAGTCACGACTGCCGCGGCGCGGGGGGGGGCCTCCGCCGCCAGACACGCCGCGCGGCAGCCCGCAACGGCAAGCGCGGCGATGATGGCAAGAATCAGTTGACGGCCGGCTGTTCCGAAATAGCCAAAGGGCCAGGCCAGCAGCGGGAGGCCGGAGGAATGGTAGCTGTACAGCTTGCCCTCCGCGTTTTCGATGATGTGTGAACGGGCCAAGGCTGCATGACCATGCTCCTGAATCGTCGCCTGCATTTCGGTGGATAGCTCAAGGTTCCCTTCCGTGACGAGACTTTCGAGCTGAATCAGGTAGTGGGCTTCGTCGCCGGTTTGCTGCCCAATGGTTTCCGCATAATGCAGCCCGATAGCGAAAATGAAGATGCCGTAGACGAGAATGGACCACGTGAACAGGCGCGTGTTGCGGCCGGTGCCGGCGGTGGCGACCGAATCGCCGAGAAGGTTTTCAAGCATCCAGGCTGCAATCAAGGCGCAGCCGTATGGGAGAATCAGGCCGGCGGCGGTGAGGCCGATCCAAGGGGAGAGATAGCCGCCGATTGCGACGAGAGGCAGAAAAAGCAGAGGGCGAGTGGCGCGCAGGAGCCGCGCGGACGGTCCGGCGACTTGTGACAGTTGCCGTCCTGTCCATTGCCAGACGAATACCGTCGTCGCCAGCAAGGCGAGCGCGAGAAGCGGGAAAGCGTTCAGGAAGGATTTCGACGCCCACGCGTGGAGTGTGGCTCCCGATTCGATTCTGAAAGACGCGGCGAGCGGGTGGTCGAGCAATAGCCCAAAGAGGATTGGAAAGGGAAGCATGAGGAGAACGCAACGGAGGATATGGCGGACGGCGGATTTCATGATGACGCGTCTTCTGCTTGAGCGGAGGTGTTGACGTTGGCGCGGAGTCGAGCGAGGGCGCGCGGGAAGACGCGCGAAAGGCGGAGGTAGTGGAGGGCGTTCCAGGAGCCGGCGGCGCGGAGGGCGCGGGCGAGCGTCGCGGCGGGCTGCGGGTTGGCGGTGAAGCGGGAGGCCAGCCAAAGATTTGTCGCGATTCCCAGGGCAGCCATCGCGCGGAAGGCATCGGCTTCGCGACGGCTGATGTCGGCGAGGCCATTGAGGACGGGGAGGTGGCGGTCGAGCGCGATGCGGAGATTGTCGGCGTATTCCGATTGTTTTTCCGCGAAGCCGACGGTCTGGGCCTCGCGGTGGACGCGGTACTCGGAGAGGGGGGTGTCAAGGAAGACAAGGTCGTGGCGGGCGGCTAAACGCAACCAGAAATCCCAATCCGCCGTGTAGCGCAGGGTTTCGTCGAGGTAGCCGACCGAATCCAGTAGCGAGCGGCGGAACATGACACCGGGGACCGCGAGATTGTTTTGCACCACGAGTTGCGGGAGCCAGCCGGAGGGCGGGAGACGGCGAACGGTAATTCGTTTGCCGTTCGCGAGATGGAGGAGATGCGAGGTCGCGTTGCTGGGGCGATACCGCAAGCGCTTTGCAGGGAAGGACCAGGTGCCGCATGATTTTCCCGCGCCATTGATGAAGCGAACCGGATGCGCGAAAACATGGGCGTCGGGGAATAGCGTCGCGGCATCCATCAGGGCTTTGAGACGCGCGGGCAGGAAGGCGTCGTCTTGGTGGAGGAAGCAGATGAAATCTCCCGAGGCTTGCTGGAGCGCGCGGTTGGTGGAGGCTACCCAGTTTCCTTGCCGCGCTCCTTCGATGAGGGTGATGGGCAACGCCGACGACGCGTCGCGGAGGATGCCCGGTGAGTCGTCCGTTGAACCGTCCTCGGCGACGATAATTTCCAGCCGCGCGGGATGAGGCGACTGGCTGGAAAGCGAGCCCAGCGCATGACGCAGATACTTCGCGCCGTTGAAGACGGGCATAACGATGCTTATCGTCGGCGCTTCGGGCATGAGGTTCTCCGTCATTATGGCGGTGGTTGCACTATTCTCGGAGGGTTGCCTGAGAGTCGAAGTGGAGTTCGAGCATGCTGAGCATGAGCGCGTTCATGACCGTGAGAAAACCGCAAAGCACAAGCGTGAGCGCGAAGACCGAGCTGCGGATGGCGAGTAATTCGCCACGACCGGCGGCCCACCAGTTGACAAGCACGCTCGCAAAGACGCCAACACCGGCGGCGCCGACGAGAAGGCCGAGGATTAGCCAGCGTTCGAGGTGGAACTTCGCCGGCGGTGCGGCTTCCTGTCCGCTGAGCCCAACGAAACGGCGAAACTTCGCCGCGAAGGCCGAAAACCAGAGGAGCTGGAGACCGATGCAGAAGAACGGCACGGCGTAGAAGAGATGGTGGTAGTCGAGGTGCATGCCGCCGATGGTGACGGGACCGAGCGAGAGCATCAGGATCATCAAGCCGAACACGACGCTCAATATCCAGCCGGGAGCGGTGAAGACGATATGCGGCGCGAAGAGTAGAATGAAGCGCAAGTGACGCCAGCCGTCGCGCCAGGTGTTGAGGTGAGGCTTTCGGTCGCGTGTGTCCACACGCAGCGAGCAGGGAATTTCGACAACCTTCAGGTTGCAGAGCGCTGCCTTGATGAGCATCTCGGAGGCAAATTCCATCCCGCCGGAGACAAGGCCCATTTTCTCGAATGCCTGCTTCGAAAAGGCGCGCATCCCGCAGTTGCAATCCGTAATGCGCAGGCCGAAGAAGAGGCGGATAAGCCAGGTGAGCACCGGCGTGCCAAGGTAGCGGTGGAGCGTGGGCATGGCACCGGGCTCGATGTTGCCGCGCAGTCGGCTGCCCATGGCGAGATCGGCGCCCTGCTGAACGGCGCGAACCATTTCGAGCGCCTCCCGGAAGTCGTAGGTGGCGTCGGCGTCGCCCATGACGATGATGCGGCCCTTGGCGGCGCGAATGCCTGAGAGAAGCGCGAAGCCGTAGCCGCGGCGGTCAGCGGCGACCACGCGCGCGCCGGCGGCTTCGGCGAGTGCCTGCGAGCCGTCGGTGGAGCCGTTGTCGGAGACGACTACTTCGCCGGGCGCGCCGAGGGCGGTAATCAGCTCGCGCGCCAAGCCAATCGCCTAAGTAATCGTGGCGGACTCGTTCAGGCAGGGGATAACAACGCTGAGTTCGAGGTTTGTGTCATGCGTTTCCATGGTGGAGGCTCCTTTCGGGTGACGTGGCCCGGACGTTCCAGGCCGTGAGTGTTATGAAGATGAGAGACAAAATGAGCGCGGAGCAGAAGAAGCTGGCCGCTCCGCCGACGACGCCATAGTTCCGCACAGCGAATGGGGTGAACGTGTGGCTCGCCAAGGCCGCGAGCACGATGCCGAGCAGGCAGGCGGCCTGGTGGCGGCGGATGATGAGAACCGATTGAAAAACATAGTATACAGCGATGAACGCGCCACCGGCAATCAGCAGGCAAAGGGCAGTGCGGTGGGGCGTCAAATCAATCCCGTAGAGGAGGGAAAGCAACGGCGCGCCCCAGACATAGGCCAAGAGCAGGGTTGGCACGGTGAATGCCACAATCCAGGCGAGCTGGTGCCCAATCTGCCGACGGAAGCCGCTTGCGTCCCCTGCCTTGCTACTGAGCGCCAACGGAGTCAGCGCCGGACGAAGCACAAAGCTGGAGAGCAAAATGACAAGGAAGGACGGCATGAATAGGGCATTGTATTCGGTCATCCGCCGCTCGTCCAGAAGCGCGTCAATCACGTACCGCGAGAGATTATTGAGGTAGATGAAGAGGAACGCGTTTGTGGCAATGGGCAGGCACGCGAGGAATAACTGACGTTGCTTGCGGAGGGATGTGCGGAGGGTCAGGCGCGCGAAGGAAGGAATGAGCAGGCCGTCCATGCCGAGCAGCAATAACCAGTAGAGAAGCGCCATCCAGGCAAACGCGGCGAACATGTCCCGCGTAATCCACAGCGCGACGCCGAACAACCCCAAAGGCAGGATGGTCTTATAGAACATCCCCTTCGAGGCGATGTCCAGTCGGCCAAGCTGCTGATAGCGCCCCTCGAAAACATCGGAAAAGGACTCGCCCGCCCGGAGCGCAAGCAACAACAGGACGGCAATGGCCTTATCCCGCCCCACCCCGCCTGCGACAATCCACGCAGCACCCGCGACAGCCATCAGTCCGACCGTCAGCGCCCGCGAAACAAGATAATCGCTGAACGAGTACGCCTCGTCCACATCCGACACCTGAAAGGGGCGCATCTGGAAGAGTCCAATGGTGATTAACTGTTGCGAAATGGCCAGCGCGATGCTGAACACACCGCCCCAGTAGGGGCCGTGTTCGCCGAGAAGCCGTACAATGAGCACCAGAAGAACGAGCGAGCTGGCGCTGAAGCATCCGCCGGAGAGCGCTGTCCAGAAGTAGGTGCGCTGTGCCAGCGCACCGGGATTCTCCAAACGCAAAAAGCGAAGCACCCAGCCGCCGACACCGGAAACTGGGGCGCGGGGCAGCAAGGATGGCAACGCGTGTTCCGCCATTTTCATTCGAACCGTGCGATGTAGCGGGAGGGATAGAGCCACTTCTCCCGCAGTCGGGCGTAGCGCAGATACTCAGGTGAGTATTTGTACCAAGGGAAACGGGGAAACTTGAAGGCCCGGCCTCGATGGTCGCGGACCGCGTAATCCGGATTGTATTCGCCGCCCAGCACGCGGATACAGGCGGTCTTAGCCTCGGTCGCGGAGCCAGCCACCAGCTCAAGAGCGGCGCGGAAGGTCTGGCCGCGCGTGCAATCGTCGTCCACCAGCAAAATCTTCCGGCCGCGGATGGATTCCGGACATTCGCTCAGAACAACTGGTTCATTGCCATATAGCGCATCCCGCAGGTAGCAACCGCCGATAACGTCATCCGTGTCCAGATTGCCAATGCGAATCTGCCGATGAGTGATGCGGATCGTCTCGAACGGAAGGCCGAGGTTTTGGGCGACATGGAGGGCGGGGTACAGCCCGCCGTTAGCGATGCCGACGACAACTTCCGGCACATAGCCGGAATCGCGAACCTTCGCGGCGAGCTCCACGGAAAGTTGCTTGACCTCGGCCAGCGAGAAGAACGATCCGCCTGTCAGGCGGAAAATCATCCGCTGCAGTCTGGTGAAGGCACGCTCCGGAAGGGTCAGTGCGGAATACTTTCCCCAGATGCTTTTGACGCGCAGACAGCCCCGAAAGAAAAATGAGTCGCGCTTGACATGGATGTTGCGCGGTGCCCAGGGAAAGTTCTGTGGCGTCGGCGCTTCAGAAAGCTCAAACGTGGCTCGTCCGATCTCTTCCGGAAAGTGCGCATCAATGCCGGGAAGGCCCACCTTGCCGTACCGCTCGCAATCCGCCACCGCGCGCTGGTCGGGCTGGGCAGAAAAGGTGCGAGAGTTGAAGACTTCGACGATGTCCGTCTTCGAAAAGGCGAACTCGTGGACCTCTGGCTTGAGCGAAGAAGGTCGCCATCTGTCATGCGGATGTGGCAGAGCGACAATCCCGCCCTGCGCACGAATCGCGGCCATCGTCGCTTCCACGCTCTGGCTAGGCGCGATTTCCTCCTTGAGGAAGAGACCGATAATCTCTCCGGCAGTCGTCATAATCTCCGCGCCGACGATTGTAAGAAACTCAGGAAAGCGCTCTTGAAAGCGCAACGCCCCCTCAATGGTGTTGTGATCTGTAATAAACAGGCAATTTATGCCGGCGGCTCTGGATCGGCGCGCCAATTCTGGCAATGTGATTCTGCCATCACCGGAGTAAATCGTATGGACATGGAACATGCACTTCATCGTGCGACTGCTTTTCGTTCCTTTGAGGGTCGTTGCGTACTTTCGTTATTCAGTCCGGTTATATCCAAGACACACGCGAGATTCAAGTCGTGCCTGTGTGTCGCAATCTTCTTTTTCGCCTCCGGTTCATGGCAAATATCGCAAGCCAAACGATGAATAGGATGGCGGCAAGCGCGCAAGCAAGTATGGTAACAAGCGCCCCATGGATTAAGTAGGCGTAACTCTCTCTCATATTTTTCCTGTTATAAAACAGGGCGATAATAGCCCCCGCGTGAACGAGGCCCAATGCAATTATCGAACCCGCCACGCGATGAGCCCAGGGCACCTTGCAAATTCGCCACAAACCCGCGCCGACAATAATTCCGCCCATACTGAAGGGAATGTATTGGAGAAATATCTGGTCCATCTTCTATCCTCAACCGTTATGGGTCAAACCGAGGCGCACTCGGATGCCAACGGCCAGAATCTTCTTCTTCAACGTTTTCATGTTAGTCCTGATAGTGAAGACGAAGCATGAGGGATGGGGCATTGGTGTAGATGGTGATGATGCCGTTGCCATCGGAAGTGTGCGAAATTGCACGCCAATTCCATCCGCTTCCTTCAACTCTGTCTGCAACTTCAATGCGAAAATCCTCCACAAATGCCCCTAGCGGGTGCGTTAAAGTCAGCGCATGAGCGCCCTCACGAACTCTCAAGGCGGCAATCGTTCGCTGTTCATCCGGCCACTCAGCAGGGTTATGTGTCATACGCCCCGAGGCGCCGTCCGCATTCACATAATATCCAAACCATTCGTCAGAGTCGGCGGGATAATCACCTGCGGGAAGATAGAAGTATAAATTGCGGTCGCCGTCACCGTGTCCAGCTCCCGTATAGGAATAGACCACGCCGGTCTGCATATTGGTTACCGCCATGTCCACGCTGTTGGTGCCATCCACGGCATTGGAAATGACAAGCAAATAGACCGCCCCACCCTCTGCGTTCACGGGAGCGTCCATTATCGCATTCGCCGAAGTTTTGATGCTGCCGCCCATGAGAATATTTGTCCCGGCCTCAGAAGTTTCCGCCCCCGATCCAATGTCCAAGGCAGTTGATGCCCCCCGGTTCGCAACAACGGTACCTCCTGAAATTTCGATATGACCGCCCGATGCATACGTGCCGCCACCGATGCCTGCACCGGACAAATAGGGCCTATCACCCGCGCCTCCTGTTGCTGTCACGCTCCCACCGGTGATGGCTATGAACCCGCCTGAGCTGGCATTTCCACCTCCAATGCCCGCGCCGCAACCATTCTCCCCCAATCCTCCGCCTTGGGCGACGACAGTTCCTCCCGCAATTGAGATGATTCCGCCATCTCCGCCATTGTCGCCACAGCCAATTCCGGCCCCGCCAGCGCCGCCTATTGCCGTAATATTTCCGCCGAGGATTGAAATTTTTCCGTTTCGCCTGTCTTTTCCACTTCCGATTCCCGCGGCATTGCCACCACCTATGGCCGTCAAAATGCTGGTGACATCGCCATTGGTGATGGCCAGCGTTGCTCCGCTCGGAACCTCTATCGCCGCTCTGTACCTGCCACTCATCAGAAAATTGCTTCCAACCAGAGTAAGGTTCAGCGTTGTATTGCTCGCCAGACTGAACGCACTGAGGTGGCGATTGGTCACCTGAATATTCAGGTTGCTAATGGTTACATTCGCCACCGCCACATCGGTTTTAACTGTGATGGTGTTGACTGTGCTCGTCCCGTAAATGAGATAGGGGTCAGAATCCGCAATTTTCACATTTCCATCGGCGATATCATAAGAGACGGCTCTTACGGCCGCAGAAACGGATATGTTGTCTATATAGACCGCATAATTCCCTTTTCCAAAGTTATCGCGGAGGTTAAATCTTAAACAATACAAATCTTCGCCAGGCAAATTTCCATTCAATACGGGTTCGCCATCAAGAATAAACTCATAGGTGTGTCGTGTCAGATCAGCCATAATCGTGGCATTATGCCAAACCCCCGCCTGATAAGAACCCATTAGGGCGCCATTCCAAAATTGCCCGTCCCCACGAAAATCAAACTGGTTTGCAAATCCAGTGCCATTAGATAGATGCGTATCCATAAAGACAGTAAAATTGAAATAGTCTTCCTGATAGTTGGTCGTAATTGCTGGGATGAACACAGAAAAATTAACGAGCATCGCCGGTATCTGCGGCAAATCGAGTCGAATTTGTTCGGACCTTACCTCTGACATGACGCCCGTTGACCCGGACCATTTGAACTCACAGACCTGACTTCCGGTGTGATTTCGGATCATTGGCCCATCCGTGTCATAAGTATGAGAGATCGAAGACGGCGCATAAGGCACGTTTGACGCTACGGTTACAGCCGTGTCTATGCTGTGATATGGTGTTTCAAAACTAATTTCATAAAGTGAATAATAGTCATGAGCACAGGAAGGTCTGGGCCAGAGGAGCGCGATGCCGATGATCGTATACGACACGAATTTTATGTTTTTTCTAGCATTCATTCCGGCGCGCCTGATGCAACATAGGAAGGCGCACGCCCTCTACAGCAGAATCAATCATGGTGACATCCATTTAACGACTACGTGATTCCAATGCCGGGAGAGTAGCGGACTGGGAAAAAGAAAACGAGCGGAAACGGCGGACCGGAGACAAAAAGAATGACAACTTATAATCACTATCATCCCATAGCGGGTGAAAAAAGGCTGGGATGTGACGGTGAAATCCTCCATTGGGAGGGTATGAAAACATACCGAAACCACACTCCGAGATCGGCAGCCCGTTTTTCAGGTTTGGATACCACTCGCAGCCGGCTTGGCTTTGTCCCTGCGCAATCCGGCATCGATTTGAAATAGCTTCTCCCGCACCCGATCCCGCTGGCGCTGGAACAACGCCACCTCTTTCTCGTGGCGGGCCTGGCTGCGGCACAACACGAATTGTTCTTGGCCATCGGGGTGGGCGAGCAGCTTGACTTCCATGTCCGCCCTACACCCAGAATGCAGGCTACCGTCGCCCAGTCAATGTTCTCCCGTTCTGGCAAACCTGTTCGCCAAAGAACGGATGAAGCCCCAGACGCCGCCAAAGGGCCAATGCCACGTAACCCTTTCCGAAATCACGAACCGACTCCACCCGCACGCCGGACAAATCCACCTGTACCCACAGGGGCGGAGCCGAGGGCATTCGGAACAAATCGCCCTGCCCTGTCTCCCGGGGATGCCCATCCAGCAGGCGTGTCACTTCCTCCCAGCCCACGCGCTCATCTTCGTCCAAGCCGGGAAGTTTGCCCAAAGTCGCTACAATCCGTTGCCGAGGGCCGCGGACCGTTCGCACCGTCTCCACCAGAGTCCAGTATTTGTACGTCTCGCCATTTTTTGTCTGCGATTGCGCCGTAAAAACATGACCGCAGTATCCGGTCGCTTGCGCTGTTTGGCAACCGGGCGGTCTCCACTACATTGCTTTTGAAAACCAAATAGGCGAAATATCGGGGACTTATGCGCCTCGAACACCCAAAATCCGGAAAATCAAGCCCTCTTCTATCGAACTTGGGCTAGATCGGAGGGAATATGGCGCGTCTCGTTGCGCCCGTTCCGCCAGCGCTGCAACTTGACCCCCGTGACTCGGCCGCCCTGACGCCCCTCCGACAATTTGCCTTGGACAATAATGGGGACCTGCCCTATTTGCGTCAGGATATTCTGGCCCCGCGTAGTTGGATTGGATTTCGTATTCATAGCCTATAACACGAGGCCCTCCGCGGCAGAATACAAGCCCTTTTCTCATTTTTATCAAAAATCCGTCATGCACCCTTTTTCGGCGGCGACCAAACGGCGGAAGGTGTCGCCCCGTTCGGCGAAATCCTTGAACTGGTCATAGCTGGTTCCGACCGGCGCCAGCAGCACCACATCGCCGGGATGGGCCGCGCGGCGAGCCGCCGCCACCGCCGCCGCCAACGTGCCGCAATTTTCGCACGGCACCGCGCCCCCCCACGCGGCGACCATGGCCTCGGCCGCCTCGCCAATCGCGAACACGCCGCGCACACGCTCCCGCAAAACAGACACAGCCGCCGTAAAATCCGTTTCCTTGGGGCGGCCGCCGGCAATCAGCCAAACCGGACGCTGCTGCATGCGCACCGATGCCATCAGCGACGCCACATTGGTCGCCTTGGAGTCATTCACATACAACACGCCGTCAACTTCGCCTACCGGCTCCGCTCGGTGCGGCAGCGGGCGAATGCCCGGCAACACCTCGCCAACCACCGCTGGCGGCACACCCGCCGACGTGGCCGCGCCCAAAACAGCGGCGGCATTGGCGCCCAACACCTCGTTATCAAACAGCGCCCCCGCAATGCCCACGGACACATCCCCCCGCCTGTGCAACTGCCCCGGCGAATACCCAAAGTCCGCCGTCGGCGTCGCCCCGAACGTCAGCCACTGTCCGCCCCCGCCCGACCACACGCGGAACCGCTCGCGCCACTCCAGCGGCGTCAGCGCAACATCTGAATCCCGCTGATTTGCAAACATCCGTGCTTTCAACCGCGCATACACCTCCATGGTGCCGTGCCTATCCAAATGGTTGGTGAGCACATTCAGCAACACGCCAATGTCGGGCCGAAAGGCGTCGCACGTTTCCAACTGAAAGGAGCTGACCTCAATGACCAGCCAATCCGCCGCGGGATGCTCCACGACCGCCTGAGAAACCGGCAACCCGAAATTACCGCAGGGAATGGCCCCCCGCCCCGCCGCTTGCAAACAGTCCGCCAGCGTCTGAACCACCGTACTCTTGCCGTTGCTGCCGGTGACCGCCACCGTGCGCCCGCGAAACCGGCTCCATCCCAATTCCATTTCGGAAAGCAGCGGGATGCCGCGCTCGCGCACCGCCGATAAAAAAGGACCATCCACGCGCAGGCCGGGGCTGACAACCGCCACATCAAAATCACCGTCCGGCGGGCGGGAAACTCCCCACTCCACCCGGCACCCCAATTCCTTCAGCGCCGCCGCCGGATTCTGCCCGCCCAGCGCGGCATTTTCATCCACGGCCACCACGGCCACCCCTTCGGCGCGCAGCAAACGCGCCGCCGCCACCCCGCTGCGGCCCAGCCCGCAAACCAGCGCTGACGAAAATGACGTCATGCCCCTCAGCGGATTTTCAGCGTCACCAGTCCCAGCAACGCGCACGCGATGGAAACAATCCAAAAGCGAATAACCACGGAATTTTCCGCCGAATCCGGCGACCGCCCCTCCGCCTGCGCGTGCTCCTTCGAGATAATTTCAAAATGGTGGTGAATCGGCGTCATGCGGAACGGCCGCTTTTCCGGCGCAAGCCCCTCGCCCGTTCGCCAGCGGTACACCTTGCACGCGCCGCGCTGAATCATCACGCTCACGGCCTCCATCAGAAAAACGAACCCGACAATCAGCAGGGTCAGCTCCTGCTTGATGAGGATGGCAATCATGGCAATGGTGCCGCCCAGCGCCAGGCTCCCCGTATCGCCCATGAACACCTTGGCCGGATACGCATTCCACCACAAAAAGCCCAGCGCCGCCCCCAGCAGACACCCGCAAAAGACCGCCAGCTCATGCGCGCCGCTGATGGACGGCACCTGCAAATACTCCGCAAAAACCACGTTGCCCGCCACATACGCCAGCGCCAGATACGCCGCCGCCACCGACCCCATGCACCCCGCCGCCAAGCCATCCAGCCCATCCGTCAAGTTCACCGCGTTCGTGGTGCCCACCAGCACCAGGAACATAAAAATCAGCGCACCCGGCGCCGTCAAATCGGCAATCACCGGGTCCTTGAAAAACGGCACCATCAACTCGCGCGCATGCGCCCGCGTGCCCGGCACCGCTTCAATCGCCACAAACGCCAGCACCACCCACAAGCCCTGCAACGCCAGCTTCTGCCACTCGCGCAACCCCTTGGAATCCTTCCAGCGCAGCTTCAGCCAGTCATCCACGAAACCAACCGCACCCATAAACAGCATGGTCGCCAGCACAATCCACACCTGCGGATTCGACGAATGACACCACAGCACCGTGGACACAGTCGTCGTGAACAAAATCAGCAGCCCGCCCATGGTCGGCGTGCCCTTTTTGCCCAGATGATTAATCACCGCCAGCTCCGGGTCCTGCCGCACAATTTGCCCGATTTTATACGCCCGCAGCTTCCCAATCATCCACCGCCCCAGCATCAACGAAAGCACAAACGACGTCCCCGCGCCCATGACCGCCCGAAACGTCACATACCGGAAAATATTCAGCGGCGTGAAGTACTTGGTCAGCAATGTCAAATAGTACAACATGATTCAGTCAATCCTCGCAATGAGCCGCACCCGGCCACCTCACCGCACACCCGGCGGTTCAGGCGTCGCGCGCGGCGACGCAGCCTCCAGCTCCGTTAAAACTTTTTCAATTTGAATACTCCGCGACGCCTTCAAAAGCAAGGCATCGCCCGGCCGCAACCGCGCCCGCAACCAAGCCGCCGCCTGCGCGT
>DBPO01000046.1 GCA_002304915.1 Verrucomicrobia bacterium UBA1418
GCCCGCAAATCCTCCGCCCCCACATTCGTCGTAACCCCCACCACCGGCAACCCCGCCCCCCGCGCCGACGCAATCCCATCAGGCGTATCCTCAATCGCCACGCAATTATCCGCCCTCGCCCCGCGCTCCGGAAACCGCGCCGCCAGCCGCGCCAGACACATCCGATAGCAAGCCGGGTCCGGCTTGCTCATCGGCACGTCATCCGCCGTCACCATTTCCGCAAAGCAATCGGCAATCCCCAGATTCGCCAGCACCGGCAAAATATCGCTGCGCAACGCCCCGCTGCAAATCCCCACCGGCCCGGCAGCCGCACACGCCCGCACGCACTCCACCGCACCCGGCAACGGCGCCACCCCCCCGGCCGCCGCCGCCTCCGCAAACAGCGCGGCCTTGCGCGCCACCAGCCGCTGAACAGCCTCCGGCGTCGCCTCCACACCCGCGCGACTCAACAAATGTGCGAACGCCCCGCGATCATCAAACCCGATTAAATGCCGGTGATAATACTCCCACGGCGTCTCCGGCCCGATGCCCTCCAGCGCCGCCACCATCGTTTCATGGTGCAGACGCTCGCTATCCACGATGACGCCGTCAAAATCAAAAATAATGGCCGCCGGCACACGCATATCAACGCAAATCCCCGCTGCCATGAATCTTTCCATTCTCCTTGCGCAGCGCCAACTTCGCCAAATTGTCAGCGGCAACCGCCTGCAAATCCAGGCCCAACTCCGTTGCCAGCGTCGCGACATACCACAACACGTCGCCCAATTCCTTCGCCAGCAGCGCGCGCCGCTCTTCCGAGACAACCCCGCCCTCATCGCGAATGATTTTTTTAATTTTCTCGCAGACCTCGCCGGTCTCCCCCGCCAGCCCCAGCGCGGGATACGTGTAATTACCGGTGCCACGTCCGGGATAAACCGCCGTCGTCATCGCCTGTTTCTGATAGGTCGCAAAATCGAGCATGTTCTTCTCCATGGGTTAAGATAAATTCACGGGCCGGGCATACGCCGGATAATCCTCAGGATTCTGGCCGGGGGGAATATAACGCCAACGCTTGTAACTCCACAACCAGCATTCCGGATACGCGCGAATAACGTCCTCATAAAATCCGGTCACGCGCTGCGTCAACTCAGCCGCGACCGCCCTCCTGTCATCCCCCGTCACCTCGTTCGCCTCAATCTTGCCGAATAACTCCCCCAGATAGGTGCCATCCCGCTGCGGCCGCGCGCAAATAAAAATAATCGGCGCGCCGCTCATGGTCGCCAACACGCCCGCCGCCGGCGACACCGCCACCGCGCGCCCGAAAAACTCCACAAAAATGCCACCCTCCCGAGGCTTGGTATTCTGATCCAGCAAAAGCCCCACCGTTCCCCCATCGCGCAAAAACTGAACCAGCTTGCGCAGCGCGCCCTCACGAGGAATCACCACCTGATTGTTATCCTCCCGCATGCGCTGAATCAGGCGATCCACCGCCGCGTTCTTGATGGGCATGGCCACGCTCATCATTTTCCCCGTGCGCAACGCCCAATAGCGCCCCGTCAGCTCCCAGTTGCCGAAATGCCCCGTAATGCCCACGTTGGCCCCCACCGGCCCCACCAGCTCCGCCTCCATGCTCGGCGCCGCCACAAACCACCGTTGCAACCGCGCATCCGAATCGCGCGAAAACCACAACAAATCCAATAAAACCAGCGCCAAATTGCGCAACGACTCGCGCATAATCCATTTCTTCTCGGCAGGCGTCTTGCTATCCCCAAACGCCACATCCAGATTAGCCAGCCCCAGCCGCCGCGTCCGCGCAGAAAAAACATATGCCCCCGTGCCCAACCCGCGCGCCAAACCCAACAACAGCCGACGCGGAAATCGCGGCACCACCGCCAATCCGAACCGCATCAACGGCGCTTCCAGCGCCCGACGAATACCCTTAAGCCCCGCCATCCGCCACCTCACCCGCCCCCATAGGCTCTCCCCTGTAGCTGCGCTCGCTGAGCGCAGAGGCTGTCCCGGTTCCCCCCTGACCTCTGCTCTCTGCCCCCTCCAACCGTCCGTGTCCGTCCGTGTGGCTGTTCCGGCCCCCCCTGACCTCTGACCTCTGACCTCTGCTCTCTCTCCCCGGCTGTTCGGTTTTCACAAGGGAGCGGCGGCGTCCCGCCGCCGAACGGCTGTTCGGCTGTTCGTTTCGGTTTCAGGTTCCAAGTTCCAGACTTCAGGAAAAGCCATCGCCCACCCTTTGGGGGCTTTCCATCCTGACCTCCGACCTCTGACCTCTGCTCTCTCTCCCCGGCTGTTCCCTGAACCCTGAACCCTGAACCCTCTCCCCCTCCCTCCCCCAACGGCCTACTCTTCCACCGCTTGTGCAACCACAACCACTGCGCCGGCGTCCGCCGCACCTGCTCCTCAATAATTTTCGTATAAACCGCCGTATGCTGTCGAATCGTCTCCTCCTCGCGATCCGGCGGCGGCTCCATCAACGGCAGCGCCTCCAAAATATGCCCGCCCGACGCCTTGCGCCGGATAAACACCGGCACCACCGGCGCGCCCGTCGCCGCCGACATAAACGCCAGCCCCGGCGACGTGGACGCCAGCCGCCCGAAAAAGTCCACAAAAACCCCCTGCGACGCCGGGCGCTGCTGATCCAGCATAAACCCCACCAGCTCCTGACGCCGCAACGCCCGCACCGCCGGACGATACGCCTGTTGCGCGTGAATGCCATTCACCCCGCCCGCCTGCCGCAACGACTCAAACAATTCCTCCGCCACCCGATTCTTCAGCACTTTGGAAATAATAGACAGCGAATAGCCGAACCGCTGAACCGCCAATATCCCCATCAACACATAATTCCCCAAATGCGCCGTAAGAATCAACGCCCCCTTCCCGCGCGCCAACGCCGCCTGCACATGCTCCTCGCCATAAACCTCCAGCCCCTCGGCAAACTCCGCCCGCCGCCCCCCGTAAAAACGCATCAGCTCCATGATGTTCAACACCTGATGCTGCCACATCTCGACATATATCCGCCGCCGCTCCGCCGCCGTGGCATCCGGCAAACAACGCGCCAGCGTTTCCAGCACATACCCCCGGCGAATCCGCGCCACATGCGCCAGCAGCCACCCCCAATGCCACGCCCACGCCCGAACCATCCCGGCCGGCAAAAACGCCACCACACGCGCAACAAATTTTAGCAACCCAACCATAGGAAACCCCATGCTAACCCACGCCCCCCGCAAACGCCAAGCTCACTTTTGCGCACCAGATTTGCACCTTCGCCCCCCGCGCGGTATCTTGGGACGCATCATCTTGGAGATAATCATGAAAAAACTTGCACCCATCCTTTTACTGTCCATCCTGCTCGCCGCATGCAGCCGCCCGCCGGAAACCACCGCCACCGACACCCTCCCCTGGCGCGACAACCTCGCCGCCGCCGCCGCCGAAGCCCGCGACAACAACCGCCTCCTGCTGCTCAACTTCAGCGGTTCCGACTGGTGCGGCTGGTGCAAGCGGCTCGATGCCGAAGTATTCTCCACCCCCGCCTTCCAGCAGTACGCCGCCGAACATCTGGTGCCCCTCATCGCCGACTTCCCGCGCACCGGCAACCAGTCACCCGAACTCAAAGCCCAAAACCAACGCTTGCTCGAACGCTTCCAAGTCCGGGGCTTTCCCACCATTCTACTCTTCAGCCCCGGCGGCGAACTCATCGGCCAGCTCGGCTACCAACCCGGCGGCCCCGACGCCTTCATCCGCGGCATCGAAGAACTAGCCGCCGCCCATCGCCAACGCCCCGCCGTCGCCCTCCCCGGCCCCACCCTCCCGCGCAATTAAACGCCCCCCCTCCGGCTGTTCACACGGGAC
>DBPO01000086.1:0-129 GCA_002304915.1 Verrucomicrobia bacterium UBA1418
CAGAGTTTATATTGAAGGGCCTTGAGGGAAGGCGAGAGCGGTGCAAGGTCCTGCGGGAGGTTAAAGGTTTAAGATTGAAGGTTGAAGGCACGCAAGCGTGGGCGTTGGTTTTTCCTGGAACCTGGAACC
>DBPO01000086.1:167-6587 GCA_002304915.1 Verrucomicrobia bacterium UBA1418
CTACAGAACAGCCGAACAGCCATTTAACGCAAACGACGCAAGCGGGAGAAAGGGGGCGGTGGGGTGCGCAAACGGTTGACTTCTGGTGGTGGGCGGGGTAGGTTGCAGGTCTTTTCAAAGTGAAGGAATTGCCTGGACAGATATGAATTTTGACAAGGTTGGTTTGGAGACCATGCGTCACAGCACGGCGCATGTGATGGCGGCTGCGGTGCGGCGTTTGTGGCCGGATGCTTTGTTTGATATTGGGCCGGATACCGAGGAGGGGTTTTATTACGATTTTGATTTGCCGCATCGGTTGACGGCGGAGGATTTTCCGGCGATTGAGGCGGAAATGGCGAAGATTGTGGCGGAGGATCATCCGTTCACGCGTGAGGAGAAGTCGCGGGCCGAGGTCTGGGAGTTGATGAGCCAGAAGGGCCAGAAGTATAAGCTGGAGCGGCTGGCGGATATTCCAGAGGGGGAGACGATTAGTTTGTATCGCAGCGGGGATTTCACGGATTTGTGCCGCGGGCCGCATTTGGCGAGCACGGGTGAGATTCGGGCGTTCAAGTTGTTGAGTGTGGCGGGGGCGTATTTTCGCGGGGATGAGAAGAATCCGATGATGCAGCGGCTGTATGGCACGGCGTTCGGGTCGCAGGAGGAGCTGGACGCGTATTTGCAGATGCTGGAGGAGGCGAAGCGGCGGGATCATCGGGTGCTGGGGCGGGAGCTGGATTTGTTCAGCGTGCAGGAGAGTGTGGGGCCGGGGCTGATTCACTGGCATCCGAAGGGGGCGCGGATTCGGACGATTATTGAGGAGTTCTGGCGGCGCGAGCATTATCGCGCGGGTTATGAGATGCTTTTTACGCCGCATCTGGGGCGGGCAGGGTTGTGGGAGACGTCGGGGCATCTGGGGTTTTACTCGGAAAATATGTATGCGCCGATGGAGATTGACGAGCAGCGCTATTACATCAAGCCGATGAATTGCCCGTTCCACATCAATGTGTATCAGTCGCACAAGCGGTCGTATCGGGAGTTGCCGCTGCGCTGGGCGGAGCTGGGGACGGTGTATCGCTATGAGCGGGCGGGGGTGCTGCACGGGCTGTTGCGCGTGCGTGGCTTTACGCAGGATGACGCGCATATTTATTGCACGGAGGAGCAGGTGGAGGACGAGGTCCGCGCGGCGGTGCGTTTCGCAATTGCCATGTGGAAGGCGTTCGGCTTTGAAAACATTACGGCGTATCTGGCGACGCGTCCGGAGCAGGCGGTGGGGGCGCCCGAGCGCTGGGAGCTGGCGCAGCGGTCGCTGGAGTCGGCTTTGCGGGCGGAGGGGATTGCGTTTGAGCTGGATGAGGGGGGCGGCGCGTTTTACGGGCCGAAGATTGATTTGAAGGTGCGCGACGCGATTGGGCGGCAGTGGCAGATGAGTACGGTGCAGTTTGACTTTAACCTGCCGGAGCGTTTTGATATGATTTACATCGGCGCGGATGGCAAGGAGCATCGGCCGTACATGGTTCACCGCGCGCTGCTGGGCAGTCTGGAGCGCTTTTTCGGGATTTTGATTGAGCATTACGCGGGGGCGTTTCCGCTGTGGCTGGCGCCGGTGCAGGTTGTGATGATTCCGGTGACGGACAAGCAACTGGCGGCGGCGGAAGGGATCGCGGCGCAACTGCGGGCCAGGGATTGGCGTGTGCAGGTGGATGCGCGGCCGGAGAAAATGGGGGCGAAGATTCGCGACGCGCAAATGCAGAAGGTTCCCTACATGCTCATTATGGGCGGGCGGGAAGTGGAGAATGGAACAGTTTCGGTTCGCAGCCGGGCGGCTGGGGACCAGGGCGTCATGACGCTGGAGGCTTTCATCGCGCAGATGGAGTCGGAAGGGCGGATGGCGCTGACATAAACCAAACGGGGCGTTCACGTGCTCCGGCAACCAAGGAGAGTAACCATACAAGCACCTATCAATCCCCGGGATCCGCGCGGCGGGTATCCCACTCGCATCAACCATCGCATTCGTGTGCCGGAAGTTCGCCTGATTGGCGTGACCGGCGAACAGTTGGGAGTTGTGCCCACCTCCGAGGCGCAGGCCCGGGCGCGGGATGCGGGGCTGGACCTGGTTGAAATTTCCCCCACGGCGCGCCCGCCGGTTTGCCGGATCATGGATTACGGCAAGTATCAGTATGAGCAGAGCAAGAAGGAAAAGCAGAGCCGACGCACCGCGGCTTCGACCAAGGTGAAGGAAGTGCAGTTGCATCCGAGCGTGGATACGCATGATTACGAAGTGAAGATGCGGCGCTTGAAGGGCTTTTTAATGGATGGGCATCGGGTGAAGGTGGTTCTGTATTTCCGGGGGCGGGAAAATGCCCACAAGGATTTGGGCTTTGACCTGATGAACCGCGTGGTGGCGGACAGCACGGATGTTGGCGTGGTGGAGCAAGCGCCGAAGCTGCTGGGCCGCAATATCCAAATGGTGCTGGTGCCCAACCCCAAGACGCGGCAGGCGGCGCGTGCGGCGGCGGATGGGGACAAGTCCGCGGAATAAGCGGTCGCTGGCTTCATAAAAAAAAGCCCCGGATGACTCCGGGGCTTTTTTTGTTGCGCTACCGATTAGGCTTTGGCGTCGGCGGGCGGGGGCAGGTCCGCCATTTTGGCGTATTGCGCCCAGCGCTTGTTGACGTTGGCCTGCGCGGCTTCCAGCAGTTGGGCTGCGGTTTCGGGGTCGCTCTTTTGCAACATCTTGTAACGGGTTTCGTTGTAGATGTAATCGGCGAGCGGCACGGAGGGGGCGCGGCTGTCCAGTTGCAGCGGGTTCTTGCCCTCTGCGGCGAGCGCGGGGTTGCGACGGCAAAGAATCCAGTGGCCGGAGTTGACCGCGAGCTTCTGCTGCTCCAGGCCGTCGCGCATGTCGCGCAGGCCGTGGGCGATGCAGTGCGAGTAGGCGATGATGATGGAGGGGCCGTCGTGGGCTTCGGCTTCCTTGAACGCCTTGATGGTTTGCGGGGTGTTTGCGCCGAAGGCGACCCGCGCGACATAGACGTTTTCGTAGCTCATGGCCATCATGGCGAGGTCTTTCTTGGCGCTGGCCTTGCCGCCGGCGGCGAACTTGGCGACGGCGCCGGTGGGCGTGGACTTGGAGGCCTGCCCGCCGGTGTTGGAATAGACCTCGGTGTCGAGCACGAGGATGTTGACGTTGGCGCCGGTGGCCAGCACGTGGTCGAGGCCGCCGTAGCCGNNTGTTGGAATACACCTCGGTGTCGAACACGAAGATGTTCACATCCTCGTTGGCAGCCAGAACGTGATCCACGCCGCCGTAGCCGATGTCATAGGCCCAGCCATCGCCGCCGACGATCCAGACGGAACGCTGGATGAGGAAGTCGGCCACGGCGAGCAGGTTCAGCGCGGCGGGCTTGGTGTTGCCGGCCAGCTTTTTCTTCAGCTCGGCGACGCGCTCGCGCTGGGCGGCGATGCCGGCTTCGTCCTTTTGGTCGGCCTGGCAGATGGCGTCGGCGAATTCCGCGCCGAGGTCGTCGCGCAGTTCCTGAACGAGCTGGCGGGCGTAGGCGGCTTGCTGGTCGCAGGTGACGCGGAAGCCCAGACCGAACTCGGCGGTGTCTTCGAAGAGGCTGTTGGCCCAGGCGGGGCCGCGGCCATCGCGGTCTTGCGCCCACGGGGTGGTGGGCAGGTTGCCGCCATAGATGGAGGAGCAGCCGGTGGCGTTCGCGACAAGGGCGCGGTCGCCGAAGAGTTTGCTCAGCAGGCCGAGATAAGGCGTTTCGCCGCAGCCGGCGCAGGCGCCGGAGAACTCAAACAAGGGCAGGCAGAACTGGGCGTCTTTGACCATGGTGAGGTTGAGTTTGGAGCGGTCAATCAACGGCAAGGTTTCGAAGAACTTGATATTGGCTTGTTCCTGTTCCTTAATCGGCAGTTTGGGGCCGAGGTTGATGGCCTTGCGGGTGGGGTCGTCCTTGAGTTTCTTGGGGCAGGACGCCACGCACACGCCGCAACCGGTGCAGTCTTCGACATAGACTTGCAGGGTGTAGGCTTTGTCCGGCTTGTTGCGCACGGGGGCGTGCTTGAAGCTGGCCGGGGCCTTGGCGAGCAGGTCCTTGTCGTATTCGTTGCAACGGATGCATGCGTGGGGGCACACAAAGGAGCAGGTGCCGCACTGGATGCATTCCTCGGACTCCCAAATCGGCACGTTCAGCGCCACATTGCGGCGTTCCCAGCGCGTGGTGGCGGAGGGGAAGGTGCCGTCAACGGGCATCTTGGAGACCGGCAGGGCATCGCCATCGCCCACCATGATGGGGGCAATGACTTCCTGGACGAATTCAGGGGACTCCGGCGGCACCACCGGCGGCATCTCGATGGTGGAGGTTACCGCGGTGTAGGGGATTTCGTGCAGGTTCGCCAGGGTTTCATCCACGGCGAGGAAGTTCTTGCGGACGATTTCGTCGCCTTTGCGTCCGTAGGTCTTCTTGATGGACTCCTTGATCTTCGCGATGGCGTCGTCCTTGGGCAGGACGCCGGAAATGGCGAAGAAGCAGGTCTGCATGATGGTGTTCACGCGCGTGCCCATGCCGGTGCGCTGGGCGACGTCGTAGCCGTCAATGTTATAGAACTTGATTTTCTTTTCGATGATTTTGGCTTGGACTTTCTTGGGCAGCTTGTCCCAGACCTCGTCGGGTTTGAAGGGGCTGTTGAGGAGGAACACCGCGCCGGTTGAGGCATAGCGCAGGATGTCGGTCTGCAACAGGAACTCGTACTGATGGCAAGCGACGAAGCTGGCCTTTTGAATCAGATAGGGGCTGTGGATGGGGTTCGGGCCGAACCGCAGGTGCGACGTCGTGCGCGAGCCGGATTTTTTCGAGTCGTACACGAAATAGCCCTGCGCGTAGAAGTCGGTTTCCTCGCCGATGATTTTGATGGAGTTCTTGTTGGCGCCCACGGTGCCGTCCGCGCCAAGGCCAAAGAACATCGCGTTGGTGACACCGGGGTGGCGGATGACGTAGGTGGAGTCAATGTCGAGGCTGGTGTGGGTGACATCGTCCGTGATGCCCACGGTGAAGCCGTTTTTCGGCTGGTCCTTGGCCAGCTCGGTGAAGACCGCCTTGACCATCGCCGGCGTGAATTCCTTGGAGGAAAGGCCGTAGCGCCCGCCGATTACTTTCGGCATCGCGGGGAAGTCGCCGGCGGCGATGCCCTGCGCCAGCGCGGCGAGGACATCCTTGTAGAGCGGCTCGCCGTCGGAGCCCGGCTCCTTCGTGCGGTCGAGCACGGCAATCGCGCGGACGGATTTCGGCAGCACGTCGAAGAAGTACTTCGCGGCAAAGGGACGATAGAGGCGCACGATCACCGCGCCGAGTTTTTCGCCCTTGGCGTTGAGGTCCGTGATGGTTTCCAGCGCGGTTTCCGCGCCCGAGCCCATCAGCACAATCACGCGGTCCGCATCGGGCGCGCCGACATAATCAAACGGCTTGTAGTTCCGCCCGGTCAGCTTGCCGAATTCTGTCATGGTGGAGGCGACAATTTCCGCGCAAGCCTCGTAGAACTTGTTGACCGCCTCGCGGCCCTGGAAATAGACGTCCGGGTTTTGCGCTGTGCCGCGGATGAACGGCTTTTCAGGATTCAGCGCGCGCGCGCGGTGATCCGCCACCAGTTGATCGCTGATCATCTGGCGGATGACTTCGTTGGAAATCATTTCAATCTTGCTGATTTCGTGCGAGGTGCGGAAGCCGTCGAAGAAGTGCAGGAACGGCACGCGCGCTTTCAGCGTGGCCGCCTGGGCAATCAGCGCCATGTCCATTACTTCCTGCACGCTGTTGGAGGCCAGCATCGCCCAGCCGATTTGACGGCAGGCCATCACGTCCTGATGGTCGCCGAAAATGGAAAGTGCCGAAGCCGCAAGCGAACGTGCGGACACGTGGAAAACCGTGGAGGTCAATTCGCCGGCGATTTTGTACATGTTGGGAATCATCAGCAGCAGACCCTGNNCCCTGCGAGGCGGTGAACGTCGTGGTCAGCGCACCGGATTGCAACGCGCCGTGAACGGCGCCCGCCGCGCCCGCTTCCGATTGCATTTCCACCACGCGGGGAACCGCGCCCCATAAATTCTTGCGCCCCTGGGCCGCCCATTCATCCGCCCATTCGCCCATATTGGAGGAGGGGGTGATGGGGTAAATCGCGGCGACTTCGTTGGTGAGATACGCAATGTGGGCCGCTGCCTCATTGCCGTCAATAATGGCGATTTTTTTCTTCTGGTTACTCATTTTTACTCCGGGGGGTTGGGGTCATCATTTAAAAACGTGCATGGCGCCATCCAAAAGCAATGCCATGCAATCGGGACAACGATAACAAAAAGTCATGAGGAATCAATAGAAAAAAGCAAAACGTGCAGAAAAAAAAGCGTTTTACCCGTGGGCAGGGTTCAGGGGAGCGCACAAGCGG
>DBPO01000122.1:0-161 GCA_002304915.1 Verrucomicrobia bacterium UBA1418
GGGCGGGTGGGCAGGTCTTGCGTGGCGCGGCGGATGCGCCAGGACCATTCGCGCCGGCTCCACGGATGAAAGCGGTCGTGTGACAAAAGGCTTTGAAGCTCTCGCAGTCGGGATTTCAGCGTTTCGGATGTGTCGGGCCAAAGCGGAGCGGCGGGCGCTTG
>DBPO01000122.1:187-20168 GCA_002304915.1 Verrucomicrobia bacterium UBA1418
TTGAGGCGGGGGGGCGGGGGCGTTTGGAGATTTCAAACGGTTCATAATAATAGACGCCTTTGGGGAGGCCATTGATGTGCAGGCGGCACAGGGGCAAGTTGAAGTTTTCGTTTGTGGAGGGGGCGCTGGCGGCGGCGAGTTCAAGCAAGTTATCTGCCATCGCTTCGGGAGGGATGAGGCGAATGTGGGCGCTTCCCTGAAAGGGGGTATCGGGGGGCAGTTGGAGGATGTACCCCGCCCGTCTGGTTGGCGCATAATGTGTGTCGGAGCCGGCCAGACAAAGTTCGGCATCCACGGTTTGTTCGGCATATTGCGCGATGATGCGGCGGGAGCGGGCGGCATCTTTGATGCGGCGGCCGGCGGCGAGGGAAAGGTCGTGGCCGTGGATGAAATGACGGGAGTCGCGGGGGGAGAACAGCAGATTGATGGAGGGGAGGCCGTTCGCGGTGAGTTTGCCTTCGTGTAGAAACGGGTTGAAGCGGTCCAGCATCTTGAGCACGATTGCCGGGGCGTTGCGGTGGGCTTCCAAGAGACGCCAGAGGCCGTATAGAATCGGCGTTTTTTTGACGGGCAGGCTGAGGCGGGCGCGGGCGGCGTTTTTGATGGCGCGCGGCGAGAGGGCGCAATTCCACGCGGCGGCTTCGTCCAGAGAGCCGTGCAAGGGCTCGGTTACGGCGTACCAGCGCCACTTGCCAAATTCCATGTTTTGATGGGGGAGCGAGATTTTTTCCAGCGGGCAGGAGGCTTTCAGGACTCCGTTTTCATAGAGGTGGGCTTTTCCGCCGGGGCCTTCCACAACGGCGGCGAGATGGACAAAGCGGCCGTAGGCGGTGAAGGGATATGACAGGGTTTGGCCGCCGCCGTCGCCATCCGGGATATGAAAGCGCATGTGTCTGTCTTGCAGTCGGAATCCTGTTTTGCGTTGATCATAATTGGCATACCAGATGGTTTGCGGGGATTTCGTTTGTTTCAGTTTGGCCCATATGGCGAGTGAATAGCGGTCGCCCAAGTCGGACCAGGGGACGGCGGTTTCCATGTAGGTGTACTGGTTGCCGTTGAAGCGGCGGGCGCGGCCGATTCGTCCGGCGACGATTTCCGTGCCGGGTGCATGAGTGGGCTGGCGGTGAATCCATTCGCGCGGTTGCGCTTCGTCGAAGGTGACGAGAAAGCGCAGGTTGTGATATTTGCGGAGGCGCCGTCCGATGCCGTTTCGCGTCTGGTCGGCGAGGTGGGCGGGGGTTTCAAAGAGCAGGACGTCCGAGCGGCAAATGGCCAGCAGGGCCACACCCGCGGCAAGCAGCAGGAGGTATCGTCGGACTTTGCCTGTCATGTCAGCGGATTCCCCCGGGGCGATCGAGGAAGATGTTGATAGATTGCACCGGCACCTGCCGGGCTAATTCGGCTTGCAGTTGGGGGACATCGCTTTTCAGCCCGGAGAAAACGTATTGGAAATTGGCCTGGCCGTCGCGGATGGATGAGCTTTCGAGTTGGAAGCGTTTGAGGCGCGATTTGAGGACGGTTTCCACGGCGCTCATGTGTGCCGGGGCCTGGTCGGCGGGGACGGTCAGCACGAGGACGCCATCGCGGGTGAAGAGTTTCCAGGCGCGCGCGCCGCGAGTGAGCAAGAGGCTGATGAAGGCCACGACGTACATCAGGAGCAGGAAGCGGAAGTTAAAGGTTGCGGCTGAAATGGCAGCGGCAATCACGAGCATGATGAAGCCGACTTCTTCGGGCTCCTTGATTGGCGTGCGGAAGCGGATGATGGAGAGGGAGCCGAGCAAGCCGAGCGAGAGGGGGATGGATAATTGTACCCCAATGAAGAGCGTGGTGATGGCGATGGCCAGCAACGGGAATGCGCGGTGAACCTGACTGCCGGTGCCCCGGCGTTCGTAGAAAAAGCGATACATGCCGGCGGCGGCATAGGCCGCGAGCAGCGCCGCGATTAAGGCGGTGATAAACAGGCCGGGGTCCAATTGTTCCCGAACTTGACGGAATTTTTCCAGAGTTTCAAATGTGTCTATTTTCATACGGGGATTCCTCCATGCAGGATTTGATTCATACATTCACCAAATTTGGAAAAGCTGCGCAAGCGCAGGCCGAGTGAATATAATTGCTCCACCCAGTCGGGCAGGGTTTTGCCCTGATTCTTGAATTCGCAGACGATTTGCTCCACCTGCACGTGGTGGATGGCCGGAAACTGGGTGGTATTGAGGCGTTCCGCGCGAATCTGCGTGTCCAGAGCGATTCGGCTGCCCGTGAGCGGGCAGACATAGCGGCGGCGGGCATAAGAAATGCAAATGACCGGGACCAGCGACATGGGGATTGGCTCCATCAATTTCGGCGCGTGTTGATATAAGAAGGCGGTGACGGACGGGTCTTCCAAGGGGACGTCCTGAATCCATGGAGCGGGGGCGGAGATTTTGATTCGGCTTTTGTCGCGGGCGGAGCCGATGCGGTTTTTCACTTCGATAAACGCGGGGATTTCCGCGTTTTGGGGCGGGCCATCCGTGCCGTACCAGCGGATGCGGACTTTTTGTTTCAAGTGGTCGCCTTCTTTTTTGGCCGCCCAGAAGTCGCGGAGAAGTGTGTCGAAATAGATGCTGTGGATATAGCCGACGGGGTAGAGCGGGTCGGGGAGGCATGTGGCGGCCAGAAGTCCGATGGCGTCGGCGGCCAAAGCCGGATGGCCCACAAACTTCAGTTCGTTGGTCAAACCTTTGGGGCGACCCGCAAAGGGGGCGGTCATCTTGGATATGGCACTTGAAAACACGTGGCGATAGTGTGCAAAGGCAGGGGCGAAATCAAGAACGGACTGGTGGCGGCGGCGTGGCTTGCGCCGGTGTCAGCGGGGGATAGTGGCGTTGTTTTATTGGAGATTGCGGGCGATAAGCTCACGGACGGTTTCGGCGAGCTGGTCTTCATCCTGAGCGGGGTCGCCAGTGATGGCGGGTAGAAAGCGGACGAAGATGCGTGTGAGCGGGCGGGGGATGCGTTTGCCCCGGGGCAGCGCGCGATAGGCGCCGCTGATGGCAATTGGAACCACTGGCACCTTCATTTCCAAAGCCAGGGCGGCAAAGGTGGATTTGAAGTCGCCCAGCTCGCCATCGGCGGAACGGGTGCCTTCGGGGAAAATCAGCAAACTGCCGCCTTCCTGCAGGGCCTGCGCCATCATGTGCAGGGAGGCTTGCACGTCGCGGCCCACTTCCACCACGATGACATTGCAGTTGCGGGCGAGCCACGAGAGGAATCCTTGAGTGACATGCTTGCGCTTGGCGTAGAAGTGCATTTTCCTGAAAAACGCGTTGCTCAACAAAATGGAGATGAAGAGGCCGTCCATGTAGGACTGATGATTCGCCACGAGGATGCAGGGGCCTTGCGCGGGGATATGCTCGCGGCCTTCGGCGCGGATGCGGAAAAAGAGACGCAAGAGGCCGGTGAAACATATTTTGAGGAACAGGTGAATCCAGGAGGAGCGGGGCAGGTCGAGGGGGGTGTCAGCGGAGTGAAGTTTCAGCAGGCGGCTCCGGGAGGCGGACTGGTCGCGGAAAAAGATGCGCTGTTCATCGGCATGGCGGGAGAGGGCCAGCACGTTGGGATATTCCTCGAAAACCGTTTCCGGCAGGCGCACGCCAAATGTTCTTTCGATGAACACCAGCAACGCGAGGCGCGCGAGGGAGTCCAGCGCCAAGTCCATTTCCCAATGGGAACCGGGCGCGACGTGCGGGCATTCCAGTTCCGTGCGCAGGAAGCGCTCAAACGCGGCGTAGGCGGGGCCGAGGTCTGCGGCGTCGGGCGGCGGGGTTGAGTCCTCGCTGAATGTGCCGACGGCGAGAGCGCCCAATTCGTGGCGTTTGAATTTGCCCAAGCGGGTTTTCGGCAGCTCGGTGGCGACAATGGTCAGTTGGGTGATTTTTTTGTAGGGCGCGGCGGCGCGATTGTAGGGTTCGAGCAGCTTCCAGCGGAAATGTTCGGCCTGCTGGGCGGGCGCATCATCGAGAAAGCCCGGTTGCGGCACAATCAGGGCGTGGAGCAGGTCGTTCTGGCAGGTGATTGCGACTTCCTTGATGTCGGGGGAAAGCGTGACGAGTTTTTCTTCCAGCTCCGCGGGGTTTACTTTTTTGCCGCTGGGCAAAACGATGATTTCTTTTTTGCGGCCGGTGATGAAGAGGTAGTTGTCGCTGTCGAGGTAGCCGAGGTCGCCGGTGTGGAGCCAGCCGTCTATGATGGCGGCGGTGGTGGCGTCTGGATTTTTCCAGTAGCCGGGGAATACGTGGGGGCCGCGGGCGAGGACTTCGCCTTCTTCGATGCGGACGCTGTCCGGCAGGCAGGGCTGGCCGCAGGAGCCGAGGCGCACGGCATGCGGGCGGGGGAAGGTAATCATGGGGGCGCACTCGGTCATGCCGTAGCCTTCGAGCATCTGGAAGCCGCAGATGGTGAGGTCGCGCGCGACGTCGCGGTCGAGGGGCGCGCCGCCGGAAACCATTTGGCGCAAGCGGCCGCCAAAGTTTCTTTGCACGGGCGCGAGCAGGACGCGGGCCACGGAAAGGCGGTTGATGGTGGCGGAGAGCTTGAAGAGCAATCGCCCCACGGGTGAACGGGTCAGCTTGTCCATGATGGCCTTGCGGAGCAGGGCGTAGAGGCGCGGGACGCCAATCAGGATGGTGGCGCGATGGCGGCGCATGGTGGCCACCATGATGGCCGGGTCCAGTGAATGGGCGAGGATGATGCTGCCGCCGGAGTAAAGCGGGGCGAGGAGGGAGCCCATCAGCGGCAGAATATGGTGCAGGGGCAGGAGGGCAAAGGTGCGGGTATTTTCGTGGAAAATGGGCACACGGTCGCAGACGGATTCCAGATTCACCTTAAGGTTCTCAAAGGTCAGCATGACNNGCGGCGCCGGATTCGAGCGCGGGGCCGGGGGGCGCGGCGACGGGAAGGGGAGGGAAGTCTTCGGCATCCAAACTCAGTACGCGGGCGGTTGCTTGGGGCAGGCTTTGGAGGGCGGCGGTTACGAGCGGATGCGTTTTGGCGGAGCAGAAAATGACGGCGGGTTCGGTTTGCTCCAAGATGTAGGCCAGTTCATCGGCGGGGCTGGATGCGTCCACGGGAATGACCACGCCCTTTTGTCGCCAGATGGCCCAGAGGGTGGCAATCCATTCCGGCCGGTTTTCGGAAAAAATGACGGCGCGCGCACCCGGCTCGGCGTTGTAGAGCGCGGAAATGGCTGACGAATGGGCCAGCAGTTCGGAGTAGGAGATGGCTTGTTCACGCCAAAAGACAGCGGTTTTCGGCAATGGTTTTGCGAGGATGAAAGAGGGGGCGGCTCCTCCGAATGTTGGGTGCGTGGCGGTCATGGTTGGCGAAGGAGTTGGAAGGTGAATTCGTCGTTGTCCGTTTGGCGGATATAGCGTCGGGGTGCGCCCGTCGCAACGAGGGCGGCGCCCGGCCAAGCCGCGACAATCCGTGTTTGAATGTTGCGTGGGTTCATTGCACTCTTATTATTCCCGGCCGGCCCCGTGGATTACGGGGCGGCCGGGAGCCGATGGATTAGTCCAGAATCGGGGGCTTGCCGAGGCTGATTACGCACTTGTCGGCGACTGGCAGTTCCACATGGGAGGTGCCCGCCGCCACCGGGACGTTGGTGGCCAGCGACCAGTTCCAGTTGCCATTGGTGACGGTGGTGGCCGTGTACACCGGCAGGCTGGTGATGGAGGAGGGCAGGTCCGTCAGCGTGGCGTCGAAGCGGAAGAGGCCGTTGCTCGTCGTCACGTTGTTAAGCGCGACAATGGCCACCTCCTGTGTTCCGCCGCCGCTGCCGGGCAGGATGGTCACGCTGAAGTTCGTCGTGGCGAAGGCGTCATTGCGCTGATTCTGGGCCAGGAAGTGGAATGTGAAGGTTCCGTCGTTCGACGGCGTGAACGCCAGCATGCCGTTCTCGTAGGTGGAGACAAAGGCGGCGGGCGCATTGGTCAGGGTCACGACCGGCTCGCCGTCGCCCGTGGCGGTCACGGAGATGGCCACGGCATCGCCTGCTTCCTTGTTCGTGGGGATGGAGCCGACCTGGAACACCGGGGCCGGGTAGGCGGTGACATCCACGAATTGGAGGTATTGCACCACCGCGCCGTCCGCCCAGACCATGCCCGGCGATGTTTCGCCGTTGTCCACGCCACCGTTGAGGCCGATGTAGAAGTTGGTGATGATGTCCGAACCGGCTTTGGCTTCGGGCCAGAGCAATGCATTTGTATTGGCGGCGGCCAGATTGCGGACGTTGTAGAACCGGTCGGCGCGGTTCTCCAGCCCCAGCTTGTCGGCGAAGGGGGAGAGGTCGTAGACCTGGGCATTGCCGGTCAAGCCGGATGTGTCGCCGGTTTCGTTCATGAACAGCACGCTGGCAATCACGGAATCCCGGATATTCGGGTTGGCACCTTCCTCTTCCCACTTGGCCACCGTCATCATTCGCGGGTTGTCGTTCAGGAACCAGCGGTTCTTACTGCGCAGGGCCGGGCTGGCCAGGCGCGCCTGGTTGACGCGGGCGTAGAATTGCGCCATCGCGCGCGAATCGCGGAAGTCGCCGGTGGGATAGCACGGGTCGTCCCACACGTACATTTGGTTCCACTTCTTGAAGTGGGGAATCCATTTGCCGAAGTTCTGCTCGAAGAAGTAGAAGCCTTTCCACTTGTTGGCCTCGTCGCCTTCGCCCTCATACGGGCTGACGGCGTGTTCCTGGCCGTAGAAAATCATCGGCACGCCGTCAATGGCGGAGAGCATCGCGTAGCGCGAGGCGGTGGCCCACGGGTCGCCGAAGGGCATCGGCTCGTCGTGGCACGTCAGGTTCAGCAGGATGACCCCATTGCCGTAGAGCGTGCGGCGTTCCTCCAGCGCGATTTGCAGGGGCGCGGGTTCGCTGATTTTCTCCTGCGTGAAGCGGAAGACCATGTTTTCGTTGAGGATGTCGAAGTGACGGTTCGAGCGCTTGCCGATGAGTCCGCCGTCGAGCGATTCGGCCATGAACAGGAAGTTCCATTTCACGGAGCGTGTGCGGTTAATCAGGTACTCCCAGAAGTGGCTGGGAAGGCCCTGGGCGTAGTCGCAGCGCAGGCCGTCAATGCCGTAGTCGTCGAGCAGCACGCCGTTGCCATCGGTCACGCCGGGCTGGTTGACGCCGTTGTGGCCGGTCTTCTTAATCCAGTATTCCGGATAGCTGGCCATGTACTTCCACAGCAGTTTGGTCGCCGGCAGCATCTGGTCGTAGTAGTACTGGTCGTCCTCGTTGTACATCCGGCTGGTTTCCTCGGTTAGTTCGCCGCTTTGCTTCTGGGCCTCGGTTCGGTCGTCGAAGCGGATCAACGTGGAGTAGTTGCCGTAGAGCAATTCGGCCACGTCGTCCCACTTGCCGAAGTCCACGCGCTCGGGGGCGACGCCGATGTCGTTGTCGGTGGCGCTGACGTAAGTGGTCGCCGGCATCGCGTAGTTAGTGGCGCGCGAATACCAGTTGATGCCCATCTGGCCGGTGGTGGCGATGCGGCTTTCCGGCTGCAGGGCGGCAATGTTTCCGTAGGCGTTGGTCAGTTCCGCGATGGCCGCCGCGCCGAGACCGTTGGTGGCCAGCGCAAGTCCCGCGCCATAGACCGCGTCCCAGCTCGTGTGGTTCATCACGCCGTCGAGCATCACGTTGATGGTGTTTAGCGAGCGGGCGCCCGGAGCCATCGTTTCGCCGCGGGCCCGGTCGCAGAGGCGCACGAAGTTCGTGAACGCCGCCACGGCGTTGGCTTCGCTCGGGTCGTTGGCCATATCGGGATTGACGGAGAAGTAGTTCTTTGTGCCGTAGGGGCTGCCGGGCCAGTAGCGCTGGCCGGTGGCAGGGTCGTTTTCGACCCGCTCGCCGCCGGAGGGATGAATGGGCTGGAACCACAGGCAATTGACGTTCAGCTTGTTGAGGTATTCCAAGCTGAATTCATCGAAGTCGCCGCCGCCGAGGAGTTTCTCGGAGAGCTTTTCGAACGTGCCGCGGCCGGTCTGGGCGGTGTTGGTCGCCTTGATGGTGAAGACGTTGAGTTCATACATCGTCTGCTCAAGGGCCTTGCGCGGCGAGATGACGACGGCGTGGTCGCGGCGGACAGCGCCTTCAGGCCCTTCGGAGTACCAGGTCCAGTTGCCGTTGGTTTCGCCGGCGGCCATGAAGCGCGCGGACACCCGGTAGGCGCCGCACTTGTTCACCGTCAGCGTCTTTTCCCAGCCGCCCGCCCCCAGCGTCATGGGAATGGCCTGCCAGTAGCCGGCTCCGACGTTGTAGGTGTTTTCGGCGGTGACGCTGTTGCCATCCGGCGGCACGATGCCGTCGGGCCAGCCGTCGCCGTTCATGTCGTCGTCGGCGTGGTCACGCCGGCCCACGTTGGTGAATAGTTCGACCTTCTGGGCGTTGGCGGGGGCGTTGTAGCGGACTTGCAGCGTCACGGTGTCGCTCGGGTCGGCTTCGTCAATGAAGTACTTCGTCGTTGTGTAGTCGGCGGCCATCCAGCCGCTGTCGTAGTCGCGGGTGGCGCCGCGGACTTGCAGGTCGCCGGAGCCGTCGGACCACAGGCGGAATTCAAAGGTCGAAGCGCCGCCGCCGGCGTTGTACTCGGCCTGCCGCCAGACGCCGTTGGCGCCGCGGGCGTAGATTTCATACACCAGCACCGCCCGCTCGTTCATCAGGTTGGTGTCGGTGAGATTCACCACCCAGCGCATCGCGTTGCCGTTGGGGCTGGGATCGGCGACCTCGCCGTCATAGACCATGCTGACCTGATTGGTCAGGGCATTCCAAGAACGCTTGCCAGGCGTTGCGGAGGCCTTTTTGATGCGGGTGACGCCGCGGACCTGCCGCACGCCTTCGTCTTCCAACCGGACGCGGTAGCGCACGATGGCTTCATCGGCCCATTTCACGCCGTTCTTGATATAGCCGATTTTGGCGCCGATTTGAACGCTGGCCGCGCCGGCGGCGGTGATGTCGCCGCCGTGCCAGATGTAGCCGGGTTCCGCGCCGTCGGCGCCCTTGATGCCGACCTCGAACGGCGTGGCCTGCGCCGCGCCTTCGCGCTTGAACAGCTTGTACATCGCGGACTGCTCGGGATTCATCGCGACATAGGTCGTCACGGGCGCGGTTCCGTTGGTGTATTCCACCTTCAGGTAGTACTGGAACACTCCGCCGGCCTGACCGCCGGGCACCACCTGCGTGCCGACGAAGAACCGGTTGTTTTCGTCATTGGTGTTGGTGGCCCAGTTCAGCGCCGAACTGTTCCAAGCGCCGTTGGTGCCGTAGCGGTAATACAGAGAGCCGCCGGTCATGTCGCCCTGGGGATGGTAGTTGCCGACGAAGATTTCGATGGTGTCGCCCACGGCAGGAGTGACCGGATGGCGCATGTATTTGTCCGCGTACGGCTCGCGATTGGTGGGGCAGTGCCAAGCGTTGCCGAGGGTGTAGCTGGAGCCTTCCGAGGCCGTCAGCACCACCGTGGCATTGGTGATGGGATTGCCACCCGCATTATGGGCGGTCACCCGCAGTCGCCACGAACCGGCCGCATAAGCCGTCCAGGACCAGTCCCACGTTGCGCCCGTCACGCCGGAGCACGATTGCACGTGGGAGCCGTTCAGGGTCGTCAGCGCCGCGCTCCAGCTGGCCGCCGTTGCGTTCGCCAGGCTGAAGTCGAGATCGAAGGCCGTGCCTGCGTCGCCCAGCGTCACGGAGCGTGTTCCGGCGCACTCAATCCGCGGGTTCCCGTCGTCTTCGCGCGTGATCGTCACGGAATCCTGCTTCTTGGCGCCGGGGGCTTCGGAGGTGATTTTGAAGTTGTCCACGTACATTTGGCGGTAGGCCTGATTGGGGGCTTCCGGTACGGATGAAGCGTTGAAATAGAACTTCATTTTGCTGGGCGCCCCGGCCGGAACGGACAGGGTCTGGTCATAGGACTCCGTTCCATCGCGGCCCGTGCCGCGGACGCGGATGCTGCCGTTGGCCACGTATTCGAAGCTTAGCGGCATCGCCTGCGTGCCGTAGTTGACGAACATCGGATTGCCGTTGATCTGGATGGTGGCACTGTTGCTCATGTTGATGTAGACGAGTTCGGTATCGCCGGCCAGCAGGCTGAATCCGCGATAGGAACCAACGGTGTCGCTGTCCCAATTCACACCCCAGTCGAAGCTGAAGGTTGCACCGACAGGCATGGCGCTGCTGAAGCTGCGGAGCACCTCGGCGTTCGCGCCCGAGCCGGGCGGGTTGGCATAGAAACCAAACGTCTTGTCGCCGAAGCCGGTGATGCCGGCACTGGCCGGATCGCCGACAAACACGCCTGCCCATGAGGTCGTGCCGTCCTGAGTGTGGTTGAAGTCCCACGCGCCAAATCCGGTGCCTTTATTGTCGCCTTCGGACCACGTTGCGTAGTTGGCGGCGCGGTCCTGCGCCGTGGTCGCAACGTTGCCGGCTTCGTAGCCGTAGATGGTGACAGCGTTGATGCCGACGCGGAGCGGGACGGGCACACTCCAGTAGCCGGAGAGCGGGAAGGTCCCGGTCTCGCCGCTGAAGGCATTGGTCCAGTACAGGGGGCCGATTAGATTCGCGCCAGCGGTGCCTGTCACGGTGGCCTCGGCGGCTTGCGTGGTCGAGTCGGGCGTGGTGATGACGACGTCGGCGGGAACGGCCGGCCAATCCTGAACGACAACGGAATAATTATCGCCGTTGTTGTTGGCGTAGAGCACGGAGGCGCCGTTGCTGGCCGCGATGTAGTACTTCATCACATAGCCGTTGGTCAGGCCGCTGTCCACCACGTAGGTGAAGGTGCTGAGCACGTTGGTGGCGTTGTTGGTAACCACGCCGGTTCGGGTCATTGGATAGGTCGGCCAGACGTCCGCAGGCCCCGTGGCCGGGTCGTAGATGTCGTATCCGACCCTTGCCGCCAGCGCGCTGATGTCGGTTTCCGGCGCTGTCCGCAGAATGACGGTGATGGTCGTGCTGCTCTCGGGTTCCGGATTCACGGGATTGGCGGAGACGCTCTGGAAGGCGAAGTCCGCCTCTTCCGGCGCCGCCAGGATCTCCATCGTGTAGTTGCCGCCGCCGTTGTTGTCCCAGAACGTGTTGGTCACGCCGTCGGCGATGTGCTCCACGCAGATGACATAGTCCAGTTGGCCGGTCGAGAGGTTGCCGAGCGAATAATGGTACCAAGCGCCGCCGGTGGACGCCCAGTTGGTGTTGATGTTCATTTCCACCTTGGGCCAATTGCCCGTGGGATGGTTGAAGCCGTAAATCAGATAGACCTTCTTGTCTGTGAGGCTGGCCGGGCCGGCTTCCGTGTTGATGTAAATGGTGTCAGCCGTCGTCGCGCTTTCGGTTGGATATCCGTAGGTGCCGCGCGCCCAGAGGCCGGAGGGTGTGCCGCCGCCGCCGAACACGTCGGCGGAATTGTCCACGAAATTGCAGATGTAAATCTTGCTGCCCTTGCCGCCAATTTTCGTGGAACCAAATGCGATTTTGCCGTCGCCGTCCGACCAGAAGCTGGCCGGCCCGAGGCCGTTTTCCTTAAATTCAGCGTTGCCTTTGCCGGCCCAGATGTCGCCCAGGTCCATTTCGTAGTCGGCGGTGTTGACGATGACAAGGGCGACTTCCTGGTCGTACCACTTGGTGAAGGCGTAGATGCCCTGGCCGCCGCTGGCGCGGCGCTGCTCGAAGCCGCCGCGGCGCAGAGCGCGGCTCTGGTTGCGCAGGCCGTTCAGCCAGGCAATGTGGCCGTAAAGCCCGCGGTCCTTGGCCCATTGGCTGAACATGTCGCCGCTGGCGTTGCCGGGCTGGAAGCCCTTGTCGAACATGCATTCGCGCTGCCAGTCGCTGTCGTCGGGGTTGTCCCAGGTCCGGTTGCTGCCGTTGTAGTGGCCGCCCTGATTGAACATGTGCTCGGTGCCGTAGAACAGCAGGGGCACCGGCGGCGCCATGTACAGGAACGTCATCGCCGGGCTCATGATGGCCTTGGCGGTCGCCGCATCGCCGCCGCCGTAGGAGCACGCGAACCGGTCCACGTCGTGGTTGTCGAGGAACGCAATCACGTTGTCCTTGCCGGCGCCGTACATGTTGAGGTTGCCCATCTCCTGACCGAGCTGATGGGAGGAATAGCCGTTGCCGAAGACATTCTTCATCGCTTGCATCATCGGGAACTGCAACGCGGAGTTGAAGCCGTAGCCGTCGGAGCACCAGCTCGCCAGCGCCCCGTTGTCGTAGCTGAACAGCTCGCCGAACATCAGAAAATTGTTTTTCCCGCGCCAGGCGGCGTGGTTGCGGATGTCCTGCGCCCAGTCGCGGCACCAGTCGTAAGGCACGTGCTTGATGGCGTCCACGCGGAATCCGTCGCAGTCCGTCGCGTCAATCAGGTTCTTGAACGCCTTGGCCAGAATGCTCCGCACCTGGGGATTGTCCGAACGCAGGTCGTCGGTTCCTTTGAACTGGCCCAGCAACTGCTCCGGGAAGCAGTCCCAGCAGTTGATTGTGCCGTGATTATGAAAGTAGTCCAGATTGTCGAAGGGGGGCCAGTGCTTGTTGCCGCTGTTCCACCAGCCGAAGGAGCCGTGCCCATCGGGCCAGTACGCCTTGTCATCGTTCTCGTTGCCGGTGTTGATGCCGTTCTTGTCGCACATGTGGTTGGGCGCGACGTCGAGAATGACATACATGCCCCGGCTGTGGCAGTCGTCAATCAGGTTCTTCAGGTCGGCGAATGTGCCCATTGCGGGGTCGCACTTGAAAAAGTTTTCGGCGTGATATTGGTGGTAGGGCGTGTAGTTGGGGTCCTTGCCCTGGTCATTCTGCTGCACACCGGAAATCCACAGCGCGGTGATGCCCATCCCCTCCAGATAATCGAGCTTCTGACGCAGGCCGTTCCAGTTGCCGCCGTGGTGATAGTTGCGGTTGTAGGGGTAGGGCTTGCCATCGCAGGTCCACGCCGGCTTGTAGCCCGCCAGACGGTCCACGCCGTCCGTGGCGAAGCGGTCGGTGAACAACTGGTAGATGTTCCGGTCCCGCCATTGCTCAGGACTCGGCGTAAAGGCGTAGGAGTTATCGCCCGCAGTGTCCCTCGAATAGAGCGCGTAAACGTCCGGCTGCGTGCCGTACCACTCCGCCGGAATCTCCTCGTTGGCTTGCGCGATTGGCAACGCCAGCATGAAAAACAACAGCACCAACCCCGCGCGCAGAAAAGCCTCAACATGCTTCATAATCGTGCTCCTTTTGATGGACTCCAGACCCGTTGGGGCCATTTGAGAACCCTAGCATACAACGAATCAATCCACACGCTAATAAAAACGCCCCCGCCAGTAAAGCGTTTTTGTTCCGGGGCGAAAAAAAAGGGCGAAAAAGGGGGAGGGTTCGGGAAAAGAGGTCAGAGGTCAGAAATCAGAAAACAGCCGGGGAACCGAACAGCCATTTAACGCAAACGGCGCAAGGGGCGCAAAAGAAACGCAAACGGGGAAGGGCGAGGAACAGCCACACGGACAAACACGGACGGACACGGACGGTGGGAGGTTTAAGGTTTTAAGGTTAAAGGTTGAAGGCACCGAAGGGGGGCGATGGTTTTTCCTGAAACCTGAAACCCTGTGGAGAGGTCAGAGTGCAGAAGTGAGAGGTCAGGAACAGCCGGAACAGCCATTTAACGCAAACGGGGGTGATAACCGCGAAATGACCAAATTTTCTCAAAACTTGCACGTTCAGGCGCAAAACTGTAAAAATGCTTAAACAATTCGGTCGGTGAAGGGCTGTGAAACTATCTGGTCCGGAGTTTGCAGTGCGCTACGTGCGACGCGCCTTATCCCTGACGTTGCCGGAAGACATGCTGCGAGATACAAGTAGCTATGAAAGATGCGAGGTTGCGGAAATACGCACAAGCCAGCGCTTGACCAAATTTAAAAGTGACACTAAGCCCCTAGTGGCTCTTGGTGCGCTGTACTAAGGAATGCTGAGGTTCGTTGGGTATGTATTATGGATAAGATCAACCGCATATTCATTTCGTGTTTCAAGGTTGTCATGGCGTTGCTTGGGATTATGGCTCCCGTGTCTATGACAGGCATGTGTGTATTTGCTCAATCTCCAAGGGATGCGGATGATCTGGTAAAGATCGTTATTCCGCCTCGTTTTGAACTTGGCATCCTCTATGCTCCTCTTAATCTTGATGTGCTGGTGCCAAGTGGAAAGGCAAGTGAGCTCAGCCCAGAGGCTATGTTTCCAGAGGCAACGTTTATTGAAGAGCACGCGTTCAGAGAACTCAAACAGGGTTTAGAAGAAATCTCCATACCCTGTCGTACCGTCAGTTTTCAGCGGAATGGAGAGTTTGCCTGGTGGATTTGGCGCAACTATTATGCCGGCGAATATGTGGATCACGCTTACTTGCCCAAACAGGGGTTTGAAACAAACCTGATTGGATGCTGGACCGGGGCTGTATTCAGCGATGGCAGTACAAACCATTTTTCCGTATCGGAATCGGGATGGTTCCAGTTAAAAACCCACCTCTATACAGTTGACGGTCGTGTGGGCGGGTTTATGGAAGAGGGACGGATATGGGCAACGCCAGAAAGCATACTTCTTCAGGGTAATTTGGGGGTGAGGCTATACAAATTGGATTATAGGACAAATTCCATATCCATGCGCAGGCTTGTTACAGATTCGGCTATTGTGTTTAGGTATGAATTCACGAAAGAACAGGGCAGCCATGAGACAAGCGATCGGTCCCGGGCCGTTGGTGACAAGTTGGTTCTTCCTGATCCGTGATGCTGAATCCATATGAGATTGTCTGAAAAGTACTGGGCTGCGATAAGGGTTTCCTTGGTATTTCAGGTATTTCTATGCCTCATGACCCTGTTGATGACTGATCTTGGCCTGAGCTTCCAGATATGGGGAATCACGATGACTGCCTATTGGGGCGGCGTTATCGTTGTAGTGATGAGGCGGCCAGTGGCTCCGACAAGGCTGGACATATTTCTTGTCCGGTGGTCATTCCCCTTTTTATTCATTTTGGCCGTTCCCTTGGTCGCACTTATCTGGAAGGCCAGGGGGGTGATGGGATGAAGGGGTGATGATGCGTGTCGCGCAGTCGAATTCTGGGCCGCCGTGGAGCATAGAGTCCGCGGCTAGGGACGGACCGGAGTGCTTCGGCGCCCTGATCTCATCCCGAGAGAGCCTGCATGGTTGTTTGGTTGAATGTCGCGCCGTGAATGAAAGTCGGAGCCCAGCGCTTGAAGATGATTAGACGGCTTGAAAAAAAATCCGTTTCAGAAACCATTCTGTTCTTGTGCTACGGGGGGCTTAATGGTTGTTCAATTCATGATCGGTATACTTCTCTCCGGTGTCCGACTTTTACGATGCAGACGATCAGGATGGCATCTTGGATTTCGTATAGCACGCGATACACGCCACATCGTAATCGGTATTTCTCCGATCCAGAGAGCTTGCGACTTTGCGGAGGGCGGGGATTCTTAGCCAGTTCGGCGATGTCATCAAGAATACGTCGGACATCGCGCTTGGGGATGGGTTCCAAGTCCTTGCGCACGGACTTGCGCAAGACAATTTCATATTTTGCCATTGCGCTTGAGCTCCTTCACAAAGTCCTCGAACTTGATCGTGGGCTCATTTTTCCGGGCATCGAAAATCCCGAGGTCTTCTGCGTCCTCGGCTAGCTCGGTGCGTACAGCGTCATTGATCAAATCCGACAAGGAGCGAGAAGTCTCAATAGACTTCAGGCGTAGGGCGCGGTGTAGGGCCGGCTCCAGATAGACGGTTGCTCGTTTGGTCAGGGTAGTCATGCTTCACCTCATTTCTGACCGCACAATAACATCATAGCGTCATGCTGTCAAGATGCCCTATGAATTGAACGTTCGGGTTCAGGGTTTAGGAAAAGAGGTCAGAGTGCAGAAGTCAGAGGTCAGGAACAGCCGGACAGCCGGAACAGCCATTTAACGCAAGCGGCGCGAGGGGCGCAAAAGAAACGCAAACGGGGGAGGGCACCTTTCAGCTGGGGTGAGCCAACTATTTGTGGAATTATCCAATCCGTTTCAGGGACCATTTTGTCCTTGTGCTACAGGGGGCTTAATGGTTGTCGGGCGTCAGACTCTCTTCTATATTCGATTCTTTTCTACCAATCTTCTATAGTGTTCTCCGAGTGCTGTGAGTCTGCAAGACTTGCTCTCCATAGCAGCGTTCCACATGTGAGAAGCATTGACTGGGACAAGAAGGTTCAGACGATTGTAACGTTGCAAGATTGAAAAAATGCGCGTTTTTTCAGGGTTTGGCAATGGCATTCCCGCATCCCGACCTTTCATCTCAGGCTCATAAGTAGGATCAAGTGCATACTCAAAACCAGGAGTAGGAAAAAACTCTGTTAATCGTCGTAAATCAGAAATTTCTATCGGAGGTGATGATTTCCGTAATGAAACGAATTGTTTGACATTAGTCTTGAATACTGGTCGTTGCTCCCAAGCTCCCAACGATTGATCTATGTGAGCATATACACTGCCAGGGGTAATATCACCGGTCAGATTGGCCGCACTCCCAGATAGGGCGTCAACGAAGAGAGATGTAAACACTCCACGCCCGTTTTCTTCTGTTGCGTATTGATCTTTTGTGGATGCAGTTAAAACAGTAAGGCCTTCCGATAATGTGGCCAATTGGTCTCCGGTTGGAGGCGTACCTGCTATACCTGAATGACAGCTGTCTAATACGATTACCTTGTTTTTTGCTGGCGAAGCGTTTGCAAAAGTTAATATTTCGGAAAGAGACACCCCCTCGTCGCCACGTTTAGAATCTGTTGCAAGGAGATATCCGCCCGATGCTTCGATATGACCGTGCCCAGCAAAGTAAAATAGGGCTATTTCTGCATCGGATTTAAAAAGTTTCTCAACCTGATCTTTCAGCTCACTACGATCGACTCGATCACTCGAACCAGTACCGGTGAGTAATCGACAATCAAAGTTCACAGCACCGCCATCGTGACGTTCCAAAATCGCTTTGACTGCATGCGCATCATTTACACAACCAAACAGGTCGCTACCATGCTCGTAGTAGTCGATACCTACGATAAGTGCTATTCGCATATTAGATGCCTCCGATATTTAAAGGCTATCGATGAATTTCTCTATTGCTGGCCATGTCCAGGCCACAGTATTCACCTCGACAAGATTTGTCCTGTCATCTTTGTAAGCCCAAATCCCGAGAACCTTCTTCTTCTCCTCTTTGGCGCATGAAATTTCCCATTTTTGACCGCTCGATGTAAGAGAATTTTTACTTACAAGCGCAATGACGCCATCTGACCGGCGAATACGAGTGCGAACATGTTCTTTCCACTCTGAATCGTATGCCTCTTTTACTGACATATCGATGTACTCGAATGGTGAGTTTGTGTTTAAAGATTGACCTTTAAGCAAATCTCTTTGCGTTTCGTCTTCGATAGCAAATGCTACAAAAACCACTTTTTTGTCTGCCATTTTTATTCTCCCTTGATTAGTTATTAAACATACAAACATATAAACATCTGATTCAATTTTCCGCCCAACGTCACGGGTCAGGGGACCCGACACCTTGTGGCGAATACCCAGCAACGCATTGTTCGAATATTCTTCTGCCATGCATGCGGGGGGTTAGGGACTGCGGACGCGGAAAAAGCCCGTGTCTTCACCGCTAGGCAATTCAATGGATACGGGATCGAAGCTCGAGATCAAAGGAAAAGAAGCGACTGCTTGCCAATTCGTGTCTGTAATTGTCGCGACCGATTCCAGATTGTAAGTGCGGCTGGGAGTCAAATTGGCTGTCATTAAGGATAGTGTGTTGTTGGATTGAACAATGTGGCTTAAAAAAGGAGCCGCTACTGGCTGAAACTCGATCGTTGCCGGGTCGATTGAAAAACGCACGTACCACCGGGGATTCGTCACGACATCCGACCGAACATTTCCGACGATGGAAGAGGCATTCTCAGGGAAGAAAGATGCGGGTAAATCAGCAATATAGGGACTGGTCATCATGTCCATGGTTCCATCTTGGTCAATTGAATTAAGCGGCATGACTTGCCAATGCCCGCCGTGGGCGAGTGGAAACGTATCTGCAGCATAGCCATTGCCGGCGAAAATCAATTGATCCTGTGTAAAGCCATGATTATCGCTGCACGTGATTTTATCGTCGCTGCGACCAATATATCGCCATGTGTACGATCCGATAGTGATCCGGGCGTATAGGATGGAATGGTTGTACCACGTGTTGCTTGTTGTGCCCAACGGTTGAATGCTTTTGTCGAAAATACATTCTGATGTCGCCGGCTGGCCGAGCACGATTCCCTCTGGCCCAGGATTGGTTGAGGTGTTGCCGATGCCATCAACAACCCCACTGGCAGTAAAGCGCCAGATATCCCCATGAACACCCATGGCTGACAGGCATAGGACCAGTAGGCTGATTGGCAGGTGGGCATGTAATGGGTTACGCATAGGAGTCTGTTTCATATATGGTTTCTTCCTAATTCGAACGTCACGGGTCAGCGGACGGCGCACCTTGTGCGACGTACGCTGCACCCGATTGTTCGACTCATTATTCATCTTCCATTATCCATGGGCCGTCGGGCTCATACGGGGGTTCTTTCAGCCGGGGATGCCGACTTGGCGGCGCTGTAGATACCGAGGAAAGCAGTTGGTAAGCAATTTTTGTTACGCTGGTACCATCGTGTACAAATATAAATTGCTTTATTGTTTGCCCATCAATGCGAGCAATATAATTCGTGCCCCATTTATCTGGTGGTAGAAAGGCCCCATTGAAGGTAATGACGCTCCCATCTTCTCTAATAGACTCCTGCCAGTAATATCCCTTTGGCAGGGGCGTGTCTTTCAGTGCGATAACATCAGATAGAGGGGATCCCAATATGATATTTCTGAACGCCTCTGATGCTAAGCTACAGTCTTCAACCACCGTAAACAGAGCATCTTCTATGGCCTGAATTTGGTTGGTGGATAGCTGACTTGAGGCTTGCGCAAATAGCTGAACGGCATATGCGAGCAGTAGCGCAAGTGATGTAGTGATAATTTTCATCATATCAGTCGAACGTCAGCGTTCTCCGGACGGCGCACCTTGTGCGACGTACGGAGCAACGCCTTGTTCGGCTCGATTATGTTAAAGCATCTTTGCATCGTGGTGAATGCGTTTAGCCATAAATTCAATATATGTGGCAAATATACAGGCATCCTTTGAGCTTAACCGTGATGTGTTCGGGGAATCGCAGAATTGTTCGAACCGATTTAGTGCATAGATCACTTGATCGGTTGTACTGAGCATTCCGCCGTGACTGTCTGATGTTAATAGTTTCCGGAATTCGGTTAAATGTTTAAGGACTTGAGTTGCTCGAATGCGTGCCTTGCCAAAATCAAAATTCTTCTCATCGCCAACATATTCGGGCAGTTTCTCACACAGGTAGTCGAAATCGATTGGGAATAGTTCATCATACTTCATAGGGTCCCTTTATGTTGATTCCTTATTCTGCCTTCTTGAGGTCGTCAATGAATCGTTGCGGAATATCTATTTTAGCCTCATTTGAAAAGCGCACCATGAGGCTGATTAATTCACGAGAGATGTCTTCCTTGGTCATGTTGTCCGCAATTGCACGAGTGCGAAGGGCATTTCTCTCTGTAGGATGATCTTCGAGCCATTGGTTCCATTGTTCGGCAAAAGCCCTCTCCTTTGAAGTCATCGCCGTGTCTCCAGCGCCGGCTTGTCCCCCCACCGCTGTAATTGCGTAGTATGGCCAAGCGACTGCCTTGAACGTGGCCACAACCTCGCCCAGAAATAGCCATGACACAAAACCGTGCTCTCGTGCATAACGCCAGTTGAATACTGGTATGGTCAACATAGTGATGACGATGTACGCATACCAAATTATGAGTCCGATCTTATGGAATAACTTCGTCATTCTTAAATCCTTTTCTGCCGAACGTCAGCGTTCTCCGGACGCCG
>DBPO01000089.1:0-2916 GCA_002304915.1 Verrucomicrobia bacterium UBA1418
ATGCCCGCCCATCGCCACCAGCGCATTGGTGATGTAAAGATTGGTTTGCGCATCGGGCAGAAACCATGTGGGCATGGCGGGCATGATGGAATCGGCAACCTGAACGACGTAGGGGGCGGAGTTGCTAAACTGGCAATAGGTCACAAATGGCGGTGAGGGCGCAGGCCTTGCATCATGACCTATGTTGTCATCCTTATTGTGGAACAAACTCCATTATTCGCTCTTCATCTGTCAAACGGGCATTTTCAGCTACTTCATTAGCCAGTTTGTCATCCAGTAATCCCTCATGATGCAATTGACGGCAGGCATATAGAAGTATTGTTGTAAGGCTCGAGTTCGCGCTGAAAAGCTCCCTCTGCAGTCTGTCATGCTCCATGGTTTGTTGATCTGCTTTCAAGGCTTGTGCATAGGCCGCGATGTCACGTGGATCTTTTAAGTCTGAAGCAAAACTGACTCCCGCTTCATCAAGAACTCGTATTTCGGCCGCCCTGAAAGAGATGGTCTTGTCGAGATAACCAGGTATCGCCCGCTTCCGAATTTCACCAAGGAATCGTGAAGCTCCTAAAAGATAGAATGGCTCATACCTCATGTCATCATGACCAAAAAGATAGAGCGCAAATTCTTTTTTCCCTTTAAAATAGGTGGCGGCCTGCACCAGAGAGACATCCTCTGGACAGCGCTTATCCATGACCTCAGTATAAAGTTGTTCCACAGCTTGCCGGACGGCGGGAGCGTCTGCAGGATGGCCCAAGAACCGTACAGCTTTTTCGGCGGACTGAAAATATGCGCCCATGTCTTCAGGCCACATTTCCTGCACCGCAGGGAGAACTTTAATGACTGTTTGGACATCGCCGGAAGCCACTGCTTGCTGGATTTTTTGTCGCGCCTCCTCGGTCGGCATCTCTGCATGCGTCACGCTTGCGATTATCATACTGGCAAACAGAACCAGCAGTATTGTGCGGTGTGAGGTTTTCATAATGCATGATCTCCTAATTGTACGTAATTACATTGTTGGTTGTGCGTTCAAGCCATTTGCCAAATTTGGTGATTTTCACCGTGCCATCGGCGCCGATCTCAAACAATTGATTCCACCCGATCATGGAGTTTGTGTTCCCAGTACTGCCAATACGCCACAGGGCAGGTATCGGCCACTCAAAACTACCTCCACCCTGCCACGGTGGGGCGACATAACTGCCTCTGATCGTCGCAAAATCTTCCCACTGATTTGCCGGATTGAGTGGGATCCATCGATTAGCTCCATTGCTGGAATTATGGGAAGGCGGCGGGTTGCACTGGAAATATCCGGTGCTGTTTGTTGCATCCATCCCCACCTCACATATTTGAACCTTGTAAAACGATACGTTTGTGGGGCCAACTATCGCATGTTGTTTCATTTTTGCGCCAGCTTCACCGACGGGAATGTCCTGAGCCCAATAGCCAAGGAAGGCATCCACCACACCGACGGGTTCCCTTACCTCGAAGTTCTTGGTAAGAGACTCACCGGAAAAGTTGATTGTAACCGGACAGGTCGAGGCATTACTCGACGCAGTGAGCACGACAACGGCACCAGTGGTGCTGCTTAAACTTCCGCCACCTGAAACCGACCAAGTCACGCCACCAGGGTCTGGTGCTATTTTTATTTCTACATCTTCAGCTACACCGACCACAGTTCTTTCACGGTTTGTGGGATACTGAGATATTGTTTCGGATTTAATATATCCGGTTTCTGTAGCCGCTATGATTTCGGCATATCCGCCAACATGGTGTTTATAGCTCATCGTGTCGTATTCCAGCACAACAGCACTATTTTCCAGAATAAGAACGTTACGCGTTATGGTTTTGTTTGCCATGCCGCAAGCGTTTTGGTTATCGTTTCCCTCGAAATAATAGGTGTTTGTGAAGGCGTAGATATGGACCTGATCGTAATAATCATCCTTGTCTTCAACCGCGCCGGCCACGGTAATATCGACAAAGTATCCCCATGCCAACATATCCGGCACGTTCAGCGTAGCAGTTTCAACCTGTCGCTGATTATTTGAACCTCCGCAATTTGCGGAATCTTGAATGTCCACCCGTAATCCAATGAGGTTCGTAGTAGTAGAACGTGTATTTGGGGGGAGCTGTGCATGAGTGAGGCGATAAGCCAATTGCCGGCCATTCCAAGCCGGATTGTTGGGTGGGGAATCGAGTTCTAGCTCGAGTGAATTGGAAAATCCATCTCCATCTGGATCGCCATCTGGGCCGTTGTTGCAATCGCTTGTACCATCGTCAAGCGCATTGAGTTCATGGTGAATTTCCCATGCATCCGGCAACCCGTCTCCATCGGAATCAGGATGATTAGGATTGGTGCCAAAGATGATTGCCTCATCGTAATCAGACAGCCCGTCCCCATCGGTATCATTCGTGCCGGGGTTTGTATGATAAATGAAATACTCCGCGCCGTCGGTTAACCCGTCGCCGTCGGTATCCTGCCGATTGGCAACGGCATAAAACCGTATCCGCGCGTTGCTGGATATGTTCGCGTTTTCGTACACGCCAACGCCATTCGTCAGCACCAGATTGGTTGTCAGGCATTCCCACGCACTTTCCAGCCCGTTAAACGCTGGCGACACCTGATGCCAATGGATATTGGTGCTGGTGATAACCTCGTCGTTTTCATTGGTCCAAACCACCACGGAAACGCTGGATGTGTGCCAGACGGTATAGGCGAAAACTTCAACCACATCGGCCCCGTTCGTCACCGTGATCTGCACATTTCCGTTGCTCAGAATCTGCATATCCGCGAAGCCGAATTCGCCCGTCTCTAATCCTCTCGTTGCCGCGCCGCCGGACTTGGCCAAACGTGATGCGTTATACCGCGCAAGTGTTTCCTCAATGCGCCGTTCGGTGTAAAGGTACGGCTCGACATCTTCAGCG
>DBPO01000089.1:3000-23056 GCA_002304915.1 Verrucomicrobia bacterium UBA1418
ATCAGCGAAAGCGGATAAATCACCACGCTGTTTTTATCCTCTCCTAAAAGCCTTTCCAAAAACTGCTCGTCAAAGTATTGGGCGTCAAAAGGCGCGACCGGCGGGAACATTGGCTGAGTCCACGAAAGCCCCGGCNNGGGGTGATTCGATTGAACATCCGGCGCTGGACTTCCGCGCCCTCCGCCAAATCCTGAATATCCAAGACCTCGTTCTCCATGAAATCGGCATATTGCTCGGCATCAACCGGTGCGGGCTTTTCAGTGCGGGAAGTAGCCGACGCAAAGGCAACAAGGCACAACACACCATAAAGAACGGCGATGCTGCTCCCGATGGCGATTAGTTGATGCTTTTTTAGATTTTTCATTGCTCATGCTCCTAGGTGGTTGGCATGAACCTAGTGCCGCACAAACTGGAAAGAGGCGCGAACACCAAGCCCATGCCCCAACAGAGGGACCGCGAAGCCCCTTTCATGGAACACAAGACCCGGAGCCGCGCCCAGGTGGGCGCGTCCCCGCACATCTCGTTCCATGATAAAAATTCGCGGTTTTCGAAAGAAACGATGACTGCGTAAAACGCAATAAATTAGATTTTCAAAGAAACAATGTCCGAATAACATCGGAACTACCGAACTTATCGCAAATCCCCGGACGGCTGGCGAGATAATAAATGACGCGGCAGTGCGGGTTTCCGCTTCCGTGGGAAAAATGATTTTTCGTTGCTATTTTGCGGGCATTGCCGGATATTTTGGGGCGTAGAAATGTATAGCCGACACAACAATCCTCAGCTTGTTTTCCGCGAATCCGGCGGCCGCCGGGGCTGACGCCCCGTTTTTTGGCGCGGCTGTTTTCAGCGCCTGCTTCGCGGAACAGCCCCCCATTCTCACGCACTTTCCCCTGTTTATTTTTTCAAGAAACGGAACTTTTATGTCATCGGTTGCCCAGATTCGAAATGTCGCCATTATCGCTCACGTGGATCATGGCAAGACCACGCTGGTGGATGCCATTTTGCGGCAGCTCCGCGTGGCGTCCGGCGAGGACGCGGCGCAGGATTGCCTGCTGGACAATACCGACCTTGAGCGCGAGCGGGGCATCACTATTCTCGCCAAAAATGTGTCGGTTCGTCACAAGGGGGTGAAAATCAACTTGATTGACACGCCGGGCCACGCCGATTTTGGCGGTCAGGTGGAGCGGGTGCTGAACATGGCGGATGGCGTCTTGCTGCTGGTGGACGCGGCGGAGGGGCCGATGCCGCAAACGCGGTTTGTTTTGGACAAGGCTCTGCGGCTGGGGCTGTTGCCGGTGGTGGTGCTGAATAAAATAGACAAGCCGGCGGAGCGCCACGATGCGGTTTTGAATGAAATTTTTGATTTGTTTGTCGAGCTGGGGGCCAATCACGCGCAATTGGATTTTCCGGTCTTGTATGCGGCGGGGCGCGATGGCTGGGCGGTGCGTGATTTGGCGCGGGATTCGCGCGAGTCCATCGTGCCGCTGCTGGATGTCATTTTGGAGCACATTCCCCCGCCCCGGCTGAATCCCGGGCCGGTGCAAATGCAAATCACCACGCTGGGCTACTCCGATTTTACCGGCCGCATCGGGATTGGCCGCGTCCGGCGGGGTACGCTGAACCTCACGCAACCGCTGGCGCTGGTGAAGCAGGACCGAACGGTTCATCCGTGCAACATTCGCGCGCTTTACACCTTTGAAGGGCTGGGCCGGCAGGAGGTTGAGCAGGTGACCTGCGGCGATTTGTGCGCGGTGCATGGCGTGACGGGTGTGGATATTGGCGACACGCTCACGCCGGTGGACTGCCCGGAGCCGCTCGCGCCCATCACGCTCGACGCGCCGACGATTGCCATGACGTTTCGCATCAATGATTCGCCGGGATTCGGCAGCGCCGGCAAATACCTGACCGCCCGACATCTGCGCGAGCGGCTTTTCCGGGAAAGCCAGCGGGATGTGGCGCTGACCTTCACCGAAACCGGCGAGGGCACGTTCAACGTCAACGGGCGCGGCGTGTTGCATCTGGCGGTGCTGATTGAAAACATGCGCCGCGAGGGCTACGAGCTGACCATTTCGCGGCCGCGCGTCATTGTGAAAACGCTGAATGGCGTGCGCCATGAGCCGGTGGAAATTCTGATTGTGGACACGCCGGATTTTGCGACGGGCGCGGTGATTGAGCTGATTGGGCCGCGACAGGGCGCGATGCAGCGGATGCAATCGGCGGCGGGGCGCACCGTGCTGGAGTTTGTGATTCCCACGCGCGGGCTGATTGGTCTGCGCACGCGCATCGTCACGGCCAGCCGCGGCGAAGCGATTATCCACCACCGCTTTTTGCGCTATGAGCCGGTGCGCGGCGATATTCCGCAACGCATCAATGGCGCGTTAATCAGCATGGAAGATGGCCGCGCGAATGCCTATGCTCTGGATGGCTTGCAGGACCGCGGGCGATTTTTCGTGGACCCCGGCGAACATTGCTACGCCGGGCAGATTGTGGGCGAACACAACAAAGATTCCGACTTGGTGGTGAACATTCAGCGCGCCAAGAAGCTCACGAACATCCGCGCGGCGGGCGCGGACCGCAAATTGTTTTACGCGCCGGCCACGCGCCTGTCTCTCGAAGAGGCGTTGGAATACATCAATGCCGATGAGCTGGTGGAGGCCACGCCCGAAGCCATTCGCCTGCGGAAATATTATTTATCCGAGGTGGAACGGCGGCGGCAGCGGGACAGGGATTGGACGTGCGAGGAATAAAGGCCGCTTCGCGACGGGCGAGGCCGCCGCGCGGTCATCACGTCGGCACTTCCCAGCGGGTGGGAATGCGGCAGACGCCTTCAAAAGAATCGGGGTTGACGACCGAAATGGAAAAATAGTGGTCCAGACGGTGGTAATTGGTGCGGTGGTCGGCGGAGTGGAGCGAAAAAGATAGCAGATAGTTGCCGGAGCCGAACGGGATGTCCTGAAGCACCAGCGTGATTTCGCCTTCACCTTCGATGGCGGGGATGTTGACGCCGCCGATTTGCGTGTTGCTGCCGAAAACCACGCGGGCGCTGGCATCGGCCACGGCAAAGCCAAACACCGGATTTTCAATGCGCTGGTGCGCCTGATAACGGATGCGGCAACGGAGGGTGTCGCCCGCTTGAAAGGTGTCCGCGGGGCGGCCGTCGGCGTCTTCGGTGATGACGGTTTGGATGCTGGCTTCGCCGGTTCCCCATTCGCGCTCGTGCCCGCCGGTTTGGCGCGCGCGCGCGGCGGCGCGATAGCGGCCGACAACTTCATCCGGCGCGCCCAAACCGGCCACGCGGCCGTCTTGCAGGAATAAAATCCTATCGCTGATGGACTGAATGGTGCCCAGATCGTGCGAAATAATCAGCATGGTTTTGCCGGCGCGGCGGAAGTCTTCCATTTTGCGCAGGCATTTTTTCTGGAAGTTTTCGTCACCCACGGCAAGGACTTCGTCAATGAGCAGGATGTCGGGGTCCACCTCGACGGCGACGGCAAATCCCAGGCGCACATACATGCCGGAGGAGTAATGTTTGACGGGCTGGTCAATGAAGTCGTGCAGGCCCGCGAACTCGACGATGGCATCGAAGCGCGCGCGCATCTGGCGGCGGCTCAAACCCATGATGGCGCCCGCCAGAAATACATTTTCGCGACCGGACAGGTCGGGATGAAAGCCCGCGCCCAATTCCAGCAGCGAGGAAACCGTGCCCGTGGTTTGAATCCGGCCGGTGGTGGGCACTTTGGTGCCGGCCAGCAGGGAAAGCAGGGTGCTTTTGCCCGCGCCGTTCGCACCGACAATGCCGAGGGTTTCGCCCCGGTTCACGGTGAAATTGATGTCCTGCAAGGCCCAAAAGGTTTCGCGCCGCGCGCCGCGCGGAGAGCGCAGAATGTCCAGAAACGCGGACTTGAGCGAGCGGGTGCCGGAGCGACGCAAGCGGAAGCGCTTGCCGACCTGCTCCACCACAATGGGCGGCGACTGGTTGGACGCCCCGCTCACAGCTCATCTCCAAAACGAGGTTCCGCGGCATGGAAAATGCCCCAGCCCAGGAAAAAGATTCCCCACGCCACGGAAAAGGACAGCGCGACCAGCCCGCCCTCCCCGACGTGCGCAGACAACAGGACTTCGCGGTAGGCCACGAGAATGCCCGTCATGGGATTGGCGAAAAAGAGAACCTGCACCCAGCGCGGAAAGTTATCCAACACCAGCTCCGGCCCGTAAATGACCGGCGTCAGGAAAAACCAGGCCAGCATGACGACGGAAAGCACGTGTTCCGTGTCGCGGAAAAACACGTTGGCGGTGCCGATGATAAGGGACATTCCCAGGCATAGCGCTGCTTGCGTCAGCATGATGCCCGGCAGATAAATCAGCGCGCCAAATTCCACGCGGGCAATCAGCAGATAGACCGAGAGCACCGCGAAGGAGAACAGAAAATTGATGGCATTGGCCCCCACCATCGAAAGCGGCAGAATCACGCGCGGGAAGGCGGCTTTGGTGACCAGATTGGCGTTGCCCAGAATGCTTTGGAGCGCGTCGCCCATGCACATGGCCAGAAATTGCCAAATGATGATGCTTGTCACCAGTACCGGCAAGGACATGGGAAACCGGATGAGGCCCAGGAAGACGCTATAGACCACAATCAAGGAAAGCGGAGCCAGCAACGACCAAAAAAAGCCCAAAAAAGAGCTTTTATAGCGAATTTTGAGATTCCGCTCGATGAGAATCCAGACCAGCTCGCGCCGGGAAAAGATGTCCATCCACCGATGGCCCATGCCGTGTAAAACTCCTTATGGCGTCAGGCGCCAACCGCCGTCCGCGTAATGAAATCAGACTGGCAAAACGTCGCCGGAAAGTAAAGGGGGAAAGGCTGGTGAAGGCGCGCGGGTTGGGCGATTTCGGGCGCGTTGTCGTAAGGGGAGGTGGCTTTCTTTTTGTCTATTCCTGCTCGCGCGGCGGGTGGAGAGTCGCGCGATGGTCCTTGCAGGAGGCGGCCCATAGGAGGATGGCGGCGAGCAGGTTCATGACGCCGAGAACGGCGGCGAGTTGCCACGGGCTGTCGTGCCAGATCGCGACGCCGCCGATGTAGCCGAGGGCGCAGGGAATCAGGCTGTAGCACCAGACGAAACGCCGCTGGGCGAGATTGAAATTGAGCAAGACAGAGGCCATCGCGAGCGGACTCATGGCCAGCGCCATGGCGCGGGTCCATTGCGCGGCGTGGGTGGCGATGTCCGGGGTCCAGCGGCCGTACAAAATGGTCCAGGGCAGTTGCGGCCAGAGGACGCAGACACCAGCGGCGGCGGCAACCAGCAGACCGGCCAGGGCGAGCGCCCGGCGGAGCAGCCGCCAGCTTTCGGCGGTTTGCTCGCCGCGGGTGGTCACTTTGGGGAACAGGACGGTGGCGATGGGCGTCGGCAAAAATACGGCGGTGCGGGCAATCACGGCGGCTCTTGCGAAAAGGCCGGCGGTTTCGGAGTCGAAGTAGTGCTTGGCAAGGGTGACGTCGAGATTCATCAACATGGCGTAGCCAACGAGGGCCACGAGCGATGCGCCGAGGTAGCGCAAGGTGTCGGGGGGAGGCGTCCCCGCCCTGCCCCGCGGCAGTTGCATCTGGCGAATGGCTATCGCGCCCAGCAGCAGAACGGCGATGACGCCGATGCCTTGCGCGACAACCGCCAGAAGGGCCTGCGCGGCCACGAAAGCGGTGAATGCCCAGCCCAGCAGCAATCGCAAAGCGCCCCACGCCTGCGGGGCGATGGCCAGCCACACAAAGGCCTGCATGCCCTGCAACAGGCCGTAGAGCAGGCTGAGCCAAAGGGTGATGGCCAGCACCGCAAACGTGGTCACAATGAGCGCGGGCGACACATGCCAAAAAGCCGCCAGCTGATGGCGGAAGAAGATGGCGGCCGCGACCATGATAATTGCCAGCGCCACAAAAAAGCGCAGCCAACGCAGGCAGAGGGGGCGGATTTCCGCCGCGCGGTTTTCGCGCTGGAGAATGGCGATGTAATGGGCCAGCGTGTTCTGCACGGCCAGCATCGGGGTGCCGACCACCAGAATCAGACCGAGCATGGCGGCTAAAGCGCCGTATTCGGCGTTGGGAAGAATGCGCCCGACGGCCATGTGGAAGGCGGCGTTGCACAGGGCGCCAATCAGCGTTCCGGCCATCATCAGAATGCTCTGGCGGAGCAGCCCGGAGTCGTCGTGTAAGCGGTTGTTCACCGGGGGGACGGCTCCAGAATAATGACGCGCCCGAGCAGACGGTCGTAGAGGGTCACAATCCAACTGAACGGCGAATACAGCAGGCGCAGGCGGACGATGGCCAGCAGCATTTGGAACGAGACGCGGCCAATACGCAACTTGGAGCCGCCAATATCGCGCCATGTCGTGGGGATTTCGCGGATGGGATAGCCCGCGCGCCGGGTCTTGAAGAGCATATCCACATCAAACGCCCATTTGGTGAGGCCAATCTTTGGCACAATGGCTTGCCAGGCTTCGGCGGACATCAGCTTCGCCCCGCATTGGGTGTCGGTGATGGACAGCTTAAACAGTTTGCGCACCAAAAAATTGAACACGCGCGACGCCGCGCGACGCTGCCAGGGCTGGCGCGGCTGGACCACCGCGCCGGGCAGGCGGCGGGAGGCGATAATCAGCCCGGCGTCGCCGATATTCTTGAGCAAGTCGTCAAAGGCTTCCGGCGGGGTGGCGCCGTCGGCATCCACAAAGCCAATCCATTCGCCGCGCGCATGAGCGCCGCCGAACATGATGGCTCCGCCTTTGCCGATGGGGCGCGGCTCCACCAGCACGTGCAGTTGCGGATAGTGCGCCGTGCGCGCCTGAGCCACGGCAGCAGTATCGTCGCGGGAGCCATTCACAGCCACAATCATTTCGAAGGTGTCGCCGTAGCGGGCGGCAAAATACGGAAGATAGGCGTCGAGCATCGGGCCGATTCGCTCAGCCTCGTTGTAGGCGGGCACGATAATCGAAAGTTTCATTCCTCTTCGACGGCGGGAGACAGGGCCCCCTCTTCCAATTCCGGTTGCTTCAAGCGCCAGATTTCCAAGGTGGTCGCAGCCTGCCCAAAGTTCGGCATGGAGTCCACCGGTTCAAAGCGTTCGCGAAGAATCCGCTGAAACGCCAAATCATCCTCGCGGCTGATGGCGTCCACCTGGGGCGAGCGGATGGCGAGGCTGTAGCCGCTCAGCGCGGCAATCGGAGCCTCGGTGGTGGTGGCGAGCAGCTCGCGCAGCATGTCGCGGTTCATCACCCCGATTCGCTCGGCTCGCTCGCGCGGCCAATCAGGATAATAGCTGAAGGGACCCATTTCCAAGCCGTGCGGAACGGGCAGGTTGGCCTCGACCGCGAGATAAACGTCCTGCGTAAGCAGTTCCGTGCCTTGCGCGGCTTCGGTCAAGTCATTCACCCATTTGGCCATATCGCGGAGTTGCGCCACGGGGCTTTGTTCGCGCAAGCGCCACCAGATACGATCGCGTCCGGCGACAAACCAGTTCTGCGCCACGGGCGAGGCAAAGGAATGCAAGCCACAGATGAGCCAAATCACCGTCAAAATACCCAGACGGCGGGCGCTGCGCATCTCCACGGAGCCATTGTTAAACCAGCGGGTTTCGACGCGCAACCACCAGCGCGCGCCGGTGGCGGCCAAAACCGCGCAATAAATGGGATAAACGGGCGTTTGATAGTCGTCGTAGGGAAAGGGCGCCGCCAAATGGACAACGGCCAACACCAGAACTGTCACCCAAAGAAACGACGCGAAGCAGGGCGGAATGTCCTCTGGCGCTGGCTCCGGCTCCACGGCGGCGGGCGCTGTTTCGGTCGCCGCCGGGCGGCACCACCGAACCACACGCCGCCCCGCCATGATGAGCAGGAACACGCCAAGAATGGCGGCCGGGAAATAGGCTTGGGCCAGACGCGCCAGACACCCCAGCTTGAAGGCAACTTGCATTGCCAGTGGACCGACTTCGCGCAAGGTGTGATACTGCACAACGCCGAAAATGAACCCATCGCGCCCGAGCATCCAGAACGGAAGGAGCGTCAGGGCCAGACCAAGCGCACCGCCAATGGCATAGTCCAGCCACACCCAAGCCTTGAGGCGACGCTGACACAACAGCAAATACATCCCGCCCAACGCCAAAGCCGCGCCCAGCGAAATTCGCGTGGCGGTGGCGCAAGCCAGCAGGAATCCGCTGGCCATGGACGCGCGCAAACCTTTGGTCCGCCCGACAAACGACAGCATGGCCAACCCGCCCGCTAAAAACATGCCGCCGAGAGCGTATGTTTTAACCACCGTGGTGAAATAGGACTGATAGACATTCAGGGCAATGAGAATCAAGCACAGGCCGCCGGTCAGCCGCTGAACTTGGCGCGGGCCGGTCCGCATGGCCAGCCAAACGGCCAGCAACGTGCCCAAAGCGCCCAGCAACGCGGTCACCACCCGCCCGCCCAACAGGCCATAATGGCCCACCCAATTAAACATCCACGAGTAGACCAGCGGCAGCATCGGCGCCTGGGTAAAGGCAAAATCGCGATACGGCACGCGCCCCTCCGTCAGCAGCTTGGCGGCATTGAGATACCAGCCCTCGTCCTGATTCAGCTCACCGAACCACGCATTCAGCGCAGTCAGGCCCAGCCAACTGAGCGCCACCGCCAGCAGAAGAATCAAATGCCCCCAGCGCCACGGACGCGGGCACGGGGTTTCGTTTGTACTTGTTTCAGCCATCTTGACGGGTCAGTGTCCCCAAATCGAACGCCTGCCGCAATCCCAAAATAGTTGATGGAATCCTCCATCAATCGTATTCTGCTCCCCATGACAGAGAATCATATTCCCCCCGTCCCCGCGGAGCGCCTCGAAGAAGTCTCCTCCGCCTATACCCTGTCCGACATGGAAATCTTCGTTTTCCCATCGCTCTTTTATCCCCTGGTCTATGCCAATATCATGTCGCCCGTCATCTGGGCCTGGCGCGACGACCCGTGGTTTGCGAACTTCGAGAAGCTCTCCCCCTATCGCCGGATTCAGCGCCTCAAGCAGTTCATCATGGACAACTACGTGTTCAATCTGGACCTGGAAACCTGGGGGCTGACCACGCAAGAGCGCGAACTGGCGCGCTTCGCGCCTTTCATTTCGCCGGAAACCATCGCCAAAAGCAATGCGCTGTTCGGCTATGAAGGCGACCGCTTCTACTTCGACATAGATATCCGCCGCCATTTCGGTCTGGATAAATACACCGCCAACGTCATCCCCTATTGGAAAACGGAAACCGTCGAAGCCATGAACGGCTTCCGCCACATGCCCGGCTATTCGGTCGGCGCGGGCGAATGCGTGTCGCTCTCGACCCTCTACGCCGCCGCCCTGTTCATCCTTTGCGGCATTTCCCTTGACGACATCTTTTGGGTCGCCACACCGCTGCACTCGCAAAATTACGTGGATATCAAAGAGGGCATCCTCACCAACAACCGGCGGCTCGTCACCAAAGCCATGTGGTTCAACGGCACGGTGCTCTCCACCAAAGCCCGCCGCGCGCTGGAAAACGAACAAGTCACCATCGTGGCCCACCACAGCGGCTGGATGCACACCGTGTACCCCGACGCCAGCATAGACCCCAAAGCCTATCAGCGCTTCAAGAAAAAGCTCACGGCCTTCCTGCAAACGCCCATCACCTCGGAAATTCTTTTCAACTTCCTGCGACAAAGCCCCAAGCGCCAGGCGTGTTTTCAAATTGAGCTGATGCGTTCCGGCAAGCGCCGCTGGGTCACCGCCGAACGCGCCTACGCCTTCGAAAACTCCTGCTCCTACAAAGTCTCCGATGCCACCCGGGACAAACTTCTGGCGGAAATTGACGAGGACGACCTCTTCGCCGCCCCCCTCCCCGACCGCATCCCATTGAATAAATTCGACGATTTTTTCAAGTCCGGCGCGATTGATTTGGACAACGAAGAACACCGCCAGCGCCTCGCGCGCGAAGTGGACTGCTACCACACCGAAGCCTGCGAAATCATCAAAGAACTCCAAGCCTTCGCCCGCCTCGAACCCCGCTGGCCCGATGCCGACAAGCCGCGCAACTTTGTGCGCACGCCGTCCATCCCCCTGACCCCCGGCATGAGCCGCGAAAACATCATCGCCGCGCTCGAAGCCGCGCGCGAAACCCATCCCGCCGCCGAGCTGGCCTTCCACGTCTTCCGCGACTTGGCGCGCGTGGACCCCCGCCCCTACCTCAAGGCCGCCATCGAACGCTCCCCCGTATGCATCGAAGGCACCCGCACCATGGAAACGCCCATGATCGTGGCCTGCCTGCGAGAAATGGCCAACGAATCCATCTTCGATTCCACCCGCGTGGCCCAACCCGATGAAGTCTGGAACACCCGCCACGGCGACGGCTTTGAAAAGGCCGTCACCCTTGCCACCATCCTGCACGCGCGCGAGCCGGACGCCCCCTTCACCATTCAAGCCGTCGGCCCAGCCGCCACGCTCGATTTCGCCGGCCAAACCCACTCATTCCCCACCAACAAAGGCCTCAACTTAAACCTCACCTGGCCCCTCACGTAAAGAAACGCCTTCCATGAAATACCGTTACACCCCACCCGCCGTCTTCCGCATCAAGCTCATCGGAGTGCTGGGCGCCTTGCTGCTGGCGACTCTAGGTTGCGTCTTTGTCTTATGGGCTATGCACCGTCAGGAGCGCTGGATGCGCGAAGATATGGAGCATGAAGCGCGCCTGCTCGCACAAACCATTTATGGAGATTGCTTCCGACAACTGACCACCCACTCGCTCGAAGAAGCCTGCCATGCCAACCCTCGACTGTGCAGGCAACTTACCGCCGCCCTCCAAATCAACCCCGACTGGCGGCGAATCGCCCTTTTCGGGCAAAACAAGGATGGAGACATCTTTTACTACTTGGACGCCCCGGACCCCTCGGAGCGGGAAGGCGCTCAGCGCGGCGACCTATTCCCGGATGCCCCCGCGCCGCTACGCGAGGCATTTGACAGCCGCGTCATCACCATTTGCGGCCCGTGCAACACCCCGCGCGGAGTGCGCTCCCGAATCTTTGTTCCCGTACAAATACCGTCGTCCCCGGACACCGCGGTCCTTTGCTTGGAATTCTGCGCCCAGCACTGGCGACAACATCTCTGGACTGCCGCCCGTCCCCCGCTTCTCTTCAGCCTGATCGTGCTGGGTGGCTGGATCGCTGGCTTTGTCATTTGGGCGCGACGACGGCGCAACCGAAAGGCCATCATTCTTTTCTCTATTCATTGGAAAGTGTTGGTGACCATAGCCGTCGGCCTTCTGGTGACCCTCATCGTTTCCTGGTCGGTTTGCAGTGCCATGGCTCGTGCCCGCAAAGTGGCCTTCTCCCACTTCGCCGAAGCCGAATCCCAGCCCAGTGTAGACTGGATTTCTAATTTTTGCCGTCGCGAAATCGTCGGCTTTGCCGCCTTTTTTGCGAGTTGCGATTACGTGAACAAGGAGGAATTCGCCAGCTATTCCCAGCCATTGACCCAAGCCTCCGGGCGGCTGTGCTGGTCATGGTCCGAAGAAATCGCGGCCACCAATCAACAGGCCTTTGTCGAGCAAGCCGCCGCACGTTCCGGTCTGGACCCGTACAGCATCTGGGAATACGACGAGGAAAGGAATCGCGTCCCCGTTCCCCAGCGGGACCGTTACTATCCCATTGTCTATATGGCGCCCAATCGTTATCAGGATCACGTTCTTGGGTTTGACTTGGGCTCAGAATCGAATCGCCTGGCGGCCATTCATGAAGCATACGCCAGCGGTTTTATCACCGCATCCGACCCGATCGCCCTTTTGTCCGACACGGAACCCGGCATTCTGATTGTTCGGGCGGTTCACCACCCTAACGCTCCACATCAACCACAGGGATTCATTTCCGCCGGCATCAAGCTCGCCGACTGGCTCTTCGACAGTCAGAGCCTCAAACTGGATCAGCACCCTATGGCCGACTTGAACTTGTGGAGCCTGCAAGTCGGGCGCGAACCCCAATGGCTGAACACCACCCCTGCCCATCAAACAGCTTTGAAGCCGACATGGCCCTGGGCCAGACCCGCCCAGTCGAACCTGCAGGCCATGCGCCCCATCCTTGTCTTTGGCAAAACCTACGCCATTGCCGCCGCGCCCACGCCCGCTTTTTCCCAACTGTATCCACGTCGTCTGATCTTCTTCATCATGGCCTGCGGTCTGGCATTAACCGGCTTGACGGCTTCCATCGTAAGCCTGCTGGTTCACCGCCGCGAAAAACTCACTCAGCTGGTGGAAGAGCAATATCAAGAACTGACGGAAACCATGCGCCGCCATCGAACACTCGCCCGAGAAACCCGGGCCATGACATGGGAAGTAGATATCACCGGCCTTTTCTTGAATATCGGCGACTTTTCCGAAGAACTTCTGGGGTACCGGTCGGACGAACTCGAAGGCGTCCTTCAGTTCGTTGAGCTTATCCCGACCTCGCACCGCCAGGCCATATTGGATCGTTTTATAAACATCGGCCTGCAGGGCCTTCCCTTTACCAACTTGAACTACCCGGTCACTAAGAAATCCGGCCAAACCATTTGGGTGACCACCAACGGTATCCCCGTGTACAACGAGACAGGCGAAGTCATCGGCTATTGGGGAAGCACCGTGGACATCAATGCGCGCGTCCAGGCGGAAAAGGCTCTGCGCGCCAGCGAGCAGCGCTATCGCACACTCTTTGAAGGCATGCGCGAAGGCGTTGCCCTGTTTGAAGTCATCCGGGATGAAAAGGGCCAACCCCTGGATGGCCGTTTTCTCGCCATCAACCCGGCGTTCGAGCGAATCATCGGCGTGAAGGCGGCTGACGTCATTGGCCGAACCGCTCTCGAAGTTGTGCCCGACTTGGGGCCGGACCGGATTCTCATCTATGCCCAAGTGGCCCGGAGTGGCGAGCCTGCGTTTTTTGAAAGATATTCTCCCTTGTGGGATAAGCACTTGGAAATCGGCGCGTTCCGTCCCGATCCTGCCCAAGTGGCCGTTGTTCTAAACGACGTCACCGAACGCAAGCTTGCGGAAATGGATTTACGCGAAAGCCGCCGTCAATATGCCGCTTTGATCGGCAACTTGCCCGGCATGGTTTATCGCTGCCCCAATGTTCGCCAGCGGACCATGGAATTTGTCAGCGAAGGCTGCCGCGCCCTGACCGGCTATGAGCCCGAAGATTTGATAAAAGACCGGGTGGTTTCCTTCGATGACATCATTCATCCCAATTATCGCGAAACCGTCTGGGCGAAATGGCAAGCCGCCATTCAGGAAAAGCGTCAATTCTCCATGGAGTACGAGATTATCTCTCGCCAGGGCGAGCGCAAATGGGTCTGGGAACTCGGCGAGGCAATCCATGACGACGACGGCAACATCATCGCGCAGGAGGGCTTCATCACCGACATCACAAGCCTCAAAGAGGCTCGCGTGGAACGCGAACGGCTCATGACCGCCATCGAACAAACGCAAGATGCCGTGTTGATGACCGATGAACAGGGATCCGTCCTGTATCTCAATTCGGCCTTCACCCACGTCACGGGCCACACACGCGAGGAATTAATTGGTCATCTGACTCCTGTGCTGCGAAGCAAACAGCCGGATGGCAAAGCCTTCGAGGCCATATGGCAGCAATTAAAAAATGGAATTCCGTGGAATGGCATCCTCACCACTCGCGTCAAAGATGGCCGCATCATAACCGAAAGGGTGTCCATTTCGCCGGTCGTGGATGAAGCCGACCGCATCACGAATTTTGTTTCCGTCAGCCGCGACATCACCAAAGAGCTGGAAGAAGCCAAAGCTCGCGAAAGCCTGCAAGCCCAGCTCCAGCAGGCACAGAAAATGGAGTCCATCGGCCGCTTGGCCGGCGGCGTCGCCCACGATTTTAACAACATGCTGCAAGCCATCCTGGGCCACACCGAACTCGCCCTCGAACAAGTCGCGCCAGCCGAGCCGGTGTATGGCGATTTGGAAGAAATTCAAAAGGTAGCCCAACGCTCAGCCGCCCTGACGCGGCAATTGCAACTTTTCGCGCGCCGCCAATCTGTCGCAAAAGACATGCTGTGTCTCAACACAACCATCGATGAATTATTGCCCATGTTGCACTACCTGAGCCGACGCGACATCGAAGTCATCTGGCGCCCCCACCAAAAATTGCCTCTGGTGCGCATGGATTCCAGCCAATTGGATCAGCTCGTGACCAACCTGTTCGTCAACGCGCGCGATGCCATTTCAGAAGCCGGACTGATCGTCATGGAAACCCGCCCTGTCTCCGTCCAGACCACCATCCGAAATATCCACGGCGATATCACGCCGGGGGACTACGTGGTTTTTTCCGTTGCCGACACCGGCAGCGGCATGACACCCGAAGTGTTGGAACATATTTTTGAGCCGTTCTTCACAACCAAAAGAGCCGGATACGGCGTGGGCCTCGGCCTCGCCACAGTGTATGGCATTGTGCGGCAAAGTCATGGCATGATCCAAATTCAGAGCCAAGTCAATCAGGGCACAACCATTGAAGTGTATCTGCCCAGCTATCCGTGCGAGGAAAATCAGCCGACACCCCGCAACACCTCCTCCGAAGTAATTCTGGCCAACTCCAATCAAGAGACCATCCTGATTGTCGAAGATGTGGAAGGCCTGCTCGCGACCACTCGTCGAATGCTGGAATCCTTGAAGTACCGGGTGCTGGCAACGACATCCTCTCTGGAGGCCCTCCAGTGGCTGAAAGACCAAGCCTGCCATGTTGATTTGCTGCTGAGCGACATCATGATGCCGGAAATGAGCGGCCCCAAACTCGTCGCTGAAGCGTTGGCTCAAAACCCCAAATTAAAATATCTGTATATGTCAGGCTTTCCCGCCGACCTGATCGCCAAAGAGGGTGTACCCGAAGACACCCCGAACTTTATCGCCAAACCTTTCACGCGTTCAGAAATCGCACGGAAAATTCGCGCCATCCTTGACCAGGCCTAACGCGCGCCAAACGGTGGCTGCTCGTTAAATCACCGGTTTCGGCGGATTGAGGACGGCCACGCCCTGAGTCGTCAGATAGACTTTGACCTGCCGAACCGTGAAGGTGTGGAAATGAAAAGAGCTCGCGGCCAGCAGTGCGCTGGCGTGTGCTTCCCGAACCGCTTCCAGAAAATGAACCAGCTTGCCCGCGCCACCGCTGGCCGTGGTCGGCACCCCCGTCGCCGTGGCAATGCGGAATATCAAATCCAAGTCAAACCCGCGGCTGGTGCCATCCGCCACAATACTGGTCGGCAGCAAACTGCCCACCCCCAAATCGGCCATGCGCTTGGCAAACTCCACCGCATCCACCCCCGTTGCTTTGCGCCCCCCCATCAAAAAGACCTCGCGCTGCGAATGCATCTTCACATTGCGATTGGCATCCAGCGCCACCGCGATGGACTCGCTGCCAAAGCGCGCCACCGCCTCCTTGACCACGTCCGGGTTCTGAAACGCAACCGTTGCGAGCGTCGCCTTCTTCGCGCCCGCCGCCAGCACCGCTTCCACATCCGCCACCGAACGCAAGCCCCCGCCGGCCGCCACGGGAATCTCCACCGCCCCAACCACCCGCCGCAGCGTCTCCAAATCAAGCGAGCGCCCTTCCGGGCTGGCCGCCACATCAAAAAACGCCAACTCATCCGCGCCATCCGCTTGATACCGCGCCGCATACTCCGCCGGATCCCCCAAATCAATAGCCCCCGCAAAGTTCATTCCCTTGGTCAGACGCCCATGACGAACATCCAGACTCGGCACAATCTTTACAGGAGTTGATTTCATCCCCAAAGGCAAACCGCCGCGCATGACAACGTTACGGTTCACCCTTGGCGCTCCTTGGCGCGGCGCAGGGCGCAACCGATTGTTAGCAGTCCTCCTATCATAAGCATAGTCGTAGAGGGCTCGGGAATGGCGCTTGCGCCAGCGAGGATGGGCACTCCCGGATCAGTCTCGTATCCCCAGCCGTAGATATAGGCGGCGGCAAAAGCGGATTGCACGATTAATTCGATCCAGCCGTAATGGATTTCATCAGCGATTTCAAATGCAACTCCCATATAGGCATGCTGGCCCGCGAAACGGCCCGCAGTACCCGTACTGAGGCATGCAATGAGTCCATCATAACCTTCTCCATTCCCGAACCACTCCATCCAAGAATCATCCCCACTGTTCGGGCCGATTTCAAAGCCCTCTGCCAAAGGTTCGACATCGCCACCAATGTTGTGCCCGCCGGACGGCCAGATCAGATACTGGTTTTCCCCCTCTGAACGGACACCAACAAAACCGATGGCTGCCGCAAAGACATAATCCGTCAGCTCATCGCCATTGATATCCAATGGGGTATATCGTGAGTTCCATTCGGTCCATAGCACGATGGGATCATCCAGCCATGTCACGGCGACAACACCCCGGCAGGGCTGTGTCAACGCGATGGCAAGCCCGAACAGACAGAACAGTTGTGCCGGGGTTTTCATAGTGATTCACCCGTGATTCGGCGGAGTCGCCAGAAGCGGACATCGGCATCATATTCCGGCAAAATGCCATTGGTCCAAGTTTCCGTTATCAGGGTGCCCAGTGAAGTCCAGGAACCTTCGAGCAGAAGGTTGGTGGACGTTTCCAGACTCAAATATGCGCCGGGATCGCATTCAAATTCGATCAGGAACTGGTTGGTAGAGGGAGAACGTTCGACATGGGTGATTCGGGGTGACAGGGGCGTATCGCCGGACGTCAGAACCGATACCCATTGACTGGTGGGGTCCTGCCCACCGGACAGCCCCCCCGCATGTGATATACAGATGCGGTAAGCGCCGGCAGCCGGCGCGGACAAAGCCACCTGTTCGACGTTGTTTCGGCTGTCCACTCCATGGGTGGCCGCCGCGGCCCGGACGGCTTCGGACTTATTCGTCAGATCGGGATCGAGAATCCAGGGCCGGAATGTTTGCGTGCCATCGTCGGTTTCCACCCAGAGGTCGATGTTGTTGACCAGCATGGGCGTGGCATCGTCTATCAAAACATTAGTGGCTGGAACGCCCGGTAGATCGCTCCATGCCACCGTGACTTTGAAAGGCGAGCCGTCCAGAACAACGGGCCAGGAGTTGGTTTCGCCGACTGCCAGTTCGATTTCCTTGATATGGGTGCCGCGCCCGTCGGCGGCGTCGAGCTCGATCTGGCGGACAGCGGATACGGAGTTGAAGAGGCCCCAGCCCGTCAGATAATCGGGGCCGGCATTTCCGACGTCGTCAGCTGTATGGATGGCGAGAGCTTTCCAGGTCGAGCCGCGGAAAGCATCTGCTTCGTCCGTGAGATTTGTGAACAACTGGTTGCGGCGCTGCATGGACAGGCCCAGCCCGGCAGTAACGCCGGGGGCGGCAAAACTGGTGCCGGCCTGCAGTTGCCAGGCGTCATCGCTGTCGGCATCCGGTGTGACGATGGGAAAATTTCTCGCCGCAGGATTGGCTTCGCCGACGGCAACCACATCCGGTTTGATGCGACCGTCATCGGTTGGGCCGCAAGCGCTGAAGCTGGACAATTCGACGGATGCATTCGTGGAGTAGCCCCATCCATCCGAGTCATAAACATCGAGGACGGAACCCACCGTCAGAACATTTTTGGCCGTGCCGGGCGCAGCTATGGTATCGAACCCATAGGTGTCGCCGTCACCGCTGGTCCAGTCCCGCTCGCTGGGTTCCGGGCTGACAAACTCATAAACATGGCCGTCGTCAATTACATAGTAGTTTGTCGCCTGTCCCGGTCCGCTGAAACGGTCATTGCCGGCGGAATAAATCATCAAGTGCCGCGTAGCATTTGTAGCGAGGAACCCGTCTAATTGAGCACAACCAGCGCCATCCGGCCTGTCTGCGAGATACATTCCGAATTTGGGATCTTCCGTATAGTAATAACTGCGGAAGCCATGCCAGAGCCATCCATTGGTAACAACAATCAGGTTGGTACCGCTGTAATAAGCGAATGACTTGCGCACCCAGGCATTGACCATGCCCCAGGAATGATTGGAAAGGCGCAGGCCGGACTCGTTGGTCGAACCAGCGGCGGCATCGGGCAGCTCGGAACTGAATTGCCAAATATCGAAGGCATCAACATTGGCCTCAAAGGCCACGCCGCGCATGGCGCAACCGAGCGGCGCACTGAAGTTGCTGACGCCGCCGGCGGCCATTGTGCCGGCCACGCCCGTGGCGTGGTAGTGGCTGTTGCTGTTGGTCCGGTCCATTTGAACCACCCGATCCTGAAACTCGTGATGAGACTCACGGACATATCCTTCCGCTTCCCACATGCCCAAAACGATGTTGGTTCCGGTTAGGCCGAGGCCGGTGCGGGCGGAGGGCCAGGGCGTCAAGTTGGTTGGCCAAAGCTCGTCTGCGCCGATGGAGGCGGCGGCAATCTGGTTGTGACTGGCAATCCAGACCGGTTCGCCATTCATTTCCCCGGCCAAAATGGCATGGCGTCCGTCCCCGATTTCCATCTTGCGTTCAACGCCAAGACGCGCGGCGATGTCATCCAACTGTCGCTCCACTTCATCGCGATGGGCCCACCGTTCGTCGGCCACGCGCATAAGGTTTTCTTTTTCCTGTTGGGCTGCGCTGGAACGGTAGCCACTGTGTTCTGTCGTGCCGAGCTTGGCTGGAGTGCGCAGATAGGGGCGGGCTTTCTCCAGTCTTGTTTCCCATTGCGCTATCTTTTCTGCTTCAAAAAGCGCAGCTTCTTGTGATTCCTCTTCCTGCTTCTCAACAATGCCTATAAAGTTCGAACGTTCCGGTTTTTCTCCAAAGGGAGGCAACCCGATAGCTTCATTCACTTCCGCCTCTTGCATCCAGGAGGCGCAAGCCTGCTGATAGGCCTGTTCATCCTCATAGGAGAGCAATGTCGAATCTTCTGCCTGCGCAATCGTTCTCGGAACGAGAAGACCAAGAACAACCAGCGACATGACGATTACAGTGAGCTTCTTCATCGCGGTATCACCCTATGGCCGAGAATATACCCATAGCATTCACAAGTGCATTCATTTTATTGTTTTTCCGCTAACATCGGCCCGAACCACTTGTGGTGAATTTTACCGGCCGGTTCTCCTCCAAATATGCGTCCAGTTTCTTTTCAATTTCCTTCAGCTCCATTTCACTAAAACTCATTGCGGCACCCTCATTGCGGCACCCCTTGAACATTGCATCACCATGAAACAACATCATGCGCATTCCGCGCCACCGAATCCAGCCGAATATTTATCTGACGACGGCTGGGCGTCTTAAAAACACGGCGGAATAAAAAAAACGCCGTGGACATCCACGGCGTTTCGCTTGTCGCGTTTGAAAAATAATCTATTTCAATTTCGCGTCAATTTCGGCTTCCGCCAGCGACCAGAAATAGGCGCTGTCGCCATTGAAACCGTGGCGCTCGGCAATGTAATAAGCCGCTTCCTGAATCATGCAGTAGCGCTGTTCCGGCGTCACAACCGGCTTGCTGGCCGCTTTGGGTTTGGCCGCCGCTTTGGGTTTGGCCGCAACCTTGGCCGGCGCTTTAGCAGCCGCTTTGGCAGGCGCTTTTTTCGCGGCAACCGGTTTGGCGGCCGCTTTCTTGGTCGTCGTCTTTTTTGTGGTTGTCATCATCATACTCCTTTTCCGGGGTGGCTCCGGAACAATTTCCAATCTCTCACCTGCGCCCCGTCACGAGGTGCAAAACTGCGCGCACTCTATTGCACCGCCAACGAATTGCAAGCCCATTTTCAAACTTTTTCGCCGCTTCCAACCGCCTCCAAGACCTCGAAACCTGCGCATCTGCCCATCAGTCAACAAGATAGGAAGACAGGCCGGTTAAACGCTTTACCCTAAATATTTTTGCCCGTTTGCCAATTTTTGTCCGACAAAACAACGATTTTTAGCCAAATGACACGAGTGACATTTTTCTCTCGCGCTTTACTTATTTCCCGTTTCCCCGGTAAATTTCTTCTTCAGCTCCAAATGCTTCAGCGCCTCTCGCGCCGCATTCATCTCGGCTTCGCGCTTGCTGGTTCCGCTGCCCTCACCCATTTTTTC
>DBPO01000092.1 GCA_002304915.1 Verrucomicrobia bacterium UBA1418
GTGGTTTATATGGGAAACCTCCGGCACCTATCAAGGAGGAAATCCGCCGGAAGATTATTGGAGATGAACAAGTGGTAACAGTGCGGCCAGCTGACCTGTTGGATCCTATGTGGGAAAAGGCCCGTCAGGAGTCAGCTCATTACGCCCGCAGTGAAGAGGATATTCTTACTTATGNNAGCCTTAAAATATTTCGCCTGGCGTGAATCTAAAGGCCATCAGGATATTCCCCAGATCCAGACTCATGATGAAGTAAGCGCAGAGCCAAAGAAAGAAGAACCCCGGATTACCCGCCAGCCGGTTAACCGGGTAAGCAACAAAGCAAGCTACAGAGGAGATGATGAGATGAACATAGACGAAATTCGGGAGCTCATCCTACTCCTGGATCAGACCAGTATTAGTGAACTGGAAGTCCAGAAGAATGATTATCGTTTAGCTTTACGCAAAAACCGGGCCAGTGTCAATGTGCCTGGGGAGACTATACCAGAAACAAGCGGTAGCGCACCGAAGCAAGAGGTGGCTTCCAGTATTGTAGCTGGTAATTTGGTAGAGGTGACAGCTCCCATGGTGGGAACCTTTTATGCTGCTCCATCCCCGGATGCTCCGCCTTATGTACAGGTCGGTGACAAGGTTCAAGCGGGACAGACCCTGTGTATTGTAGAGGCTATGAAACTCATGAACGAGATCAAAGCCGAAACTGACGGTGTGGTGACTGACATCATGGTTGACAATGCCCAACCGGTAGAGTATGGACAGGTATTAATGCTGATTGAGAAATTATAGGGGTGGATACTGTTGCTTAACAAGGTCTTGATTGCCAACCGGGGGGAAATTGCGGTGCGGATTATTCGCTCGTGCCGCGAGATGGGGATTCGAACGGTGGCGGTGTATTCGCAGCCGGATGAGTCCAGCTTGCATGTGCAACTGGCGGATGAGGCGATTTGTATCGGCGGGGCGCCTTCTTCGGAGAGCTATCTGAAGATTGCCAACATCATCAGCGCGGCGGAAGTGGCGGATGTGGATGCCATTCATCCGGGCTTTGGGTTTCTTTCGGAGAATGCGCATTTCGCGGAGATTTGCGAGGAGTGCGGGATTACGTTTATTGGGCCGTCGCCGGAGAATATCCGCGACATGGGGGACAAGTCGCGGGCGAGGGAGATGATGAAGCGGGCGGGGGTGCCGGTGACGCCGGGCAGCGATGGGGTTGTGCCGACGCATGAGGAGGCGCTGGCGGTGGCGAAGCGGTTGGGGTATCCCGTTTTGATTAAGGCGGTGGCGGGTGGCGGCGGCAAGGGGATGCGGATTGCGCGCAATGACATGAGTCTGGTGCAGGGCTATCAGACGGCGCGCGCGGAGGCGGAGCGGGCGTTTGGCAACCCGGATGTTTATGTGGAAAAGCTGGTGGAGCGCGCGCGGCATATTGAGGTGCAGTTGGCGGCGGACAACCACGGGCGCGTGTATCAACTGGGCGAGCGCGATTGTTCCATTCAGCGCCGTCACCAGAAGCTGCTGGAGGAGACGCCCAGCCCGGCGCTGACACCGGAGCGGCGCAAGAAACTTTTGCGGGCGGCGGTGCGCGCCGCGCAGGCGTGCAAGTTGCGCAACGTGGCGACGATTGAATTTCTGTGGAACGAGGACGCGCAGGAATTTTATTTCATGGAGATGAATACGCGCATTCAGGTGGAGCATCCCATCACGGAGGAGGTGACGGGCGCGGATCTGGTGCAGTTGCAAATTCGCGCGGCGGCGGGCGAGGCGTTCAAGTTTTCCGACAGCGAGTTCGAGCCGCGCGGCCACGCGATTGAAGTGCGTGTGAACGCGGAGAATCCGTATAAAAACTTTACGCCCTCGCCGGGGCCGGTTCAGTCGGTGCATTTTCCGGGCGGGCCGGGTATTCGCGTGGATTCGCATGTGTATTCGGGTTATACGATTCCGCCGTATTATGACAGCATGATTGGGAAGATTATCGCGCGCGGCAAGGACCGGACGGAGGCGTTGACGCGCATGACTCGCGCGTTGGGGGAGTTCAAGATAACGGGGCCGTTCACGACCGTGCCTGTGGCGCAGGCGTTGCTGGCGGATGCCCGGTTCCTGCGCGGGGAGTACAATACGCATTTTCTGGAAAATTTCATGAATGACGTGTTTTGGGTTTCCTGATGGGGCGGATTGACGCGGCATGAAGGCAACAGCCCATCTGGCGGGGACCGGGGGGCGGAGTGTTTTTGAAGAAAGGGTGATGGCCGCGCTGAGTCGGCTGTACGCTGATGCTGATGCGCAGCGGGAGCGGCGGAAGCCTTTGGCGGCGCGCGTAGTGGTGTTGGGCGGGGGCACCGGGCTTTCCACGGTGTTGGGAGGGAATTCTTCGCTGGCTTCGTGGGTGGAGCAGGAGCCGGCGGGATTGCTGCATGAATTTTCCCAAGTGGACACCGGCGTTTGCACGACGGATGACGGGGGTTCCACGGGCGAATTGGTCCGCCGCTTGCCAATGATTGGCATTGGCGACACGCGCAAGGTGATGTTGTCCATGGTGGACCGTTCGTATTGGGCGCAACGTTATGGGGACCGACCGGCGGCGACGATTGTTCAGCAGGTGTTTTTGCATCGCTTCGGGGAGCGCGCGCCCGCGCGTGCGGAGTTGCGCGATCCGGTTCGCGTGCTACCGGCTTCTTTGCGGCGTGCGTGTCCGGCGGAGTTGCGCGAGAGCCTCGCGGCGTGGACGAAGGATTTGCCGCCGTGGCTGGAAACGAAGTTGCGCGTGCCCGGTCACAGCTTGGGCAATTTGATTTTAACGGCGGCGATTTTTCGCGGGGTGCCTGAGGGGAAGACGCCGTCTCGCGCGCAGGTTTTGCGGGCCGTGGATGAGGTGGCGCGCGCCGTTGGCGCGCCGGTCGGGCGGCTGCATCCGGCGTCGGCTGTGCCGGGGGCGTTGATTTATGAATATGCCAATGGCGTGGTTGCCACGGGGCAGGCGCGCGCGGCGAGGGCGCGGCGGGGGTGTGCGGTGCGGCGGGTGCAAATTGCTTTTGCGGGCGGCGGGCAGGGGAATCCCCGGCTTATTTCGCGGCTGAAGAAGGCGGACCTGATTATTTACGCGCCGGGCAGCTTGTATAGCAGTATGCTGCCGGTGCTGCTGACGCCGGGGGTGGCGGAGGCCATTCGCGCCAATCGGCGGGCGATTAAAATTCTGGGGGCTAATTTGTGGATTCAGGAGGGCGAAACGGATATGTCCTTCCGCGAGGCCCGGCGCGGGTTCTGGGTGTCGGAGCTGATAGAAGCCTACAAGCGCAACGTGCCCGGCGGGGCGGAGGGGCTTTTTGACGTGGCGCTGGCGACAAGTCTGGACCCTCTGCCGGGTGGCATTATCCGAAGCTACGCGCTGGAGGATAAACATCCGATTCATCTGGACCGGGCGCGGGTGTCGGAGCTGGGGGTGATTCCGATTGAGGCCGATTTGGTGACGGGCGAGCCGGTTGAACATACGGCGATGATTCACCATGATCCGTTGCGCTTTGCGCTGGCGGTGCGGGCCATTTATGAGAGCTGGCCGCAGAGGGTGGCGGAGCCGGCTTCGCTCTCTGACGCTACCGCCAAGCGTCCGAAGAAATCATCCGTGCTGATTGAACCCGTCATCAGCGACCGCATGGCTTTGGTGGTAAAGAAACTGGCGGGCAAGAAAATGACGGCTGCGTTGCGTCGAGAGATTGCCGATTTCTGGTGGGAACATCAGGATGTGCTGCCGGAGCATCTGGATTATTTTGACGGGGTGCAGGTGGTCGCGGAATCGAAATGGCAACGCAGCCGCGAGTGGGACAACGTGCTGGGGTATTACGACCCGCAAGCGCGTCAAATTGTACTTCATGAGCTGGTTCTGAAAAATAAAACGACGTGGCAGGCCAATTTTGCGGTGGCGCTGGGCGAGGCCTTGCTGGGGCGCTATATCGCGCGCAAGTGGTGGGAGCCGGACGTGCCGGACGCGGGTGCGCGCACGTACAACATTCAGTTGCGCGCGGCTGGGGAGCGGGAATGTTATTTAGGCTCTCAGCCGTTGCGCCGATATTTGGAGCTGGCGCAAATGATGCCGCAGCCGGGGCGCAAGGACTGCTATTTCCGTTTGATTGCCGAGGGCAGCGGATTCCTGCCCAGCGGCGTGCTTTTCGGGCTGACGTATGCCTGGATGCTGGCCAACGAATTCGCCCCGGCTTTGGATTTTGAGATGCAAACCTTGCTCTGGCCGGTGGGGCGCTTGCTGCCGTATCAGGCGCAAACCCGCGCCCGGCAGCAGGAACTGGTGCGCTTTTTCCGCGCGCACGTCTTTGGTCGGCGGTAAGCGGACGACGCCGCAAATCAGGCCATAGATTTCTTTCTTTTGTTTCAAGGAGAAAATGGGGTAAGGTTGCGCCCATGTCAGCACAAGTACCAGCAAAACGGCGTGTTTTGGCGGAAGGCGCACACTTGCGCCTGATGGTCGCCAACGGATGGGAGTTTGTTCAACGTCCGAAAATTACGGGGATTGTCGTTATTGTCGGCACCACCAAGCTGGGCAGCCTAGTGCTGGTGACGCAATGGCGCGAGCCTGTCGGCGCATATGTGGTGGAATGGCCTGCGGGTCTTGCGGGTGACGTTCCCGGCGACGAGGAGGAGGCGCTGGAAGCGGCAGCACGGCGCGAGTTATTTGAAGAAACCGGCTTTAAGGCCGAAACCATGAAAGCCATGATTCGCGGTCCGTTGAATCCCGGCATTTCCGATGAAATGGTCACGTTCTATCGGGCGCGCGGCATGGTTCGGGCGGCAGCGGGCGGGGGGCGCGGCGCGGAGCGGATTCGCACGCATGTGGTGCCTGTCTCTTGGCTGTTCGAGTGGCTGGAGGACATGGAGGAAAAGGGGTATCTGGTGGACCCCAAGGTCTATGCCGGAACCTATTGCCTGCGCCAAGAAATGGATATGTGGATGCATGATTGATCCGGCCGAAACGACTTCGGGGGAATCGCGCCGCGCGACAACGGAATCCGTGGTGTGGAGCGTGCCGGATAATAAACGCATTCGTTTGGGGGCGCCTTCGCTATTGGTGTTGCCGAATGGAAAGTGGCTGGTGGCGTTTGATCAGTCCGGGCCGGATGTGAAAGATTTGCCGGGCAAGCGCGGCATGGATGCCCGGCGCAATCGTTGGATGCAGGGGCGCGTGATGATGTCGGCGGACAACGGCGCAACCTGGCAGCTTTCCACCACCTTTCCTTTTCGTCATGCCAGTCTGTTTCGCGATGGCGGCGATGTTTTCCTTTTGGGTGAAATCTCCGGTCGTCCCCAATTGATGCGTTCGCCGGATGGCGGCGGCAGTTGGTCGGCGCCGATGGAAATCAGCGGCGAAGGAGAATGTTGGTTGTCGCCCACAACCGTGTTGCTATTCAACAGCTCTTGGCTGGTGCCGTGTCTGATGCCGGTTGAAGGTGGCATGGGGTTGACGGCTTTCCGCGCCCCGCGTGGGGCCAGCCTGATGAGCCGTAAAACCTGGACGCAAGGGCCGGTTTCCGCGCCGTTGGCCGACCTGATTCCCGCCATGCCAGCGGCCGGCATGGGCGTGCCTTGGGAAAACTCCGCGCCGACGTGGCGTCATCCGGTGTTGGTGGACGTTCCGGATGCCGAGCATCCCTGGCATGCGCCCGGGCGTGTTCATGCGTTTTTTGCGGCCAGCAGCGGTCGGCAACACTGGGCGGCCATGCTGTGCCTCGACACAGAGAGCCTGACCTGGAGCACGCAGCAAACGGAGGAGGGAAATCCGTGGAGCTGGATTCCGCTGCCGGGCGGGCACGATAAATTTGACCTTTTTTACGAAGAATCCGCGCGTGCATATTGGCTGCTGGGCAGTCGCGGCTCGCCGGGGGTGCCGGTGGGCGTGGATGCGATGCGGGAAGCAGAGGTGTCGCGGATTGGTTTATGGATGTCCGACAATCTTGTGGATTGGCAATTCGCTGGAACGGTTTTTGCGGGCGAGGCGGGAGCGCCGGGCACGCGGCGCGATCCGGTGGGCGTCATTTTGGGCAACGACTTGGCGATGGTTTGTCGCGCGGGCGATGAGCCGAGCCGCCATGTGCGCGAGACTACGCGGATTTTGTGCCGGCATTGGCAGGATTTCCGCCCGAAAATCGTTTGATTTTGAACGTGCTAATGAAGTTTTACTCCGGTATTCTGCAATTCATCCATTTGGGAGAGACAGGTAATGAGTGATAGCACCATGACAAACAAGACGCCGCGAGGCGGCTGGGTGGTCCTGCTGATTTTGGCGCTGAGCGCGATTGGGCTGTATGTGGGTACGATGAGCCGGGGCGTATTTCCCGGTTTGCCGGCGAAAAATCTGGCCTGGCACTTGAAGCTCGATTACGCGCCCACGCTGCTTGATTCCATCTGGGGCTATTTGATTCGTCTGCTTGCCTGGAATCCGCAGGGGGACATTGCGTTTGCCTCCGGGCTGTTGAGCGTCATTTGCGGCGTGGCCGTCGTTGTGTTGCTGGCGGCGCTGATGCTCCGCGTGCGCTTTAAGTTGCACGACCCGCATGATCCCGATGAGATGAAGCGGGAGGGCCAAGCCCGCGTGCTGTCCGCGGTGACGGCGGGCCTGTTCATGCTGTTCAATATTCCTTTTTGGGTTCTGGCGACCCGGTCGCTTCCGGGAACGTTCCATTTGCTGATGTTGATGGTGGCGGTGTGGTTCTTTTCAGAATATCAGCGCACCGGCAAAACAGGGTGGCTCTATTCGCTGGGTTTGTTGTGGGGGGTGGGCATCACCGAGTTTCCGACGTTTCTGATTTTTACGCCGTTGGCCGTGGTGCTCGTGGTTCGGGCCATGCTCCAGCGAGCGGAGTTTAGCTGGCCCGTTCTCATTCGCGCCGGGCTGCTTACGCTGGTTGGCCTTTGCCTATACCTCGTGAATGCGTGGTCACTTTGGGCGGACCCGGTCGTTCGCTTGCGCGGCTTTGGCTCGGTGGGCTCCGTTTTGTGGTATATCTGGCGCGACCAATGGCATTTGATTGTTGCCGGGCCCTTTATTCTGGTGACGGTGCTGGTCGCCTTTCCCTGGGGTGTTATTTTTCTGGTTCCGCGCAAGAAGCCGGCTTGGCGCTATACGGCTTGGCAAGTTCTGTTGAGGCTTGCTGTTCTAGTGTTGGGGTTGCTGGCGCTTTTCTATCTGGATGTGTTCACCATTCTGGCAAAACTCAAACCGGGCTTGGTGAAGGACCTGCCGCCGCTGGGACTATTTTTTCCGCTGGCAACGCCGCATTTGATTTTGGCCGGGTGCGTGGGGTTTGTGGCGGGCGAGTTTTGGGTTATGGGGCAGGCACGCAGCCATACGGGCGCAGGGATCGGGCAACCGTTGCGCAAGCTGATGGCGGGCATTGGCTTCCTGATGCCGCTACTGGCCATTTTGGCGGGCGTGCGCAATTTGCCGGTGGCGGATGGCCGCCCTGGCACAAGCATTGATGCGCTGGCGAAGGTCATGGTGGATGCGCTGGACGGTCGCGACGTCCTGGTTTCGGATGGCGTCATGGACGACTCCTTGCGGTTGCTGGCGCATCAACAGGGGTTGAACCTCAAAGTGATTACCGCCCCGCAAAGCGATTCGGCCGTCTATCGGGAGTATCTCGGCACGGTGTTCACCAACACGCGTCAGCAGGCGCTTTTGCAAGTAGGCTTGACGGCGTTCATGACCGATTTGCTGGCCGATGACCAAGGGGTTCTGCGTATTGCAACCGTGGATATTACGGACCCGTTGCGGGAATATGGCTATTTGGTTCCCGATCGCCTGATTTTCCGCGTGGAGCCCGCGGAGCATCGGTTGGATTTGGACCACTTGCATGCCACGCAAGTACCCTTCTGGAAACAAATGGAAGAATTTGCCGACCATGAGGTAAATCGGCGCAATCTGGCCTATGGCTACCGGCAGTATCTCCTGCGGTTGGCCTCCAAGGTGGCCAATAATCTGGGATTTGCGGAAGCGGAACGCAACCAAACCGCGGCCGCGATTGAAGTGTTCCAACAGGCGCGGCGGCTGTATCCCGACAACATTAGCGCCCTGTTGAATCTTTTGACCATTGCTCAGGCTGAAAAGCTTCCGGAAGAGGGGGAGTATCAGGAAGCTTGGAAGGAGTTTCAGTCGCGGCGGGTGGACAGCCGGGTGATGTGGTCGCTGGCGACCCTGTACGGATATGTACACAACACCGGCTTTCTGGTGCGCCACGGCATGATGTGGGCGGTATCCGGCAAGCCGCGCTTGGCCGAAGCGGAATTGCGCCGCGCGGCCGGCACGCAGGCGGTGAATCCGGCTGTCAAGGCTTTCCTCGGTCGCGCCTATCTCGAAACCGGCGATTTGAAGCGCAGCGCCGATTTATATCGCCAAGCGCTCGAAGACAATCCCACGGATGCCAAATCTCTGCTGATGCTCGCTGGGATTGCCATCCGAATTGAGGATTTTGAGCAAGCCGAAGAATGGCTGACGAAAGCCGAAGCGGCTGGTCTCTCCAGCGAACAACTGCGATTCGAGCGCGCGGCAATCGCCGTTTTGCAGGGGAAGGTGGATGACGCGCTTGCCAATCTGAAAGCCCTGGTCAAAACGGATAAAGAAAATGTGCGCGCCTGGGCCTTGCTGGCGTTCTTGACGGACGATGGCAGCGACCCAAAAACCTATGAGCACGCGCTGAAAACGCTGAGTAATCTTCGCGGCACATCGCCGGAAGTTCGCCTGACACTGGCCGAGCTCTATATGAATAAGAAGCGATGGAGTGACGCCCGTAGTGAGCTTGATCAAGTTTTGCGCATGAATCCGCGCAAGGTGTTGGCATGGGAAAAACTGGTCATGGTGGATTTCCACGAGCGCAAGCGGGATTTGGCCGAGGACCATGTGCGCGTCCTGCTGACGCTTGCCCCCGAAAATTACACCGGCAACCTCATGCTGGGGTCTTTCCAGTATGCCCGCGGCCAATTGGCACTGGCGGAATCCTCCTATCGGGCGGCGCTGAAAACACGGCGCGAGCCGGAAGTGCTGAATGATTTGGCTTACATCATTATGCTCAAGGGCGGGGCCATGGAGGAGGCGCGCAGTCTGATTAACGAGGGCTTGGCGCTCGAACCGAGCCATCCGATCCTGCTTTCCACCCGCGGCGAAATCAATCTGCGCGAGGGACGCTTGGACGAAGCCGAACAAGATTTGCAACAGGCGTTGAGCGCCATGCCCGAAAATCCTCAGGCGATGTTGCTCACGGCTCAACTGTATGCCGCGCGCGGGCTGGAAGCCGATGCGCTGAAACTGGCGGAAACTCTGGCCGAGCGTGCGAGTGAACTGCCGACGGAACAGCAGGACGAGCTGCAAAAACTGATTAAACGTCTTCGGTAGAAAGGGGATGGAACATCGGGGCTACGCAGCCATCGGAAGGCGATTCCGCCACACGGCGAGGCCCCTCTTCGCCGCATATTCGCGCAGAGTGGCTCTGCATCGGCCTCCTGTTTGCCGCGACCTTCCTGCTCTATCTGCTGACCTTGAGCCGGTTGCCCTTTCCGGGGCTGCCGGTGCATATGCTTTTGCGGCATCTGGAGCCCGCTTCCTATCCGACGTTGCTTACGCCGATATGGGGGTGGGTGTTGCGCGGACTGGCCGTCGGGCTTCCGTGGGTGCCTGTTGCCGGTGCCGCCGCGCTCTTTTCCGCGTTTTGTGGCGCGGCTTCCGTCGCGCTTCTGGCACGAATCATGCTCTTTGTGGGCTACCGTTTGCCGCCGGAAGCCATGCCTGCCCACCGATCCCGGGAACTTCAGGCACGCTGGCTTTCAGGTCTCGTGCCCGCGCTGTTTTTGGCCGTCAGCATTCCTTTTTGGATTGGTGGCACTCGTTCGCTGCCTGTGACCTTCCACATGCTCTGGCTGTTGTGCGTGGTGTGGCTGTTTATCGGTTTTCAGCGGGATGGCCGCTTGTGGAAGCTGGCGGCTATCGGCGCGTTGTGGGGCGCAGGCATGGCGGAAGC
>DBPO01000090.1 GCA_002304915.1 Verrucomicrobia bacterium UBA1418
GGGTGCGCGGAACCGTCGCGGGGACATGGGTGATGCCCTGTTCTTTCAGGTACTGGAGATATTCGAGAGCTTGTTTGCGCAACGGTTTGGTCATGGTTGCACTATAGCCGGTTATTCGGGGCGCACCAATTCTATTTTGGGTGCGGGGAGGGGCGGGGAACAAAATAACAAAAAAATGAAAAAGGCGCTTGCGTTCGGGGGAGGATTTGTTTCCAATTAAAACGCTTCATCTTCATGGAGAAAAAAATGAGGTGAGGTGGCCGGCCGGATGTCGGACTGCGTGGTCTGTGTTCGTGCCTGCCTTGTGATGAACAGGCAGATAAGGAAAGAGATATTATGAAGACAATGAAACTCTTCGCCGGGATGCTGAGTGTCGCAGCGGTTATGGCTGCGCAAGTGGCGTTTGGCGCAGGTTTTGGCATTTATGAAGGCAGCGCCCGCGGGAACGCCATGGGCTCTGAAGTTACTGCGGATCCGGCATCTCCTTCGGTGTTGTACAACAACGCGGCCGCGATGACGGACTTGGAAGGCACGCAGGTTGAAGCTGGCGCGACCTTTATCAAGCCGCGCGCGGCGATTAACACGATCGTTGCTCCGGGCGTGGAGATTAAGAACTACGGCGACAGCCGCTGGTGGGTGCCTCCCCATGCGTATGTGACGCACCAGATGAATGACAAGGTCTGGGCGGGCGTGGGCGTGTTCAGCCGTTTCGGGCTGGGCGTGGAGTACAAAGACAACTGGCCGGGGCGCTATAGCGTGCAGGAAGCCACGATTCAAAGCGTGAACGTTAATCCGTCCGTGGCCTACAAGCTTTGCGACCGTTTGTCGCTGGATGCTGGCCTGAGCGCTCAATGGTTTGAGTTTGAAATGAAGCGGGCGATTCCGATGGGAATTCCGTACGTGGACCCCGACCTGCAAATGCATGTGAAGGGCGATAGCTGGGGCTTGGGCTACAACCTCGGCGCTTATTTCAAGGCCACCGAATGGCTCTCCCTTGGTCTGGCTTTTGAGAGCGAAGTGGATCAAGAGGTCGAAGGCGACTACTCCGTGCGTTCTCCGCTGGCCAAAGTGGGCGGCGGCGAAGGCGGCGGCGATGTGACGACTCCGGGCATCATTCGCCTGGGCGCTTCCATCAAGGCCACGGAGAAGCTGACGGTCAACGCGGGCGTGGTTTATACCATGTGGAGCTCGTATGACCAGTTGGCGATTGAGTTTGATCCGCCGTTGCTGGGTCTGGTGCCGAAGGCTGTGTCGGAAAAAGACTGGCATGACGCGTTCCGCTGGCAGTTGGGCGTGGAATACGCGCTGACGGAAGCCTGGTCGCTTCGCGCGGGCTATGTGCATGACCGCACGCCGGATCCCGACCGCCACGCGGACTACATTGTCCCGGCCAATCACCGGAATCTCTTCACGACCGGCGTGGGCTACAAGAAGGGCGATTTCTTCTGCGATCTGGGTTACACCTATCTGTACATCCTGTCGCGTGACGTGACCGGCCGCCCGGCGGAAGGTGTTCTGTCCGGCTCGTTTGTGGACGGCGACGCGCATCTGGTCTCCGCCTCCATCGGTTACAAACTGTAATCGAACCTCCAGCCTATTCAAAGGCTGACGCCCCGAAACCCCGGTTTCGGAGCGTTTTCATTTGCGCGATGGGCATAAAAAACGACCGCCGGGAAATCCGGCGGTCGTGAAGCGAATCAAACGCCCCAGATGGGCGCGCTTATCCGCGACGGGTCTGCTCGCCCTTGTCGGCCATGGCGGCCTTGCGGGAGAGGCGGACCTTGCCGTTGTCTTCCACGGAAAGCACCTTGACCCAGATGGATTCGCCCATCTTGACGATGTCTTCGGTGCGGTTGACGCGGAAGTCGGCGAGTTCGCTGATGTGAACGAGGCCTTCCTGCCCCGGCAGGAATTCGACGAAAGCGCCGAAGTCCTTGATGCCGGTCACATTGCCGCGGTAGATTTTGCCCACCTCGGCTTCGGCGGTGAGGGCTTCCACTTCGCGCAGCGCGGCATCCAGATTATCCTTGTTATTGGAGAAGATGGAGACCTTGCCATCGTCTTCAATGTCAATCTGCGTGCCGGTGGTTTCCGTGATGCGGCGGATATTCTTGCCGCCGGGGCCGATGAGCGCGCCAATCTTTTCCGGATTGATGTTGACGACCATAATGCGCGGCGCATACGGCGAAAGCTCGGGCCGCGGGGCCGGCAAGGCGGCTTGCATGGCGTCGAGAATCTTCTGACGCGCGGCGTGGGCGCGATCGAATGCCCCGGCCACCAAGTCCCAATCGAGTCCGCGGATTTTGAGGTCCACCTGGAAGCCGGTAATGCCTTCGCGGGTGCCGGCGACCTTGAAATCCATGTCGCCGCAGTGGTCTTCCGCGCCGAGGATGTCGGTGAGCAGAACCGGCTTTTGGCCTGCGCCTGTGACGAGGCCAATGGAAATGCCGGCCACCGGCTTCTTGAGCGGAATGCCCGCATCCATCAGGGCCAGCGTACCGACGCATACCGACGCCATGGAGGAGGAGCCGTTCGAACCCATGATTTCGGAAACGACGCGAACCGTGTAGGGATAATCCTTGGGCATCATTTCTTCGATGGAGCGCTCGGCGAGCGCGCCGTGGCCGATTTCGCGGCGGTTCAGGCCGCCGAGGCGCTTGACTTCGCCCGTGGAGTACGGGGGGAAGTTATAGTGCAGCGTGAAGCGCTTGGCTTTCTCGCCGCCGGTCAGACCGTCCAATTCCTGTTCGTCCTGGCCGGTGCCGAGGGTGGTGACCGCCATCGCCTGCGTTTCGCCGCGGGAGAACAGGGCGGAACCGTGAACGCGCGGCAAGACGGCGACTTCAGCCGTGAGGGGTCGCAACTCGTCCATCGCGCGGCCATCCATGCGCTTGCCTTTTTCCAAAATGCCCTTGCGGACGAGCTCAATTTCCAGCGTGTCGAAGAGCTGCTTGAACCGATTTTCGGTCATGATTTCTTCGCCGTAGATTTCTTGCATTTTGGCGAAAGCGTCGTCGAAAACCTTGCCAACTTTTTGTTGGCGTTCGAGTTTCATGACGGTGAAGAGCGCGGCTTCGAGGTCGGCGGCGCAGATTTCGCGCAGCTTGCCGACTTGCTCGGAATCCGGGCCCGTTTCGCTGACGGTCTTTTCGGGCAGGCCCATCTTGGCGCGCAGTTCGAGTTGCGCATCGCAGATTTTAACGACGGCCTCATGGCCGAATTTCATGGCCGCAACCATGTCGGCATTGTTGATTTCCTTCGCGGAGCCCTCAATCATCATGGGCAAATCGCGACGCCCGACATATACGAGGTCGAGGTCGGAAGCCTTCATCTGGCTTTGCGTGGGGTTGAGGATGAACTGGCCATTGATGCGGCCCACGCGCACGGCGCCGATGGGGCCGAAAAACGGCAATTCGCTGAGCATTAGCGCGGCCGAGGCGGCATTGATGCTGAGGATGTCGCTTTCGTTTTCGCCATCCGCCACCAGCAGGGCGTTGTTGATTTGCACTTCGTTGTAATAGCCTTCGGCAAACAGCGGGCGAATGGGGCGGTCGGTGACGCGCGCCGTCAGGATTTCCTTTTCGGTGGGGCGGCCTTCGCGTTTGAAGTAGCCGCCGGGGAAACGGCCCGCCGCGTAGAACCGCTCGCGGTATTCCACTTGCAGCGGAAAATAATCAATGCCCTCGCGGGGCTTGTTCGTGTTGCTGACGGCGGAGAAGACGATGGTCTCGCCCAATTGGCAAGTCGCCTGGCCGGCAGCTTGGCGGGCCAACAGGCCCGTTTCGAACGTCATGGTTTGGTCGCCGAGGGCGACACGGACGGTTGTGGTGTTTTTCATTGTTCTGCTTTCTTCTTTACTGCTTACTTCATTCTTCTTTGTCTGACTGACAGGGGCATGCGGGCACGGTGGCGCCCAACGCGGCGGGTTGCGGCGCGGCGCAATGACAGAGGGAGGGGATGACTCGGTCCGTCCATGGCCACGCGGACCGCCAGCGGGCGGGGGAAGGTTGGCTCGCCCGTCAGACAACGGGGCGAAAAGTTCCCCCGCGCGAACTAGCGGCGCAGGCCGAGGCGTCCGATGAGCGTCTGGTAACGGGTGAAATCCCGGTCACGCAGGTAGTCGAGCAGGCGGCGACGCTTGCTGACCATGACAATCAATCCCCGGCGGGAGTTGTGATCGCCCTTGTGACTTTGGAGATGCGCGGTCAGAGACTGGATGCGCTTCGACAGCAGGGCCACCTGGACCTCCACCGAACCCGTATCCTTCTCGTGCTGTTGATATTCCTGTTTAATTTCCGCTTTTACTGAACTATCCATTTGCTTGAACCAATCTTGCTTCTGCTTCTTTTCTCTTTTTCGTTATACGAAGCGCGGACTATACGGAAGGGCCCCTTGTGGATGCAAGGCCAAAAAGCGAAGCGCTCAAGCGCGGGCCGCGTCGCGCGCACCCCGAAAAATCCGCCGCCGTCGCCGTTTTCGCGGCGTTGTTTCGCGTTAGTTTGGATTCGCGGAGGAAATATCGGCGTTGGCGCCGCTTCCGCCGGGTTCGCCATCGGCCCCGTACGAAATCACCTCAAAAGGCTCATTCTGGCGTCCGGGAATCAGGTAAATGTATGGCCGCTTCCAAGGGTCCAGCGGCAGGGTACGGCTGTTCAGGTAGCCGCCATCGGGATAATTTTGCGGCACCGGCGCTTGCGTCGGCTGGTTCACCAGCGCTTCGAGCCCCTGAGCCTGCGTGGGATAAAACCCGTTGGCCAGGCGGTACGAATTGAGCGCCGTGGAGAGCACTTCAATTTGCGCCTTGGCAGTTGCCTGGCTGCCTTGCCCGATTTGCGGGGCGATATTCAGCAGCACCACGCCCGCCAGCAGCGAAATGATGGCAATGACCACTAAAATTTCGACCAGCGTGAAGCCGGCGCGTTGTTGTTCACGAATCGTTGTTTTTTTCACAAGTTTGCTCCCGAATCTAAAAAAGGGTGGGGTGGTCATCGGTGATTGCGGTTTCTGGGGCATGAGCATCCAGCTTTTGGGCCAAGGCGTCAAGTTTGGCTAAATAGAAGGCGACATTTTCATCGCGCTGGTTCGGGTCAAAATCGGCCGTCAGGCGCGCGTGAGCGTGGACCGGCACATTCTTTTTAGTGCCGGTCACGTAGTAGGAAACCGCATCGCCCGCCTGATACGCCCGCCCGGAAGCCAGCGCGACTTCATATGCGGCCTGGCGCGATTTCCCGCCCGCCGCGCGCTTCCGTTGGTAGGCGGCCAGCGAATCCGTGAGATTTTCGGTCTTGGCCAGCGCCGTCACCGGCAGGTTGCGCGCGACAATGTCATGGCGGCGGCGCGCCACCATGGCGGGAATCTCCGCCGCGCGCCCGTGCAGGGTCAGCGTGAGCCATTCCCGCAGGAAATCGCGCAAAAACGGCTCAAATCCGCGCGATTTCAGCGCCGCGCCCTTGATGATGACCGTGCCATCGTCTTCCAGCAGCGCGTAGTTTTTCATTTTATAGGAAAACATGGCCGGGTAGCGGCCGTCGAATTCCACTTCGATGCCTTGCGGCAGGTGCGCGCGGAAATCGGCCTGAAATTTGGCGAGCCCGGCCTCATCCAGGCCGGAGGGCGGCGTGTAATAAATGCCGTCGGTATCCATCTCAATCGGCTGTGCGCCCAATTCGCGCAACTTGTCCACCATGCCGCGCAGCAAGTCGCGCCCTTGCTCGGTAATTGCCGCCGCGAGGTCATAATCGTTGAAGCGGGCTTGCGCAAAACCGAGGTAGCCATAGAAGGAGTTAATCAGAATCTTGAACGTCGTTTGCAACGCTTCCCAGCGGCCGGCGGCGGCGGGGGGCATGCCCGGTTCCTGCGCGCGCTTTTTGGCCTCCACGCGAAAATCGCGCAAGTGCGCCAGCAATTGCAGGAAAACTCCCAGCGAGTCATGCCGCGGGTTTTTTCCGCCGAGCAGAAGCAACGAGGGGTACAGCGAGCGAACGTCGCAGTGATGCACGTCGCGCGCGAGGCCTTCCACAAACATTTTCGTGTAGCCGCCTTCAAATGAGCGGGACGGGTCCGGCGCCGGCAATGAATGCTCTACGCGCAGATATTCGCGCAGCAGCAAGCCTTCGATTTTCCCGGCGTTGCCGCGCACGCAAACGGTTTCCAGCGGCAGCGGCAGCAGTTGACTCTGCGCATAGCTGGCGGCCAGCAGGATGGGGGTGATGGCCGCCGTTTCGCGGATGTCGTCGGTCGCGTAGCGCAAGAAGGCGTCGTGATTTTCGCGGAAGGCGCGCGCGATTTCACGGCCCTCCAAATAGGTGCGTTCCGGCGCGGCCACGCCGAAGTGCCGGGCCACGCTTTTCAGCCCGTGCCCTTCCATGGCGCGGTGCGAAACATCGTAGGCCAGCGCCAGCAAATAGGTATCCACCACATGCCGCCCGTGCAGGTGAAAGCGCGAGTAAGCCACGGCGCGTTCCGCGGCCGTAAAGCGGCTGGAGCGAACGTCCGGCAACTGAGCATCGCGCCCCAGCTTCAGCGGCACCTTGTGGCGGCGCGCGCGCGTGGCCAGATAGGGCAAGTCAAAGCGGAACACATTGTGCCCCGCCACAATATCCGGGTCGCGCTTCCGCACCGTTTCCACAAACTTTTTCAGCAGTTCCTTTTCGTCCAGCTCGCGACCATCGAGCACCAATTCCCATCCGCGTCCATCCGCCATCGCAATTGCCAGAATGCGATCTTCCGCTCGGTCGGGATTGGAAAACTCGTGGCCCTCGCTGCAATCGGTTTCGATGTCGAGATACAGAAACTCCAGGTCCGGCAACAGCAAATCGCGGAACGATGTGCGCCCCGTCGCCAGCAAAAATTGCTGCACCGGGTCGCGAATGACAAAATAGGGCGCGGCGGGGTGGGAGAGCGTTTTGTTCGTGGATTTTCGCAGATGCCCCAGCGCCCGCTCCAAGTCGGCCCACGTTGCGAAACGAGCTAAAAAGCGGAAAGGATTGTTGCCCGCCAGCCGGACAATTTCCGCCGCCGGCTCAAAACCCGCCAGCCATTCCGCCTTGGTCAGCCACAGAAAAGGCGCAAACGGCTCCGAGCGGGTGGACAGTTTGCCGTCTTTGCGGATAAACAGCGTCATCGCATCCGCATCGGCCCCCGGCGCGTGCTCCAGCGCCACCAGACCCGGCTCCGGCGTAAAGCCATAAACCAACTCATCACGCGCCAGCGGTTTCATCTCCCCACCACCATACGACAAGCCCGCCACAACGCAAAGCCCCGAGTTCACGAGCCATTCCGAATTTCAGCGGGATGCCCCACCTTCGCGGAATTATTCTTTAAATGTGGCGTTAAATGTGACGTTGCAATATTTTTTCTAGCCAGCCGAGTAGGTTTCTGCGATAAGTTCGGTAGTCCCAGCATGAGTCATGTTCGGGCGAGTTCAGTTCTTTTTTAATTTAGCGTTTTTGAAGTTTTCCCCGCGTGTGCGGGGAAGCGTTCCGTCCTAAACCGGCAGTTTTTGAGCAAAGGAACGAGTAACAGGAAAAGCGCGCCCGCCATGGGCGCGGCTCCTTGTTTTGTGTTTCGTGGACAGGGCTTCGTGGCCCTCAGGTGAGGCATGAGCTTGGTGTCGTGCCCTCTTTCCAGTTTTGTGCGTCACCAAGTTCATGCCACCCACCCCCAGGAGCATGAGCAATGAAAAATCTAAAAAAGCATCAACTAATCACCATCGGGAGCAGCATCGCGGCTATTTATGGTGTGTTGTGCCTTGTCGCCTTTGCATCGGCTACTTCCCGCACCGAAAAGCCTGCGCCCGTTGATGCCGAGCAATTCGCCGATTTCATGGGGCATGAGGTTCTGGATATTCAGGATTTGGCAGAGGGCGCGGAAGTCCAGCGCCGCATGTTCAATCGAATCACCCCGCCGGGGCTTTCGTGGACTCAGCCAATGTTCCCGCCGGTTGCGCCGTTCGATGCCCAATACTTTGACGAGCAGTTTTTGGCGGGGCTTTTAGGCGAGGATAAAAACAGCGTGGTGACTTATCCGCTTTCGTTGATTCAAGACTCCCAAACGCGCGAAACGCTCATTTACAATGCCGAGGGAGAGCTAATCGCGGCCATTCCCACCGCCCGTAGCTTCCGCGAGTGGCCGGCGGATGCGGACCCATCCCGCGTGATTCTGCAA
>DBPO01000022.1 GCA_002304915.1 Verrucomicrobia bacterium UBA1418
AACCCCCAATCCTTTCGCCGACATCCCCGATTCGGACGGGGACGGGCTTACGGATGCGGAGGAATTGACGGGGAGCCGAAATCCCTACGGAGAACCCACAAATCCGCATAATGCTGACAGCGATGGAGACGGGCTGTCCGACTATGCCGAATGCATCACCCACGGCACAAACCCCAATACCTGGGCGACGGATGACGACATTTATCCCTGGCCGCCGCCGTCGGGCGCGGTGTCTGATTGGTGGGGAAGCGATTCGTATGAAATCGCCAACGGGTGGGATCCCCTGAACCCTGACGAAAATACCAACGGAATCCCCGACAGTTGGGAAATGGCATTTCCGGGCACCGATCTGTATGGCCACGCGGATAATGATGGCATCTCCAATTTCGACGAATTGATGCAAAACAGCAACCCCAACGATCCAAACTCCGCCACGCCCCAGCCGTATGTCCTCAGATATGAACCTTCAATGCCGGGTTGGGCAAACAGCGGAATGACGGATATTGGCTTGGAAGGGTGGGTTAAGGTATACTTTGAAAATCTTAAGAGCGACGCCACGCTTTGCCTGTGGGTCACCGAAGGCAATGTTCAGGAGGAATTTCATGTAGAGTGGCTGGATGCAGAGTCCCGCGGAACTTTTTGGTTAGACAACAACCGCACAGTGGTCACCAGTGCCGATGTCCTTGATGGTATGTATCCATGTCTCTTGGTGCAGGATGCGGGCCAGCGTCCGGACTTTACCGGCAAGCTGGGGGGTGAATACAAGATTGTCCTCCTTGAGGTGGATTTGGACGTGGATACGGATCGGGACCATGCCGTCCACGATGTTCTTGACGATGAGGGCGAAGACGGATGGACACTTTCCCGGGGAGCGTTGGTGTCCCCTCGCATACGCATAGATCCATATGGCACGAACCCTGTCCAAGGGCTTGCGAAGCTGGTCATCCAGCCGCCGGACCCGCTTTTTAACGCGATACCGGAAAAGTCCATGCGCATCCGTCTGCCAGATTCCAGTACTCGCCAGTATCTGTGGATGGTGGATGCGGGTGGAACCAATGTTAACTTCGATTCAAGCGGCTGTTATACCCTGCCGCTGTGGCCGTCCAGCGGTGCGACTTTCTATGCGGCTTCGTCACGCTCCCGCAAATACAACGATGGGCTGCCCGTTCGATTCGACATTGAGCTGGAACTGTTGATATCGAACCAAGTCGTCTGTTCCGACAACGTGCGATTGACCGTGGCCCCATTGATTTTGCCCTCGGAGTGCTACCCGGCGGAGAAGGTGTATTCAACAAGAGACCTCGGCATTTCCGGCATAACTTTTTTGAGTCAGGCATCGCGCGCATCCGGTTGGGCGCAAGATCTGGTCAAGTTCACCAAATGTCAAACTCTCGCAACCAACAATCATTCGGTGTTTGTGGTACTGGACGGCAATCATAGTGGTGGTGCCGCAAATCTCGACAATGTTCTGCGCTACGATGAAGGGATACCCGGTCTGGCTCCTTGGTGCATAAATGGACACGGCGGAAATATCATGGCTACACCTCCGCTAGGAACAAATGAGCCATATGGCAGAATCATGCTTGGGTCCAAAAGGGCTGATTCCCTCCCTTTTTGGCTAGCCCAAAATGTACAACAGATTGTTGATTTAGATACAGATTGGCTTGTGGTCGGCCATGTGGATGAGATTGTCATGTTCACGGCCACCAACAAGATGCTGGTTGCGGACCCCTGGAAAGCGGCGGACTTGCTGCATGAGGAAATTGTTGGCGGTTGCGACACTCAAACCCTCTGGTGGGGCACAACGAGCAACCACGTTGATGCCGCGCGCACCACCACTGTTGCCAAGGTGGTCATCGCCACCAACGCCGCGGGCCAATTCAAGCGTTCACATCTGCCGACTGGCGGCTTGCCCGATTCCAGCGCCCCGGTCACGATTGTGTTCAGCAACGCGGTATTCGCAACAGGTGATTATTTGCGGGTCAACCATGAGATTCTTTCGGTGCTCAGCGCCAATGGCCCCGTCACTCAGGTTGCCCGCGCTCAGGGTGGCCGCCCCTCGCAGGCGCATGCCGAGGATGATGTTATCTATGCGCTGAGCGATGCCATGCGGTTGAATCTGTCGCTGGGGGAAAATGCCCACGCATCACCAGCATCGCAGATTGCATTATTCACAAACAAGTTGCGCACGGCTTTGGGTGGTGCCATCGAATTTGTCCCCATGCCCGTTCTGTTTGATTGGGTAAGCCATGCTGGTCAACATGGCTTTCTTGCCGCAACCCCGAATCTGGTGAACTCTCTGGTGATGAACGAGAGCCGGATCATCATGCCGGCGCCGGGAATTGCCTGCTTCAAAAATTATGCCGAAGAGCATGTTCCGGGGGCGGAGTTTCACGATAGCTGGATTTTTCACGTACACCGGGGCAACATGCACTGTGCAACGGCGGCCATTCGGAGCCTTCCTGCCATTCCGCCATTTTGGGAACAAGTTGAAAGTTGGGAGTAAAGAAATGAAGACAAGCCGATTGTTGATACTGGTTATGCTGTGCGCGTGTTGTGCGTGGGCCGATGAGGCGCTGGAGTTGCAGCCCAAACTTGCGGAGACTGCTGGCGCGCAGGGGCAGGCCTACGTGGAGCTGCGGGACCGGCTCGTTTCCACGGCTTCCACCAACGCCCTCTTGGCGGCCGTTGACGACACCCGCTTGGCATGGCGGGAGCGGCTGGTGGCGCGAATCGTTCTGGAGCGCATACTGCGCGGGGCTGACATCCAGGCATTGCGCAACTACGATTGGACCAAGGACCCTGAATTCAATCCGGACTGGAACAAATTCATTTTAGGATTTGCCTATCAAATGGGGCCATTGGCAGACCCTCGGCTGGATGCAGCGGGTCTGTGGTACTACTACTTGGAAATCAACTGGAAGGATACGCAGGAAATGCCAAATGAAAATATGTGGCGCCTAGCCGAGGTTTGGGCCTCCTGTCTGCTACGTGCGGCAGGCCGGGCACCCGAAGGAGCCTATCGCCATCGGGTAATGATGGACCGCCTCGCCGACGATCCTCCCCTCGGAAAAAAGATGTTCATGCGTTTTTATGATGCCCTAATCAAGGACCACTACTCAGATGCGGTGCCGGTTTTGATTGCGCGATTTCTCCAGTATCTGGAGATGCAAACCGGCCAGATTAGAGAGCCGGTGGAATGGCCCTATTCCATTGGTTATCCAGGTCAGTTCAAGCGTGTGATTGGCATTGCGGATGCACGACATGCGGAGTTGTTGGAAGAAATGGTTAATCGCTATGAATGGCTGGAGCCTTGCCGCGAGCTGCTGGCAGATGTTCTTCAACGCCCCGTTCGGGAAGCGGACGACTCCGAGCCGCCGTTTCGGTTGATGCCCACACCCGAATTTTTGAAGACAGGGCCGTTTGTCGGGGAAACAGCGGCTGATGAAAAGTAGTGGTTCGCGCGCGATGAAACCTAGCACACTGTCCATCCTGCTGATGCTTTGCGCAGGATGCGCGTGGGCCGATGAAGTATTGGAGTTGCAGCCCAGGCTTGCGGAGGCCGCTGGCGCGCAGGGGCAAGCCTACGTGGAGCTGCGGGACCGGCTCGTTTCCACGGNNCGGCTTCCACCAACGCCCTCTTTGTGGCCGTTGACGACACCCGCTTGGAATGGCGGGAACGGCTGGTGGCGCGAATCGTTCTGGAGCGCATACTGCGCGGGGCTGACATCCAGGCTTTGCGCAACTATGATTGGCCCAAGGATCCTGAGTTCAATCCGGACTGGCGCAAGTACATTACTGGTTTTGCCTACGATATGGGTCCGCTGGCAGACCCTCGGCTGGATGCGGCAGGCCTGTGGTACTACTATCTGGAAATCAACTGGAAGGATACGCAGGAAAATTCAAATGAGCATTTTGGGTGGCGACTGGCCGAGGCTTGGCCTTACTATTTGCTGTGCGCGGCGAGCCGGGAACCCGAAGGAGCCTATCGCCATCGAATTATGATGGACCGCATCGCCGACGATTCGCCCCCCGGCAAGCAGATGTTCATGCGTTTTTATGATGCCCTAATCAAAGACCACTATTCAGATGCGGTGCCGGTTTTAATTTCGCAATTTCTCCGGTATCTGGAGATGCAAACCGGCCGGATTAGGGAGCCGGTGGAATGGCCCTATTCCATTGGTTATCCAGGTCAGTTCAAGCGTGTGATTGGCATTGCGGATGCGCGACATGCGGAATCATTGGAGGAAATGGTTAATCGCTACGAATGGCTGGAGCCTTGCCGCGAGCTGCTGGCAGATGTTCTTCAACGCCCCGTTCGGGAAGCGGACGACTCCGAGCCGCCGTTTCGGTTGATGCCCACACCCGAATTTTTGAAGACAGGGCCGTTTGTCGGGGAAACAGCGGCTGATGAAAAGTAGTGGTTCGCGAGCGATGAAACCCAGCACACTGTCCATCCTGCTGATGCTGTGCGCATGTTGTGCGTGGGCCGATGAAGTACTGGAGTTGCAGCCCAGACTTGCGGAGGCCGCTGGCGCTCAGGGGCAGGCCTATGTGGAACTGAGGGACCGGCTCGTTTCCACGGCTTNNCGGCTTCCACCAACGCCCTCTTTGCGGCCGTTGACGACAGCCGCTTGGAATGGCGGGAACGGCTGGTGGCGCGAATATGTTACGAAAAATCACTCGCCTCAAGGAGATTGAAGCGCTGAGGTCTCACGATTGGCGACAGCATTCAGGGCATCCTCACTGTTGTCGTGCGTCAAGGCGGAAGTGCGGATACGGCTACCGTGGAAGTTGGAGGGCAGAGGTGGTCAGTGCCATCCCATATTAATGCTGTTGCGACCAATGTTTTCCGGCTGACAAGTGGCGACACCTATACCCTTACCATCACCCGTGGTGTCGCTATCAGCCCATCAGACGATACCGTCAGCCTTTATTGGGATATTATTCCGGGTAGTTCTGTCCTAGTGAATGGCACCACTAATGCCATTATCAATGCCGGCGGAGATGCCATCGGGACATTTTCGTACATTGTTGAGCCCATTAAGCTGGTTATGAGCAGACCCGATGACCAAGCGGCATCTAGATATTTCCACAACTCATTTGATGATTCATCGCCTGGGGTTTGTGGTGTTGCCTGTATCGTTGAAGTAATGCCAAACTCCAACAGAGTTCAGGCATTTGTTACGAACAAGGTGTTATGGACAATTGGAGCGATAGGGGGATCGGCCTTGACATGGCAGAATGGGGGAGCAGGTCCCGGTCTTGGTGTTTATGATTCGGCTGGTGATTGGCGGGAAAAGGCCTTCTTTACCTCCTTGCCCGCTGATAATGACGAGTTCGGAATAAAGAATCTGGTGGTATCCCTTGATGGCCTTTCTTCTTCTCAATCTGGTAAAACCAAGATATTCTTCTCACGGGATGCAAAGAATCATCCGGGGGCAGGCTCTGGCGTAACACCGAACTGGTATTACTATTGGCAGCAAGGGGCTGTAAGTGGCGGCCTTGACGAATTTGAATATGGCGGAGAACACGCCCTCTTAAATGGTAGATATGTTCCTAGTAATGATACATTGTATGTATATAGTGCAGCTGCTCAGGGATTGACCTCTACACTGGTAACGCACAGAACCAATGATACTCTCCAATTCACGATAGGCGTCGATGCTACGGGGATTGATGCTGTTGCGGCCATTGTACTTCATGAAAAAGAACACAAGAGAAGATGGCACAATCGGAACATACTGCCCGATAGCGATCATGATGGCATCCCAGATATGGAGGAAGGGTGTGCCCCTTACTATTTCGATAAGAACCATCCCGACACCTATAATTTAAGTCAATTAATTTATTCAAACTATTATGCATATGGAGATCAGGAGTTTCTCTGCCGCATGGCCGAGCAAGGATATATTTCTGATCCAACAAAGGATTGGGCGCGCCCCGGAAAACAGTGGACATATGGAACAACGGAGTATTAGGAGGAGTCATGGAATCGCATGCAGTTCATCGCAGCTTTTACAATAAAGCGGCTTTATTTGTTTTCTTGCTATGTGCATTCGGCAACCTGTCGTTGGGTGGTTCAACAGGGGACGATGGCCCTCCGATGGACGCCGCACGGCAATCGTATGATGAAGTATTCCTTTCGAAATCATATTCGCCTATGATGAAGTGGGATGTTGCAAGGAAGGCGTCCAATCTTTCCGCTGAACAAAGACAGGCTCTATGGCGGTTAATATCCGATCTCGATAACGAAGACGCGTGGTACTATGCGTTGACCGCTTTGGTTTCCGCGAACGACACATCCTCGGTTCAGGAAATATCAAAACAACTTATAGAGAAAAATAATCGTTATTATGCTCTTGCGCTTGGGCATCTTGGCGACAAAACGGCCGTTCCAGCTTTACAAGAGGCATTGCTTCAAACGAATCGCTCATATGTCAAAGAGGATGTTTGCATGGCATTGCGAATGCTGGGTGTGCCCGCAAATGTTGAAATCCCCGTGGAAACAACAAACGGGATAGTGGATATACAGCTATCCGTATCTCCTGCAAGCGTATCTGCAAGCCGTGAGTTTGTGCTTGGGGTTGTCATCACAAACAACACGGATAAACAAGTCCGCATCACGCCTCGTGAATTGTTTTATGCGCGGCATCTAGCCGTTTTTTCATCGGAAGGCCATTATGTGTTTCCGATACGGCAATTCCTCGGCATTGCAGCACAGGAAAATTTATTCATCGGGATTTCTCCCGGCGAGAGTGTCACCGTTGAAGAAACATGCGCCGTCCACATTGAAGATGCATCCCCTGGTGATTGGCCTGTGAAAACGGAGAAAATATGGGTTTTGCGGGGGGCAACGGGGACTTGGGCTTTTGATGTTGGCCCATTTGTTCCGGGCAAGGATTGCGAGATAAAATTGGTCGTTGAGTGCGATTCGGTCGTATCTGACGTTGGCGACAAGCCCTTGGGCGAATCGTCGGCACATGGCGGCCGAGCCACTTCCAATTGTGCAATATTGAGAATTCAATAAGCGGGAGTCTGCTCATACATTCGCATAGAATCTGACGGCCCAGGAGACCGGGTGCGGAATTTTTTGCACGTTGGTTTGGGGCGGGTTTTCATCTGAGGCGTGGCAGCCTTTCTTTTTTCCTGNNCCATTCGGCTGGGGTGGGGCATCCTTGGGGGGGGGGAATTATCTCCGGCGGCGGGTTGCACAAAGTTCTTTGCGAAGCGGGGGCGAAGGGATAGGATGAAAAAGTTATGACCAGAGCAGCCGGAGACTCCAGAAATGAATCAAATTCTTTTTAAAGAGCAGCTTGCGAAGGATGTGTACCGCATTCGGGTGGCGTCGCCACTGATTGCCGAGGAGCGTCAGCCGGGGCAGTTTATTATTCTTCAGTTGGATACCGAATACGGCGAGCGGATTCCGCTGACGATTGCCGACGCGGATGTGAAGGAGGGGAGCATTACGCTTATTTTTCAGGCCGTGGGGCGCAGTACGCGGATGCTGGCGGAATTGAATGTGGGGGACAAGATTGAGAATCTGGTCGGTCCGTTGGGGCGGCCAACGCATATTCAGAACTTCGGGCGGGTGGTTTGCGTGGGGGGGGGCATTGGCGTCGCGCCGCTGTATCCCATTGCGCAGGCGATGAAGCGGGCGGGGAATGAGCTGGTGGTGATTATCGGGGCGCGCACGAAGGAACTGGTGATTCTGGAACAGGAAATGCGGGCGCTGACGGATGATGTCATTGTCTGCACGGATGACGGCAGCTATGGGCGCAAGGACCTCGTGACCGCGCCGCTGAAGGAGTTGTGCGAGCAGTCGCCCAAGCCGGATTTGGTGGTGGCCATCGGGCCGCCGCTGATGATGAAGTTTTGCGCCGAGACCACGCGGCCGTATGGGGTCTCAACGGTGGTCAGTTTGAATACCATCATGATTGACGGCACGGGCATGTGCGGCGGCTGTCGGGTGCTGGTGGGCGGGCAGACCAAGTTTGTGTGCGTGGATGGCCCGGAGTTTGACGGGCATCAGGTGGATTTTGACCAGATGATTCAGCGGTTGGGTTCCTACCGCAAACAAGAGAGGCTGGCGGCGGAAGGGTGCAACCTGCATGCCGAGGCGGTAAGAAAGGGGATGCGAGAATGAGCTGGCAACCTCCCGAATCGTTGTTGGCCGCGGCTGAGGCGGAGTGGGCGCGGATTCAGGCATTGCCGACGCCGTTGCGTCCACGCGACCGCATGGGCATTGCCGCTCAGGAGATGCCGTCGCAGGAGCCGCTGGCGCGGGCGCGCAACATGCGCGAAGTGGCGCTGGGTTATTATGCCGAGCAGGCGCGCGTGGAAGCCGCGCGCTGTTTGCAGTGTAAAAATGCGCCGTGCGTGTCGGGGTGTCCGGTGGGCGTTCAGATACCGCAATTTATCGCGGCGCTGGCGGCGGGCGATCCGGCGAAGGCGATTGCCATCATCAAGGAAACCAGTTTGTTGCCGGCGGTGTGCGGGCGGGTGTGTCCGCAGGAAACGCAGTGTCAGGCGCCGTGCACGCTGGGCAAGAGCCTGAAGTCGCTGGACAAGGCGGTGGCGATTGGCCGTCTGGAGCGTTATGCGGCGGATTGGGACCGCAAATTCGGGCAGGCCGCGCCGCCGCAGGTGGCGCCGGAGACCGGCAAAAAAGTGGCGGTGGTGGGTAGCGGGCCGGCGGGGATTACCGTTGCGGCGGACACCCGGCGCGCGGGGCATACGGTGGTTCTTTTTGAGGCGTTTCACAAGGCGGGCGGGGTGCTGGTGTATGGCATTCCGGAGTTTCGGTTGCCCAAGGCCATTGTTCGGGCGGAGCTGGATGCCTTGAAACAAATGGGGGTTGAGATTCGCTTGAATTTTCTGGTGGGCCGGGCGCGCAAGATTCACGACTTGTTTGAAAAGGATGGTTTTGACGCGGTGTTTATCGGCTCCGGCGCGGGCTTGCCGAAGTTTATGAACATTGAGGGCGAGCATCTCGTGGGGGTGTATTCCGCCAACGAATATCTGACGCGTTCCAATCTCATGCGGGCCTATGACCTTGAGCACGCGATGACGCCGATTCATGCCGCGCAGCGGGTGGCGGTGCTGGGCGGCGGGAATGTCGCGATGGATTCGGCCCGCACCGCGCTGCGCCTTGGCGCGCAGGAGGTTCATTTGATTTACCGCCGCACTGAGGCGGAAATGCCGGCGCGGGTGGAGGAAGTCGCCCACGCCAAGGAAGAGGGCGTGCAGTTCCATCTGTTGCAAAATGCCAAGCGCATTCTGGGAGATGACGGGCGGGTGACGGGCATTGAATGTCTGCGCTACGAGCTGGGCGAGCCTGATGCCAGCGGGCGGCGGCGTCCGGTGGTGATTCCGGGCAGCGAATTTCAAATTCCGATTGACGCGGTGATTGTGGCCATTGGGAATGAGTCCAATCCGCTCATCAAACAAACCACGCCGGGGCTGGAAACCGATAAGAACGGACGCATCATTACCGATGAAAACGGGCGCACCAGCCTGCCGAAGGTATTCGCCGGCGGCGACATCGTGCTCGGCGCCGCGACGGTTATTTTGGCCATGGGCGAGGGCCGCCGGGCCGCCGCGGCGATTAACGACATGCTCAAAGCGTGACGCGCGGCCAGCCGGTCGGGGGCATGCTCGTTTTTTGGGGGGCGGTGTAACCCTTGGCTGGTCGGGAGCGACTGCCAACAAAAGGATATTGGAAATTCAGCATGCAACCGAAGAAGAAAAATAAGCGATGGTTTTGGATTTTGCTCATCTTGGCTCTTGTGCTCGGCGGCGGCTGGTGGTGGCGCCAGCGCTCGGCTCAAGGGAATGGGGCGACATCTTTCCGGACGGTGCCTCTCGACAGGGGCGACATCCGCCAGACGGTCACGGCCAACGGCGCGCTGGAGGCCGTGCAGACGGTTTTGGTCGGCAGCGAAGTCTCCGGCAAAATTGTGGCGCTGTATGCGGATTTTAATTCTCCGGTAACGAATGGTCAGGTGCTGGCGCAACTGGATGCCTCGACCTATGAGCGGCAGGTGGAGCAGGCGACGGCGGAATTGAATAGCGCGAAGGCGGCGCTCAAGCTGGCTGCGGCGAACTTCACGCGGGCGGAGGAATTGCGCGCGCTGGAGTTGATTAGCCAGGCGGATTACGATCAGGCCGAGGCCACCTGCGCTCAGGCCCGCGCGACGCTGCAAGTGCGCGAGGCCGGCTTGAGCAAGGCGCAAGTGGACTTGGAGAAAACCACGATTGTTTCGCCGATGAATGGCGTGGTGATTTCGCGCGAGGTGGATGTGGGGCAAACGGTGGCCGCCAGCTTGAATGCGCCGACGCTTTTCACGCTTGCGCAGGATTTGCGCGAGATGCGCATTGAGGCGCAAATTTCCGAAGCGGATGTCGGCGGCGTGGAAGAGGGGCAGGCGGTGTCGTTCACGGTGGATGCGTTTCCCGCGCGCACCTTTACGGGGCAGGTCAGCCAGGTGCGCTACGCGCCGGTGACCAATCAGGGCGTGGTGAATTACATGGCCATCGTGGATGTGGATAATCACGATTTGAAATTGCGCCCCGGAATGACGGCGAATGCAGAGGTGATTACCGCGCAGCGCACCGATGTCGTTCGCCTGCCGAATGCGGCGCTTCGTTTTCGCCCGCCCGAGGGCGTCGCGGTGACGCCTGAAGCGGACAAGCCGGCGCAGACGCAAGTCGTCTATGGCCTGGCTGAACAACCGGATGGCTTGCGCCGGATTCCGGTGGAGGTTGGCATCAGCGATGGCATGTGGTCGGAAATTATCGGCGACAGCCCTGCGGAAGGCGAAATGATTGTCACCGGCGTTCAGACAGAGGAAGACAAGAATGCCGCGCGGCGCAATGCCTCTTCGCCGTTTGTGCCGCCTCGGCCGGGCATGCGTCGGTAAGGAGCGCTGATGTCGCGCACGCCCATCATTTTGCTCGAAGCGCTGGAGAAGACGTATCAGACCGGCGAAGTCGCTGTGCATGCGGTGCGCGATGTTCACTTGCGGATTGACGCGGGCGAATTCGTGGCCGTGATGGGAGCGAGCGGTTCCGGCAAATCCACGTTGATGAATCTGATTGGCTGTCTGGACCGGCCGACGGCCGGCCGATATGTGTTGAACGGCGCCGATGTCAGCCATCTCTCGCGCGGCGAACTTTCCCGTGTGCGCAATCGGCAGATGGGTTTTGTGTTTCAGAGCTTCAATTTGCTTGCGCGCACTTCGGCGCTGGAAAATGTGGAATTGCCTTTGCTATACGCGCCGGAGGGATTTCGTCGGCGTGAATTGCGGCGGCGCTCCATGGAGGCGCTGTCGCGGGTGGGGCTGGCCGAGCGCGCCCACCATCACCCCAGCCAGTTGTCCGGCGGGCAGCAACAGCGCGTGGCGATTGCGCGGGCCTTGGTCAATGAGCCCGGTCTGCTGCTGGCCGATGAGCCGACCGGCAATCTGGACACACGCACCAGCCTGGAAATCATGGCGATTTTTCAGGAGTTGAATGAAAGGGGCATGACGATTGTCATGGTGACGCACGAGCCGGATATTGCCCGCTTTTGCCGCCGGGCCATCACCATGCGCGATGGCCGGATTGTCAACGATCAGCCCGTGCCCCATCGGTTGGATGCCGCCGCGGAATTGCTGAACTGGCGCGGGCCGGAAGAGGTGGCGGGATGAAGTGGACGGCAACCTGGATGATTGCCCTGCGGGCGCTGCGCCGCAACCCGATGCGTTCGGGCCTGACCATGCTGGGCATTATTATCGGCGTGGCGGCGGTGATTGCCATGGTGGCGATTGGCACCGGCGCCAAGGAGCAGGTGGCGTCCAGCATTGCGCAAATCGGGCAGAACACCGTGCTGGTGATGTCGGGCGCGGGCGGGCGTCACGGAGTGCGGGGCGGCTGGGGGAGCGCGCCGACGCTCACGCGTCAGGATTACGAGGCCATTCGCCGCGAAGTGGATGGGGTGATTCGTGCGACGCCGGATGTGCGCAAAAGTTTGCAGGTGATGGCCGGGAACCAAAATGTTTTTACGACCGTCTATGGCGCGGGCGAAGACTTTATAGATATTCGCGCGTGGGAATTTGTTGAAGGCGGCAACTTCACCGCGGCCGATGTCCGAAGCACGGCCAAGGTGGTGATTTTGGGCATGACCGTCGCCACCAATTTATTCGGCGGTGGCAATCCGGTTGGTCAAATCATCCGGATTCAAGGCGCGCCCTATACGGTGATTGGCCTGCTCAAGCCCAAGGGGATGAACATGATGGGCCACGATCAGGACGATATGATTTTGATGCCCTGGTCCAGCGCCATGGTGCGGCTGACGGGCACAGACACCTTTCGCTCCATTACGGTGCAGGCCCAGAGCGCCGAATGGGTCGAGCCGGTCATGGAGGATTTGACGGCCCTGTTGCGTCAGCGGCACCGTTTGCGTCCGGGCGCGGAGGATGACTTTCATATTCGCAGCCAGCAGGAAATCATGGAGCTGGCGACCTCCACAGCGCGCACGATGACCGTGCTGCTCGGCGCGATTGCGGGCGTTTCGCTGTTGGTAGGCGGCATCGGCATCATGAATATCATGCTGGTGAGCGTCACGGAGCGCACCCGCGAAATTGGCGTGCGCATGGCGGTTGGGGCGCGCGGCAGCGATATTCTGTTTCAGTTTCTGGTTGAAGCCGTGGTCTTGAGTGTCGGCGGCGGGTTGATTGGCATAGGCCTGGGATTTGCCGTGGCATATGTGGTGTCTGAACAGCTCGGCTGGCTTACCTTGATTTCGCCCCAATCGGTGGTGGTGGCGTTTGCGTTCAGTGCGATTATCGGCATCTTCTTCGGGTTTTATCCGGCGCGCAAGGCCGCCGGTTTGGACCCCATCGAGGCTCTTCGTTATGAGTAATAAAAACCGTCCATTCTTGAGTTTGTTTCCGCGGCTGTTGAGCCGCGCGGGGCTGGCGCTGTTTTTTGTTGCTGGCGCGGGCATTGCTGGTGCGGAGCAAGTGGTTCACGAATTGACGCTGGCTGACTGTGTCGAGTTGGCATTGCAGAACAATTTGGATTTGCGATTGGAGCGCGTGAGCCATGAATCGGCCCGAACGGATATTTCCGCCGCGCAGGGCGGCTATGATCCGGCGCTGACCGCGTCCGCGACGCGCCGTCACGAAGAAACTTTGGGGCGGGCAGACCGTGACACGCTCGAACGGGCCAACGCCGGCAGTGACACCGACACCGATAGCTGGGGCGTCGGCCTCGCCGGAGAAACCGCGTTGGCGGGCCTGCGGTACGACATCAGCGCGAAATCCGGGGATGCCAGCGGCACGACCGGCGGCAATCCTTTTGATACCAGCACCGGCAGCGCCGGCATCACGTTGACCCAGCCTCTGCTCAAAGGCTTCAAGACCGGCGGCGCGCGCTATCAGGTGGCAATTGCCCGCAAGCAATTCGCGGAATCCGGCGCGCAACTTGAAAATAAAATGCAAAACATTCTGATGCAGGTGGAGTCGGCCTGGTACAGCCTGATTCAGGCGCGCGAGTCCATTCGGGTGCAGGAAGAAGCCGTGCGCCTGGCCACGCAATTGCACGCGGACAACCAGCGAAAAGTGCAAATTGGCGCGATGGCCATCCTTGATGAAAAACAGGCGGAAAGTCAGGCGGCCGCCGCTCGCGCCGACCTCAGCGCCGCGCGCCGAACGTATGCGGAGGCGCAAAATAAGTTGAAGGCACTTGTTTTTGCGGACCACCGCCAGCAGCGTGCGGCGGAAATCCGGGCGGTTGGCGAGTTGTCGGCGGAGCCGGTGATGGTGGATGGGGCGGCCAGCGGCGAGCAGGCGCTGGCGAATCGGCCCGACTTGCGTCAGGCGCGGCTGGCTCTCGCGCGGCAGGAAATCGTCGCCGGCTATCAAAAGAATCAGACTCTTCCGGCGCTGGATTTGGTGGGCGGGTATGGCGTGGCCGCCACGCATGAGGAGCGTCAGGGCGACGTTTGGGAGCGGATGCAATCGGCGGATGAACCCTTTTGGACGCTGGGGGTGACGTTGAGCATTCCGCTGGGCAATCGCACCGCGCGCGCCCGGCACCGGCAAAGCGTGCTGGCCACGGAGCGCATGCAGCTCGAATTGCGGCAACTGGAGGAGACGGCCCTCGTGGAGGTGGACAACGCGGCCAACGCCGTGGCGTCGGGGCTGGAGCGGGTTCAGGCCACACGAGAGGCGCGTGAATACGCCGAGCAGGCGCTCGATGCGGAACAACGCAAGCTGGACAGCGGCAAAAGCACCAGCTTTATTGTGTTGCAACTGCAACGCGATTTGACCCAGGCGCGACAATCCGAAATATCCGCGCTGGCCGACTACAATCAACAAGTGGCGAATCTGGCGCTGGCCGAAGGCAACATGCTGGTCCACCACGGCATTCAGCCGCCGGAGGATTGAACGGGCTTATTGGGTCGCGGCTTTTTGCGCAGCGGCCAGCAGTTCCTCCGCGTGGCGCAGGGCGACGCTGGTGGATTCGCGCCCGCCCAACATGCGCGCCAGTTCTTCCACGCGCGCGCTGGCCGTCAGCGGTTCCACGCGGGTGTGGGTGCGTCCCTCGTGAACCTGTTTGCGCACGGCCAGATGATACGTGCCGCCCGCCGCCACCGGCGGCAGGTGGGTAATGGCGACCACTTGGCGGCGGCGCGCGGCGGCGACCAGCTTCCGGCCCACGGCGTGCGCGGTTTCGCCGCCGACGTTGGCGTCAATTTCGTCAAACACCAGCAGCGGGATTTTATCGGCTTCCGCGAGCACCACCTTGATGGCCAGCATGACGCGCGAAATTTCGCCGGATGAGGCAATCGCCCGCAGGGGGCGCATGGGTTCGCCGACATTGGGGGCAAAGCCGAATTCGATGTGGTCCAGACCGGCCGGGCCGGGGGCGTCCGCCGGTTGAAGTTCGACGGCAAAAGAACCGTGCGCGAAGCCCAGCGCTTGCAGCTCGGTCGTGATGGCTGGCGCGAGTTTTTCGGCGGCGGCTGCGCGCCGCTTGCGCAGGGCCAGACCCAATTTTTGAAGCTTCTGTTCCACGTCGGCCAATTCGCGGGCGAGGGCCGTTTGTTGTTCGTCGCGCGTGCGCAAATCCTTCAGGCGTTCCTGGGCGGCCTCCAGCGTGGCGAGAACGGCTTCCACCGAGCCGCCGTATTTGCGCTTCAACAGGCGATAGGTGGCGAGGCGCTCATCCAGCCAGGCCAGCCGCGCGGGGTCTGCATCCAAGTCCGCCAATTCCCGTTGAATGGCGCCGGAAAGTTCGGCCAGCGCATCGGTATGCTGACGCAATTCCTCCGGCCAGCCTTGCGCGGCGGGCATCAGCCGCGCCAATTCGTCAAGCGCCTTGCGGGCGGGCGCCAGAATGTTCAACGCGGACAGGTCATCCTCCGAGGTCGCCTGCACAATCAGTTGCCCCAGCTCCAGAATGCGCTGGGCATGGCCGACCGTTTGCTGCTCGGCGCGGATGTCTTCTTCCTCGCCGATGACGGGCGCGGCATCTTCGATTTCCTTGACGCGGTAACTGAGCAAATCTATTTGCGCGTCCAAGTCGTCCACGTCGGCGGCCAACTCCGCCTGTCGCGCCAGCAGGGCTTGGCGCTGGGCGTAAGCCTCGGTATAGGCGTTCAGCTCTTTATCGGCGCGGGCATACGCATCCAGAATATCCAGTTGCGCGGCGGAATGGAAAAGCGACTGATGGTCGTGCGGCCCGTGCAAATCCACGAGCAGCGCGCCCAAGCGTTTCAGCGTGGCCAGCGTTACGCCCACGTCGTTGACATATGCCTGCCCGCCGCCGCCCGCCTTGACGATTCGCCGCAAAATGAGTTGGCCGTCCTCGCAGGGATCGAGACCCGCATCCGCCAGAATGGCCTGAACGCCGTCGGGGGCGGCAAGCTGAAATGTCGCTTCCACCACACACTGGGATGCGCCGGCGCGAATGGCGGAAGTGTCCGCGCGTTCACCCAGCAGGAGATAAAGCGCGCCAATCAAAATGGATTTTCCCGCGCCGGTTTCGCCGGTGATGATGTTCAGCCCCGGCTTGAATTCCACCGATGCATCCTCAACCAGCGCGAGATTTTTAACCCTCAGCAACGTGAGCATGGTGGAAACAGTATCACAACGCCCCAAACGCGAAAACCAGTTTTCGGTTGGGGCGGACGGGGCGGACGGGGTGCGTATGCGGGGCATCAGCCGGAGCGGAGAACCCGCTCCATTTCGGCGCGGCCGGCGGGCGTGCCCATATCGAGCAGCGGCGGCGGCGCGGGCAGCGCCCACAAGTTGCCTTGGGCGGCCAGAGCGGGGAAAATCTCCGTCTCCAGAGAAACCGCGCGGCCGGCGGGGATGGCGGCAATCAGCTCGCGCGGCAGCCAGTAGATGCCGGCGTTGACGAATCCGGCGGCGCGCTCAGCTTTTTCGCGGAACGCCGTTATGCGGCCGTCGGCATCAAACTCGACGGTGCCAAACCGGCCGGCGGCAGAAATGGGCGTGACGAAAAGTTTTCCACACTGTGGAAAATAATTTTCCATAGCGTGGAAAAATGGCGTAAAACTTTTCCATACCGTGGAAAAACCGGCCCATTTTTTCCATACTGTGGAAAAAACTTTTCCATAGCATGGAAAAACGGAGAAAAACTTTTCCATAGCGTGGAAAAATGGCATGAAACGTTTCCACACCGTGGAAAACACTAATTTGGAGCAAACCGATGATGACATCCAGTGAAATCCGCCAATCGTTCCTCGACTTCTTCGCCGAGCGCGGCCACGAAATCGTGCCCTCCTCCCCCGTCGTGCTCCCCACCGACCCCACGCTGCTCTTCGCCAACGCCGGCATGAACCAGTTCAAAGAAATATTCCTCGGCGCCCGCAAATCCTCCTGGAAACGCGTCGCCAACACCCAAAAATGCATCCGCGTCTCCGGCAAACACAACGACCTCGAAGAAGTCGGCCGCGACACCTACCACCACACCTTCTTCGAAATGCTCGGCAACTGGTCCTTCGGCGACTACTACAAACGCGAAGCCATCACCTGGGCCTGGGAACTGCTCACCCAAGTCTGGAAACTCCCCAAAAATCGCCTCTGGGTCACCGTCTACACCACCGACGACGAAGCCGCCGACATTTGGCGCACCTGCACCGACGTAGACCCCGCCCACATCCTGCGCTTCGGCGAAAAAGACAACTTCTGGGAAATGGGCGACACCGGCCCCTGCGGCCCCTGCTCCGAAATTCACTTCGACCTCACCCCCAACGGCTGCACCCCGGACATGGTCAACGCCGGAACCCCCGACGTCATCGAAATCTGGAACAACGTCTTCATGCAATACAACCGCAAATCCGACGGCACCCTCGACGACCTGCCCGCCAAATGCGTGGACACCGGCATGGGCTTCGAACGCATCGTCGCCGTCATTCAAGGCAAAAAATCCAATTACGACACCGACGTCTTCACCCCCCTCATCCAAGCCATTTCCGAACGCTCCGGCCAACCCTACACCGACGGCGAAAACGCCGTAGCCATGCGCGTCATCGCCGACCACCTCCGCGCGCTATCCTTCGCCATCGCCGATGGCGTCATGCCCTCCAACGACGGCCGCGGCTACGTCCTGCGCCGCCTCCTGCGCCGCGCCGCCCGCTTCGGCCGCAACCTCGGCCTCAACAAACCCTTCCTCTGCGAACTCTTCCCCGTCCTCGAAAAACAAATGGGCGGCTTTTTCCCCGAACTCACCGCGCGCCGCGCCGAAATTATCCGCGCCCTCCGCGCCGAAGAAGAATCCTTCGCCCACACCCTCGACCGCGGCATCGCCCTGTTCGACGAAACCGTCGCCGAACTCCAGCAAAACAAAGCCACCATCTTCCCCGGCGACCAAGCCTTCAAGCTGTACGACACCTACGGCTTCCCCTACGACCTCACCGTCCTGATGGCCGGCGAAAAAAATCTCACCGTGGACCAGGCCGCCTTCGACGAATGCATGGCCGCCCAGCGCGCCCGCGCCCGCGCCGCCCGCAAAAACGATGCCGCCGCCACCAACGACATGATAGCCCAGTTTGTCGCCCAAGGCATCAAATCCACCTTCATCGGCTATACCGCCCTCACCGCCGACACCGAAATCCTCGCCATCCTCGCCGACGGCCACCCCGTCCCCTCGCTCGCCGCCGGGCAGCACGCCGATATTCTGCTCCAGCAAACCCCCTTCTACGCCGAATCCGGCGGCCAAATCGGCGACACCGGAACCATCACCACCCCCCAAGGCGCGCGCTTTGAAGTCACCGACACCCAAAAACCCGCCGACGGCATCATCCTCCACAAAGGCCAATTAACCGCCGGCGCGCTCACCAAAGGCGACACCGTCTCCGCCAGCGTGGACGCCACCCGCCGCGCCGCCATCCGCCGACACCACACCGCCACCCATCTGCTCAACGCCGCCCTTCGCAAAGTCCTCGCCACCGACTCCATCAAACAAGCCGGCTCCTACGTAGCCCCCGACCGCCTCCGCTTCGACTTCACCTGGTTCGAAGCTCTCACCCCCGCGCAAATCGCCGACATCGAAAATCTGGTCACGGAATACATCATCGCGAATAAACCCGTCACAAGCTACGAAATGGACCTCAAGGACGTCCCCGGCTCCGGCATCATCGCCGTCTTCGACGAAAAATACGGCGACACCGTCCGCGTGGTCGAAACCGAAGGCATCTCCCGCGAACTATGCGGCGGCACCCATGTCGAGCGCAGCGGCGACATCGGCCCCTTCCGCATCATCGCCGAAACCTCCATCGCCGCCGGCATCCGGCGCATCGAAGCCCAAACCGGCCTGTCCGCCAGCGCGCACACCCTGCACGAGCACTCCCTTCTGGCCGCCGCCGCCCACCAGCTCTCCATTTCCCCCGCGGAACTCCCCGAACGCATCACCGCCCTCGTCGAGCAAGTCCACCGACTGGAAAAAGAGCTGAAAGCCGCCGCCGAAAAAGGCGCCCTGGAAAAAGGAGCCGCGCTAGCCAACCAGTTTGCGCCCATCAACGGCATCCCCGTTCTGATTGAATCCGTCGGCGAACTATCCGCCGACCCCCTGCGCGCCCTGGTCGAAAGCCTGCGCAAACAAACTCCCGACAGCGTCATCCTGCTCGCCGCCACAGCGGACGGCAAAGCAACCTTTATCCTGAACGCCGGCCCCGCTGCGCAAGCCAAAGGCCTGCACGCAGGCAAACTCGTTGGCGCCATCGCCAAAGTCGCCGGCGGCGGCGGCGGCGGCAAGCCCGATAAAGCCCAGGCCGGCGGCAAAAATCCCGATAAACTCCCCGACGCCCTCGCCACCGCCCGCGAGCTGATTACCCAAGCCCTAGCCTGATTCGTCCCCGCCAGCTCACACAAGCTCAAGCAAGCACGTGGCAAGCGGCGACTTGCCCGGCTTCAGCTGCCAGCGACGCTCCGACTTTTCCATTTCAATCCAGCCAGTCTCCCGGAGGAGACTCATGTGGTGCCAAAACGACTGAAACCCCATGCGCGATTGGGCCTTGAGCTCGCTGTCACCCAGAGGACCATTTTTCAGCAGGCGAATAATTCCTTCGCGTCGCGGATGCGTCAACCCGAGCGCGTACTTTTGCGCCAAATCCATAGCATTCCGGTTGCTGCTTTCGACAACCCGCTTCATCGCCTCTAAAATCGGTTTCGCCGAAGCCACCAACGGGTCCGATTCCGGATAATAGCGCACATACCGCAAGATGCGCTCAACACGCACCAGCCCCCGCGATTGAAGCCGGCGCAACTCCTGACTCGCACGCCCCAAGCTGATACCCTCGGCAGCCGCCAAGTCGCTGACACATAACCCCGGAGAGCGAATAATCCGCTGCAACAAAGACAGCCGCGTAGTGCCCGATAACACACGACACGTTCGCCACAATGTAGGACTCAAAGCCATGCCAACCTCCTTGATTTATCCAATGGTTAATTAACCATTAGAATTCTTTTTAGGCAAGAAAAAAGTAAAATTTCCTAGGAAATTCGATAATTTGATAAAAAATTATCTAATGGTTAATTAACTATAGAATATTGCGACATGAAACATGCGATTTTATTGGTTATTTTGAAGGTATAATCCATTTTAATACTTAACAAACTTTTTAATATTTTGCCACAACTTTATGTGCCAGAGTAAGTTATACAAAAACAAATTTTTGTCAA
>DBPO01000053.1 GCA_002304915.1 Verrucomicrobia bacterium UBA1418
AAATAGGCGAAATATCGGGGACTTATGCGCCTCGAACACCCGAAATCCGGCAAATCAAGCCCTCTTCTGTCGAACTTGGGTTAGCTTGAAGCAGGTTTTTGTTGGGGGCGCGTGGAGTCCTGTAGCGTTCTTCCGTTCAGACCGGGGTTGGGGGGAGCCATCTGTTTTGTAGAATTATCCGGAATGGGGCGAGGTGCGGATTTTCTGGACGGATGGGGCGAATTGTGTCTATCGTGACCGATTATGAATTTGTTGATTGAAAGGGCCAGAGCTTATCAGGGTAGCGTGGTGCTGCCGGAGGGGCAGGACCCGCGCGTGATGAAGGCGGCGGCGGAGATTGCTCGTCTGGGTTTTGCGCGGGTGTCCGTTTTGGCTACGCCGGCGGAGGCCCAGCAGTCTTGTGCCGCGGCGGGGGTGTCGTCGGCGGATTTTGAAATTATTGACCCGACCGCGCCGCCTTGTTTTGAGGAGCTGGTTGCGGCGTATTACCAAAAGCGGCGCGCCAAGGGGCTGACGGAAGAGCAGGCGCGGCAAGCGCTGAAAAGTCGGCTGTATGTCGGCGCGATGATGATTGAGACCGGCTATGCGGCGGGGATGGTGGCCGGTAGCATTGCCTCCACGCCGGATATGTTGCGCGCGGCCTTTCATTGCGTGGGGACCGCGCCGGGCATTCGTACCGCCAGCAGTTATTTTTTGTTGCGTTTGAAAACGCCCACGCCGGCCGGCGATGACACCCTGTTGTTTGCCGATTGCGGCGTGAATCCGAATCCGACGGCGGAACAGTTGGCGGAAATTGCCGTGGCGACGGCGCAGACGCACCGCGCGCTTATCGGCACGCCGGCGCGCATGGCGCTATTGAGTTTTTCTACACGCGGCAGCGCCAAGCATGAGCTGGTGGACAAGGTGGCGCAGGCCACCGCGATTGTCCGCAAAGTGGCCGCCGAGCTGGACCCCACGATTGCCGTGGATGGCGAGTTGCAGGCCGATGCTGCCCTGGTTCCGCAAGTTGCCCGGCAAAAAGCGCCGGACAGCCCGCTGAAGGGCGCGGCGAATGTATTGATTTTCCCCGATTTGCAGGCGGGCAACATCAGCGTCAAGCTGGTGGAGCGCTTGGCCGGCGCGATGGCGCTGGGGCCTATTTTGCAGGGGCTGGCCAAGCCGCTGAATGATTTGTCGCGCGGGTGCAGCGTATCGGATATCGTTGGCGTGGCCGCCGTGACGATGTGTCAGGCTGCGGCGGCGGGGATTGCTCCGGGCTCGCCGGACGGTCGCGGGGGCGGTGTGCCGCCGGCGGCGGCTAATGCCGCGGGTATTTTGTCGGACGACGAAATTGAGGCGATTGCCTGCCGGGTGGCGCAGGATTTATTGGCCAGCCCGTCGCTGGCGCATGTTTTACATTGATTAAGCAAGTTTGGTTATTCAACAGAAGGAATTAGTCATGGCTCAGTTAGATTGGAAAAGTTTGGGTTTTGCCTATCACGATACGAATTGTCACATCCGTTACGTGTGGAAAGATGGACGCTGGAGCGAGGGCGAGCTGGTTGAGTCGCCTTACATCCCCATGCACATTGCGGCGACGGCGCTGCATTATGGGCAATCCGCGTTTGAAGGTTTGAAGGCGTTTCGCCGCAAGGATGGCAAGGTCAGCTTGTTCCGCCCGGAGGAAAACGCGCGACGGTTGGCGGTCACGGCTCGCCGCACCTGCATGGCGGTGGTGCCGGAAGACATGTTCGTGGACGCCTGCAAGCGGGTGCTGAAAGCCAATATGGAATTCATTCCGCCGTATGGCACGGGCGGTTCCATGTATGTGCGTCCGCTTTTGTTTGGCAGTGGAGCGGAAATCGGCGTGGCGCCGGCGAAGGAATACACGTTCATCGTGCTGGTCACGCCCGTGGGCGCTTACTACAAGGGCGGGTTGCAGGGCGTGCGCGCCATTGTGGTGGACGATTACGACCGCGCGGCGCCCCAAGGCACCGGGCACGTGAAAATCGCCGGCAATTACGCGGCCAGCCTGTACCCCCATCTGGAAGCGAAGGCCGCGGGCTATCCGGTCGAGCTGTATCTGGATGCCAAGGAACACAAATGGATTGAGGAGTTCGCCACGAGCAATTTCCTGGCCATCACCAAGGATGGGAAATATGTGACGGTTGAGTCGCCTTCCATTTTGCCGAGCATCACCAACATGACGCTCCAACAGTTGGCGCGTGATATGGGCATTCCCGTGGAAGTGCGGCCCATCCCGTTCGAGGAGGTCACCTCCTTTGCCGAGGTCGCCGCCTGCGGCACGGCCGTGGTCATCACGCCGGTCAATGAAATTGAGCGCGCCGGCAAGGTGTACCAGACCGGCCCCGCCACCGGCTGCGGCCCGATTCTGGAAAAACTGTATAAGGCCGTTCAGGGCATCCAATATGGCGAGATTCCCGACACCCATGGCTGGAACGTGGATGTCGAATAAACCCATGATTCCGCTTGCTGAGCAACTGGCCAAAATCACCGCCCGCCGGGTGGACCTCCACAGTCTGCAGGAACTGAAGGCCCGGCTGGCGACATCCATCGCGGAAAAGAGGCCGCTGCGCGTGAAGCTGGGCGCGGACCCCTCCGCGCCGGATTTGCATCTGGGGCATTGCGTTGTGCTGAACAAGCTGCGCGAGTTCCAGGACTGCGGACACACGGTTGTCTTTATTATCGGTGATTTCACCGGCATGATTGGCGACCCCTCCGGCAAATCGGCGACGCGCCCGCAACTGTCGAAAGAGCAGGTGCAGGCCAACGCGAAGAGCTATCAGGAGCAGGTGTTCAAAATTCTGGACCCGGCGCGCACCGAAGTGCGGTACAACTCGGAATGGTTCAGCGCCATGCCCTTTGATCAGGTCATTCGCCTGAGCGCCAAGGTCACCGTGGCCCAACTGCTGGCTCGGGATGACTTCGCCAAGCGCTATCACGCCAATCAGCCGATTTCGCTTGTGGAATTTCTGTATCCGCTCGTGCAGGCGTATGACTCCGTCATGGTGCGGGCTGATGTCGAATTGGGCGGAACCGACCAACTGTTTAATTTGCTGCTGGGGCGCGAAATTCAAAAAGCCCACGGTCAGGAGCCGCAGATTGTGATGACCCTGCCGCTGCTGGAAGGGCTGGATGGCGTCAACAAGATGAGCAAGAGCCTCGGCAATTATATTGCCGTGAATGACACGCCCAAAGACACGTTCGGCAAGACCATGAGCGTCAGTGATGAGCTTATGTGGCGATATTTCTCGCTGGTTCTCTGCCTGCCGGATGATGAAATCGCCTCGTTGCAACATGCGGTGGCGACCGGCGCGCGCCATCCCCGCGATGTCAAAGATGAGCTGGGGCGGCGGATTGTCGAAAAGTTTCACGGCGCGGAAGCGGCGACCGCCGCCAGCGCTGAATTTGCCCGCGTGTTTGCGCAGGATCAGTTGCCGGATGACATTCCCGAAGTGGCTGTTCCCGCGCAAAAAATCGGGCTGTTGAATCTGATGGTGAAGGCGGGGCTGGCTTCCAGCACCAGCGAGGCGCGGCGGCTGGTTCAGGCCGGCGCGGTGCGGGTGGGGGAGGATAAAATCAGCGATTTCCGCGCGGAAATTGAGCCGAGCGAAGGGCTTGTCATTCGCAGCGGCAAGCGCGGCTTCGCCAAGATTACGCTTGAAACCTGAGACGGCTCCGCGCCGGTGGCGTGGCTTGACGCCGGGGGAGGGCGCGAGTATGGTTCCGGGCTGTTTTACTTAAATACTATTAAAGTTAAAGAGGTACTTATTTTCCATGAATGTAACGGTTGAAACCCAAGGGGCCTGCCGCAGGCTGGTCAAAGTTGAATTTTCCGCGGAAGAGATTCAGGCGGAATATGATGAGTGGTTGCAAGTTTATCAGCGCCAGGGCAAGGTCAAGGGCTTCCGGCCGGGCAAAGCGCCGCCGGAGTTGGTCCAGCGGATATACAACAAGGAAATCCTCGAAAACATGCGCGATCCCTTGGTCGCCAAGGGCTATCAACAGGCCGTAAAAGAGCATCATTTAGCAAATTCCGTGGCCGAAATGGACCTGCAACTGTCGGAACTCAAGGCGGGGCAGCCGTTCTCGTTTTCGGTGGTCGTGGACCTTGAGCCGGAGTTTGAGCTGCCGGAATACAAGGGCATTGAAATTGACGCTAAGAAGGTGGAAATCGCTGACGAAGCGGTGACGGAATTCATTGAGAATTACCGGATGCAAACGGGAAAATTCGAGGAGTTGACGGAAGAGCGGCCCGTCCAAATGAATGACATGGCGGCCGTGGATTACACCGCGACGGTGGACGGCCAGCCGCTGGCCGAGTTTTCCGAGAAGGCCAAAGAATTGGCGACGGCCACGGATTACTGGGTCATGGTGAATGAGGAATACTCCTTTTTGCCCGGTTTCGGCCCGCAACTGGCGGGGATGAAGGTGGGTGATTTCAAGGCGGTTGAAGTCGTCTTTGATGAGGCCCGTTCGCCGATTGAAGATTTGAAGGGCAAAACCGTTGTTTTTCAAACCACGGTGAAAAAAATCAAGGCGCGGATTCCGCGGGCCATGGATGAGGAGTTTTTCAAATCCATGGGCGTTGCCGATGAAGAAGGCTTGCGGAAGGCTTTTCGCGACATGCTGCAACATGAAGCGGAAATGGAGGAGCAGAAGCGCCGGCGCAACGACTTGTTGGATGTTTTGTTCAAGCGGGTTGAAATGGAGTTGCCCGAATCCGAGGTGGCCAGCGAAACGAATCAGGTCGTTTATGAAATCGTGGATTCAAATGCGCGCCGCGGGGTGCCTGAGCAGCAAATCCGGGAGAAACTCGAAGAGATTACGGCTTCGGCTGGCGCTACCGCGCAATCGCGGCTGAAAATGCGCTATATCTTGCAGCGCATCGCCCGCGCGGAACATATTGCCGCTGCCGATGCGGAAATTACCCGGCGGATGGAGCAATATGCCTATTATGCCGGGGCGAAAACCATTGCCGAGTGGCTGAAACAGACGCGGCGGAAAGAAAAAGCGGTGCGGGATGATTTGCGCATTGACTTGACGAATTCCAAAGTCGTTGATTTCCTGATGGCAGAGGCCAAATTGACGGGCGAGGGCGCCGTGGAAGCGCCGGAGGAAAAGACATGAAGCAACGCGAAGAGGAAAAATCCTATCTGATTCCCATTGTGGTCGAGCAGACCGGCCGTGGCGAGCGGTCCTATGACATTTATTCGCGCCTGCTCAAGGAGCGCATTATTTTCATCGGGTCGGAAATCACGGACGACCTGGCCAACCTGGTGGTGGCGCAACTGCTGTTTTTGCAGAGCGAAGACGCGACCAAGGATGTCAGCGTGTATATCAACTCGCCGGGCGGGTCGGTGACGGCCGGTCTGGCCATCTATGACACCATGCAATTCTTGAAGTGCGACGTGGTGACGTATTGCATCGGGCAGGCCGCCAGCATGGCCGCCGTGCTGCTGGCCGCCGGCGCCAAGGGCAAGCGCCACGCGCTGCCCGGCGCGCGCATCATGATTCACCAGCCGTGGGGCGGCACGCAAGGCACGGCCAGCGATATTCATATTCAGGCTCAGGAAATTCTGCGGTTGAAAGACTATCTGAACGACCTGCTGGCCAAGCATACCGGAAAATCCAAGAAAGAAGTGGCCAAGGATACGGACCGCGACTTTTTCATGTCGGCCGCTGAAGCCGCCAAATACGGCTTGGTGGACGACGTGCTCGGCGCTGCCCCGGCCAAGGCGTAGAGGCGCGTAGTATGGCCAACAAGAAAAATCCGCCGCCTTCTGTGTTTTGCTCGTTTTGCGGGCGTCCTCGCAGCGCGGTGCAGACGTTAATCGCCGGCCCTGAAGGGATGAACATCTGCGATGAGTGCGTGGAGGTTTGCAACGCCGTTTTGACGCGCAACCAGTTGCAGATGGGCGGACGAACCTCAGCTCCGCCCATTCCATTGAAAGTGCCCAAGCCGCACGAAATCAAAGCGAAGCTGGACGAATATGTCGTCGGTCAGGAGCAGGTCAAAAAAATCTTGGCGGTGGCGGTTCATAATCATTACAAGCGACTGACCGATCGCCAGACCGGAGAGAAGAAGAGCGGCGCCGATGGCGTTGAAATTGACAAGAGCAACATCCTGATGATTGGCCCGACTGGCAGCGGGAAAACGTTGCTGGCCCGGACGTTGGCGCGCATTTTGGATGTGCCTTTCAGCATTTCGGATGCCACGACCATCACGGAAGCCGGCTACGTGGGCGAAGACGTTGAAAATGTTTTGCTGCGCTTGATACGGGCGGCGGATGGCGATATTCAGCGTGCGGAGTTGGGGATTGTCTATATTGACGAAATTGACAAGATTGCCCGCCGCATGGAAAACGTGTCCATCACCCGCGATGTGTCCGGCGAGGGCGTTCAGCAGGGGTTGCTGAAGATTCTGGAGGGGACGATTGCCAGTGTGCCTCCGCAGGGCGGGCGCAAGCATCCGCAGCAGGAGATGATTCAAATCAACACGGAGCACATCCTCTTTATTTGCGGCGGTGCATTTGTGGACCTTGATAACATCATCAAGCGCCGCGTGGGCAAGGGCGTCATCGGGTTTGAGTCGGAGAAGAATAAGAAGAGCAAATTCAACTCCCAACTGCCGGATGTTGAGCCGGAAGACTTGGTCAAGTACGGCCTGATACCGGAATTCGTGGGGCGTCTGCCCGTGGTGGCCTCGCTGGATGCTCTGAACGCCGACGATTTGGTGCGCATCCTGACGGAGCCGAAGAACGCCATGGTTCGCCAGTATCAGAAATTGCTGGGCATGGAGAATATCGAGCTGGAGTTCACGCCGGAAGCGCTGAGAGAGCTGGCGGATGAAGCCGTCCGGCGCAAGACGGGCGCGCGCGGTTTGCGGGCGCTGCTGGAGTCCATCATGCTGGATGTGATGTACGAGGCGCCCCGGCGCTCCGCATCCGGACGCTGCATCATTACGGATGCCGTGGTGCGCGGCGAAGAACGCGCCGTGATGACCCAGAAAAAGAAATCGCTCGACGCGGCCGGCTGATGAACGGGGCAACGTCAACCACCGGACGCTTGCGCATCATCTGGGGTTGGCTGGTCCTCCTGCTTCTTGCGCCCGGCAGCATTCCCGCGCGCACCGTCAACCTGACGATTTTGCATACGACGGATTTGCACGGCTCCATTCGCGCCACGCCGGATATTTATCTGGAGCATAACAGCGGCTCCCTGTTGCAATGCGCGACGCTCATCCGCCAGATTCGCGAAGAAAATCCTCACACCATTTTGCTGGATGGCGGCGATGTCTTCCAAGGCACGGCTGAAAGCCTGCTGACGCGCGGGCGGATTATGTCCACCGCCATGAATGCGATGGATTATGCCGCCTTTGCCGTCGGCAACCACGAGTTTGACTGGGGCGTGGACAACTTGAATGAATGGCTGCTCACCATGCGGGCGACACCGCTGGCCGCCAATATGCTCGCCGGGCCGAATGCTCCGCCGGCTTTTCGCGACCGGGTGCGGCCTTATATCATTTTGGAAATGGATGGCATCAAAGTGGCCGTGATTGGGTTGACCACGCCCAACATTCCCCAGTGGTTCCGCGAGGTGAATGAGCGTGATTTGCGCGTTCTGGATTCGCGGCGCGCGCTGGAATCGATTCTGCCGCGCGTCCGCAAGGAGCAGCCGCAGGTCATGATTTTGCTGGCCCATCAAGGCCTGATGGTTGCGGACGATGTCGCCAATGAAATCAACGGCATTTGCCGCCGATTTGGGGAATTTGATCTTGTGCTGGGCGGCCACTTGCATTGGGTGTTGGCCGGCGCGCGCATCGGGCGGGCCGACTATGCTCAGTCCGGCTCCGGCGCGCAGGGGGTGATGCGCATTGATTTGCAGTACGACACCGTGAAAAAAGCGGTGGTGGACAAGACATTCACGTATCTGCCCGTGGGCGAGCATATCCCTGAAGACCCGGAAATTCGCGACTTGGTCGCCAAGGATTTGGAACGGGCCGATCGTTATCTGAACACCCGCATCGGCTGGACCAAGAACGATTTGAGTTATTCCCTCGCGGGCGCGGGGCTGTCGCCGGTGCAACAGTTGCTATGCGCGGCCATCGCGTATCAAACGGGCGCGGATGTGGTTTTGCACGGCCCCTTGTCGAACCACCGCATTCCCGCCGGCGAAATTCGCATGGCGGACATTTGGCGTTTGGTGCCGTATGAAAATAATATCGGCGTGGTCACGCTGAATGCGGCGGAAATTCAGACCATCATGGAAGAGGCGGCCGTTTATCTCGGCACGGACCGTTATTTCGGGACATGGGGCTTGCAATATGAGGTGCATTCGTATGCCCCCGAAGGCCATCGCATCCGGAATCTGCGCATGGCGGATGGAAGCCCCATTCACTACAAAGTGCGCCTCAAAGTTGCGCTGAACAGCTATCATTTGTCCGGCGGGGGCGGGCGTTTCCCGAATCTGGCTAAAATTGTCGCGGCCCCCAAGTCGCGGCTGGAAATCCAGCCGGATTCCACGCGTGACATGTTAATCCATTATGTGCGCGCCAAGCGTTCCGTGGATATTTCTGCGGGCACCAACGCCACGGTTGTGGCCGAGCCGCCGCCCCGTCGCGCGCGCCACAAATAGGCGCAGGAGCGGCCGGCTCCGGTCGGCTCTTCGGTTGCGCGGCTTGTCACGGGCGCAAGGCGTTCAGCGCATCCAGAAACTTTTGCTCAATGACCGGCCACGCATATTCATTTTTGACCCATTCGCGCCCATTGTTGCCCAGGGCGTCCCGCGCTTCCGGGTTGTCGAGCAGATAAAGGAGTTGCGTCTCGAAATCGGGATAATGGCGGAACCACAGGCCGGCGCGCGCGGCGCGGCATTGGCTCACCAGCACACGACTTTTCGCGTGGACCAGCCCCGGCGTCCCCGCCAGAAAAGCTTCCAGCAGGACGATGCCAAAACTTTCATTTACGGAGGGATGGATGAAGGCGACAGCGCCGGCCATGGCTTCATGTTTTTCCGTTTCGCTGACGAAGCCGACATCCAGAATATGCGGGAGCAATTCCGGCGGCGCGTCAATTTGGCCGGAGCCGGTGAACACCAGTTTGATGTCGCGCGCGGTGCGCTGACGGAAGGCGTTGATGTAATCGCAAAGCAGCGGGGTGCCTTTGAGCGGTTCGCGTCGGCCTGAGTACAAGACATACGGCGCGCGGATGTGGTGTCGCTGGGCAAATGCGAGCGGATTGGCCGTGAAAGGCTCCAGCCCCATGCCGACAATGCGGGATTTGTGGTCCGGATACTGGAATAATTCCCGCGCAAGTTCGCGTTCGGCTTGAGAATTGAAGAGGCATCCGGCGGTTTCGGCGAACAGGCGCTTCATGCTGGAAAGGCGGGCGAATGGTTCGTCGTGCAGGCAGGGGATGAGGAGGGAGCGCTCCGGGTGCGCCAGCGCGGTGAACCAGGTCAGCCCGAATAAATAGGGGCCGAGCAGGATGGCGCGATAGCGGGTGGCATGTTGCGCCAGATGCTCCAGCAAGGCGGTTGAATGGACGCCGTTGCGCAGCCAAAGCTGTTCTTCCTGCTCGCTGACGGGGCCGCCGCGGTCAATCGTCTGTTGAATCCGCAGGAAGGCGCCGGCGTCGCGCGCATCCACGGGGAAAAAATGAACCGTCATGCCGTCCATTTCGCGCGTGCCGGGAGGCAGGGTGTTTTCCCAAGTGAAATGACTTTGCGCGCAGGTGGTCAGGAAATCCACCTCGAAGCCGAGGCGCACGGCGTGGAGGGCGAGATTTTTGAGCAGTGTTTCCGCGCCGCCGACCGCGCCATCGCCGGCCAGCCGCGGGCAAACAAACGCCAGGCGGTCCGGGTTAGCCATTCGCGCGCTTTTCCAGTTCCGCAATCCGCTGTTCCAGCGCGGCGATGCGCGAGCGGGATTGATCTTCCAAGCCTTCCAAGGCGGTAACAAGCAGGCCATTGACCTGATTTTGCTGCGACCACAAGCGGTAGGTATAGAACTTCAGCAAACTCCAAATGACTTTCTTGAATTTTCGGAGGAGGGGGCCCAGGAATTGCCGACGCTCGTGAATTTCAAAATCAGAAATATCCACGAATACCGCGTCGCGCAGGCAGGCGAGATAAAAGGTCACGAAATCTTCGGAGCCGCGCAGGTGAATCAGATTGGTTTTCTCGGCGCGGGCCACGCGGGCATCGGCATAGGCGCCTTCTTTTGTTTTGCGTTCGGTTGTGGCTTGCAGCTCGGCCACCAACTGGTCCACGTCGAAGCCCGGCGCGCCGATGGTAAGGATGGGGGAAGTGCTCATAAGGCAAAGTAAAAGCGAGCGGTGGGGGACTGTCAAGGCCGCAGAGATTCCCGTGGCAAAAGATTCGCGGAGAAATTAAAACAAGGAAAAGCCGATTCCGGCGAGGGCCGCGCCCAGCATCAGGGATGCCGGGTGCTGGTTTTTCCACAGCATGACGGCGAGGACCACCGCGAAGATAACGATGCTTGGGGCGTCGGGCATCACGGCGTCGGGGGGAATCAGCGCCTGGCCCAGGCGCAGGGCGGTGGCCGTCAACAGGCCGACCAGCGCGGGCATCAGGCCGCGCATGGCGGCGCGAAAAGCGGGTTTTTCGCGCAGGTGAATCGCGATGGCTCCCAAGGCGAGCAGAATCACCGCGCCCGGCAGACAAACGCTCACCGTTGCCACGATGGAGCCGGTCACTCCGGCGACATGAAAGCCGGTGAATGTGGCTAAATTGACGGCCATGGGGCCGGGGGTGATTTCCGAGACGGCCAGAATATCCATGAAGCGGCCCGGCGGCAGCCAGTTGTTCGCGGCAATTTCGTGCTGCATCAGGGGAATCATGTTGTAGCCGCCGCCAATGCTGAAGAGGCTGATTTTGAAAAACGTCCAGGCGAGTTGCGCAAGTGTTGTCATGCGGCCCTCTCGCGTTGGTTCAGCGCATGGCAAACAAGGCCGATGAGCGCGCCCAGCAGAATCAGGGGCACCGGGCCGAGAATTTGAAAAAACATGAGGCCCGCGCCGAGCGCCGCGGCCAGTCCCATCCAGACGCGGTTCAAATGCGCTTTGGCCAGACGGATGGCGGCTCCGGCGACAATCGCCACAACTGCGGGGCGCAGGCCGGACAGGGCCGCCGCCACCCAGCGGTTATCCCATCGCCCGGTGAACAGGACGGCCAGCGCTAAAATGATTAAAAAAGCCGGCAGGACAACGGCGAGTGCGGCCAGACAGGCCGCACGCTTGCCGCTCAGTCGCATCGCGGACAAGACCGAAAAATTAACAATAATGACCCCCGGAATGGATTGGGAAATCACGTAGATTTCGGCGACTTCCGCGGCAGAGAGCCAGCGCCGCCGGGTGACGAGTTCCGCTTCGAACACGGGCAGGGCCGCCATGCCGCCGCCAAACGCTCCCGCGCCGAGCCGCAGATAGCTCCAAAAAATTGACCGCCAAGATATGTTCACTGGAGGCGGAATCTATCAAATGTGCTGGCGCTCACCGAGTGTTTTTTGGGGGTATTTGCCATTTGGGGCGATTGGGCATGAGGCTGGCGGGTTGAGTCCGGGGTTGCGTGTTGGGCGCAACATGGCAGAATGGGCGCAGTGAAAATAAAGGCCTCCAATCGTTCGGAATGGCTCGCCGCGTTGTCCGCTGTGGCGAGCGGGTTGCTGCTGGCCAGTCTTTTTGCGCCGTGGGAATGGACTTGGGCGGCGGGGGTGGCGCTGGCGCCGATGTTCGCCGCGGCGCGAAAAATTTCTGAGCGTTGGGCGCTGAAATACGGCTATGTCACGGGTTTGCTGTTTTGGCTCGTGAGCATCCGTTGGCTGACTCATGTGACGGTGGCGGGCTGGTTGTTTCTGGCGGCCTATGGCGCGCTGTACTTTTTGCCGGTGGCGTGGCTGGCCCATCGCTGGCGGGGGGGGGCGCTGGGGTTTGCCACGGCCTTGGCTGTCGTTTGGTGCGGCGTTGAATTTTTGCATGGCTGGCTGGGCGGCGGGTTTCCGTGGAATCCGCTGGGGGCGGGCTTGTCCTTGTGGTTGCCGGGCATTCAGTTGGCGGAATGGGGCGGGGTGTGGCTGGTGTCGAGTCTGGTTGTATTCGCGAATGCGTTGGTGGCTTGGGCGTTGGCGGAGCGCCGGGATTGGCGCGGTGTGGGCGTTGGGGCGCTCCTGGTGGCCCTTGCCTGTGGATGGGGCGTCTGGCGCGTGCAACGCATCCAGCCGGGCGAACGGTCGCTGCGGGTGGCATTGGTTCAGACCGCGATTCCGCAGGATGAGAAATGGGTGGCGGCGAAAGTGCAGATGATTTATGAGCGGCTGGATGAGCTGACGCGCCTGGCGCAAGAGGACCCGCGCGTGGAGTTGGTGATTTGGCCGGAAACCGCCTTGCCGGATGATGTGCGCAACAGCGAGGCCAGCTACGCTCTGGTGGCCGGCTTGTGTACCCATGGCACGCCCATCCTGACCGGCTCGCTGGATGCCGCGCTGCTGGATTCCGGCGAGCCGCGTTATTACAACAGCGCTTTTTTGTTCGACGAAACCGGACGTCTGGCCAGCGAATATGACAAGCGGCATCTGGTGATTGCCGGGGAGTTTATTCCGTTTGAGCGCTGGATTCCACGCCGCTGGCGGGATGCGTGGGAATGGGCGGAGAGTATTTCGCCGGGTGAAGGGAGTTCAATTTTTAAAGTTGGCCCGTCCGCGATTCCTTTGGCGCCGCTGATTTGTTTTGAGGATATTTTGCCGTATCTGGCGCGCGCCGATGTGCGCGCGGGAGCGCGGATGCTGATTAACCTGACCAATGACGCCTGGTTTGATGAGGTGGCCGCGCCGCGTCAACACATGCGCAATGCGGTTTTGCGCGCGGTGGAAAACCGGGTGCCGCTGGTGCGGGTGGCAAATACGGGGATTTCCTGCGTTATCGCGCCCTCCGGGAAAGTGACGGACGAGTTGAGCGATGGGGGCGGCCGCACCTGGACGTCCGGCGTGCTGTGGGCGGATGTCCCCGCGCCGGCGGATGATGCACCCTTGACTTTTTATGCCCGTTTCGGGGATATGTACGGAATCGCTTGCACCACGGCAACGGTGGTCTGGCTTTTCAGCGCCTGGTGGCGGCGGCGACAAAAAAAGACAGAAAACCCATGTTAGACGAGCTTTCCACGCGCATCGCGACTGTAAAAGAAAACCTCGCAGGAATGAGAGGTTATCTTTGACGTTGATGGCAAAAAACGATTGATAGAAGAAATGACCGTCCGGATGTCGGCTCCGGACTTCTGGAATGATGGCAACGCGGCGCGCGCACTGATTGACAAGAAAAACGCGCTGGAGGCCACGACCGAGCCATACGCGCAATTGCTGGCGCAACAGGACGAGCTGGAGGTGATGGCCCAACTGTTGCAGGAGGCGGGGACGACGGAGGCGGAGCATCCGGATGTTCAGGCTTTGGCCGAGGAAGTGGCGGCTTTGGAAAAGAACTTTGCGCGTGTGGAGTTGCAAGCGCTGATGGTGGGGCCTTTCGATGCGAATGACGCGATTTTAACGCTGCACGCGGGGGCGGGCGGAACGGAATCATGCGACTGGGCGGCCATGCTTTTGCGCATGTATGAGCGCTATTGCCATGAGCAGGGGTTTGAGGTCACGACGGTGGATTATCAGCCGGGCGACGAAGCGGGGATTAAAAGCGTTACCTTTGAAGTGAGCGGCCCCTGGGCATACGGCTTTCTCAAGGCGGAACGCGGTGTGCATCGTCTGGTGCGGATCAGCCCGTTTGATGCGAACAAGCGGCGGCACACCTCGTTTGCCTCGCTCGATGTGGTGGCGGAAATCAGCGATGACATCGAAGTGAAAATTGAAGATCAGGATTTGCGTGTGGACACCTATCGTTCGAGCGGGGCGGGCGGCCAGCACGTCAATAAAACGGATAGTGCAGTGCGTCTGACGCACTTGCCCACCGGCGTGGTGGTGGCGTGTCAGGCCGAGCGGAGCCAACTGGCCAATCGCAATAAAGCCATGAAAATCCTGCGCGCCAAGTTGTATGAGCTGGAGCAGGACAAAAAACGCCGCGAGATGGAAAAGTTTTATGGCGACAAGGGCGAAATCGCGTGGGGGCATCAGATTCGTTCCTATGTTTTGCAACCCTACACCATGGCCAAAGACCATCGCACGGAAGTGGAAACGAGCCAGGTGCATGACGTGCTGGATGGCCATTTACAGATGTTCATCGAAGCCTGGCTCAAGCAAAACCGCGACGAGTCCGCTGAGGGCTAGATGCCCCCAAAAGAAATAATAAAAAAGACGCGGGCCGAAGCCCGCGTCTGTCGTCAGCGTTTCCGCTTTCGGTTTAGTATTTATATTCGCTGCCGCCGATGAATTCGCGCAGGAGGGACTTCGGCGGGACGGCGCTGTCATCTTCGACCGGGGTCAAATCCTTCAGCATTTCATACACGCGCTTGGCGCGGACATAGGCGTCCTGCCGCTTGGGTTCGTCCTTGAACTTCTCCATGGCCGCCGGGAAGAACTTGAAGAGGCGGGCCTTGAGGATGGGCAGCTCAAAGGGCATGGCGCTGTTGACCAGATAGTCCACGGTTCCGATAAACGGAATGATGTTCTTCAATTCGCTGCGGCGCACATAATGCCAGTGGGTGAGGGTTTGCTCCGGCTGGAGATTGCGGTGCCAGCTGTCGCGAATCATGCGGCGCAGCAGGCGGTTGTCGGCCCAGCGCATGAACATGCCTTCTTTGTTGCGCACCTGTCCCAGCGTTTCGATGTACAGCTTGAACTTCAGGTCGTCGGGGGTACTTTGGGTCATTTCGCCATACAGACCGTGCAGGGAATCAATGAGCAGAACCTGATTGGGTTCCAGCTTCATGTCATAGACATTCAGGGTCCGTGTGCCGGTCTTGAAGTCGTAATGCGGCGTTTTGATGGTTTTGCCGTCGAGCAGCGCGGCCACGTGCTCGTCAATGAGCTTCAAGTCGAGCGCGTGGGGCGTTTCGTAGTCATAGTCGCCGAACTCATCCTTGGGGTGCTGCTCCAGGTTGAAGAAGTAATGGTCCACGTTCAGCGCGAGAAATTCCCGTCCGGCCTCGGCGAGTTTTTCGCTGACCTTGATTGTGGTGGTGGTTTTGCTGGAGGAACTCGGGCCGGCGACAAAGAACACCCGCGCTTCCGGGATGTGGTCCAAAAAGCGCTGGGCGCCCAGCTCGACTTCCAGGTCATAGCGTCGCTCGCAGGCGTGAATCAGGTCCGGCAATTTGCCGGTGGCGATGATTTCATTGAGGCCTTCAATGGTGTCGCAGCCGTGATCCATGTTCCAGCGAAGGACTTCATAGATTTTTTTGTAGGGGATGTTGTCGGTGACTTCAAAGGCATAGGAGCGCTGGGCGCGCGCCATCTGGCGCTCGTGCCGATACAAGATATAGGCGCGCGCTGTTTTGGCGTGGCCTTGCTCTATCAACACGGTTTCGACGATGTCTTGAATTTCCTCCACGGAGGGGATTCCTCCTTCGCCATAGGTGCCGACTAGTTTTTCTTCGACCAATAGGGCGAGTCGGTCCGCTTCCTTGCGGTCGCTGCCGCCGACCGAGGTTGCCGCCTTGAAGATGGCAATGGCGATGCGTTCCCGGTCATAGGCGACCACATTGCCGTCACGCTTGACGATTTGCTTGATTCCACAGGTCATGTTTCCTCCTTTACGGGTTTTTGTCCCGCTGTTGGTTGGGGGTTGTTTTAATCATTTTCCAGGAAGCCTTCCAGCTTGCGGATGCGAATGGGATGCCGCATTTTCCGCAGGGCTTTGGCTTCGATTTGCCGGATTCTTTCGCGAGTGACTTTGAATCTTTTGCCGACCTCTTCGAGGGTGCGGGAGTAGCCGTCGGCCAAGCCGAAGCGCAAGGTCAGAACCTCTTGCTCGCGCTCGGTCAGGGTGCTGAGGACATCCTGCAGGCGTTCCTTCAAGAGGCTATAAGCGGTCATTTCGCTCGGGTTTTCGGCGGTTTTGTCTTCGATTAAGTCGCCGACATGGGTGTCTTCGCTATCGCCCACGGGGCTTTGGAGGGAGATGGGCTGCTGGGCCATCTTCAGGATGGCGCGCACCCGCTCCACCGGCAAATTCATATCTTCGGCAATTTCTTCCGGGGTGGGGTCACGGCCGAAGGCTTGGAACAGTTGCTTGTGAATTCGCAACAGCTTGTTGATGGTTTCAATCATGTGCACGGGGATGCGAATGGTCCGCGCTTGATCGGCGATGGAGCGCGTGATGGCCTGACGAATCCACCATGTGGCATAGGTGCTGAACTTGTAGCCGCGGATGTATTCAAATTTTTCCACGGCTTTCATCAGGCCCATGTTGCCCTCCTGAATCAGGTCCAGAAAGGAAAGGCCGCGATTGGTGTATTTTTTGGCGATGGAGATGACCAGGCGCAGGTTGGCTTCGACCATTTCGGTTTTGGCCTTGAGGCCCTTGCGGAGCCATTCGCGCAGCAATGCATGCTGCTCCAAAAACTCATCGGCCAGAAAGCATTGTTCCAATTCAATCTGGCGCAGCTCTCGCTGTACTTGGCGCAATTGGGCCTGCTTGGCCGCCTGTTTCGACTTTTGCAGGGATTGGATGAGCTTTAATTTCTGGCAGATTTCCTGTTGGATGGCATCCGCGTGGGCCGCGAAATCCTCAATGGCCTTTTGCTTGAACATGAAGCCGTCAAGCAGCCCCGCCATTTTTTCGCGCGACTGGTTGAGCGCCTTGAGGTTTTTTTCCCGCTGCGCTTTAGATTGGCGGCTCTTGCAGGTGGCCGCGAAGCGGGTGCGCAATTGTTCCTGTGCGCGGGGGACCTGCCGGTTCAGGCGCGGGATGATTTCGCCGAAATATTTGTCACGGCCGATTTCCTGTCCCTCGTTTTGCTCGGGCTTTTCGCCTTCCTTTTTATCTTCGATGATGCGGTCGAAGCGTTCGCGCGACGTTTGCAGGCGGTCAATCATGTCGAAATAAGCGTCCGCGGCAAAACCGAACTGGTGCAGCAGCCGCTTGGCGTTCATTTCGGCCTCTTCGATGCGCTTGGAAATCTCCACTTCCTGTTCGCGGGTCAACAGGGGCACTTGGCCCATCTGCTTGAGGTACATGCGCACCGGGTCGTCAATCACGCTGCTTTCCGCCCGTGCTGTTGCAGCGGGTTTTCCGGTGGCGGCGGTCTCGCCAGCGCGAATAGCTTCCAAGTCCCGATCGTGGACAACTTCAATGTCCAGCTTCCGCAATTGCTCAATCACCCGTTCCACTTCCTCGGCCGTGGCGATATCTTCCGGGATTAAATCATTGACGACATCCGTGGTAATCTTGTTGCCGGCGTCGCGGGCAAAGCTGATGATTTGCGCCATGTAGTCCGTTTTTTTGGCGGCGGTAGGCGTCGCCTGGGGGATGGCGACGGGAGCTTCTGCAACTTTCTTGCCTTTGGACACGGAGACCACCGGCACGGCCTTGGCCGCCTTTTTGGCGGCGGAAGGCTTGGCGACTTTCTTCTTGGCGGCGGGCGCTACTTTTTGGGGCGCCGGCGTCTTTTTAACTTTAGGTGCCGTCTTTTTCGTTTTGGCCGGAGCGCTCTTGGGCGTCTTGACGGGCTTGGTTGCCTTTTTTGCGGCCTTTACGGGCTTTGCCACTTTTGCGGTCTTGGCGGCTTGGGGCGCCTTGGCAGCCTTGGTGGTTGCAGATGTTTTTGCGGTTGTCGGCTTGGCTTTTTTAGCTGGTTTTTCGGCACGCGCCGCCGTCGCGCGCTTGGGAGCGGCAGTTTTTTTTGTGGTCACAGTTGTTTTTTTTGTTCGCGGACGAGGAGTCTTCGATTTAGTAGCCATACGGGATTACTTTCCTATTCTTGGTAGACGCAATTATACAACATATGTAAAGCCCGCCGATGTGTCAAGTTTTTAAGGCGCGCTGACTTTGGTCAATTCATCCCATTACATTAAGGGGTTGGGGGAGGTTGGCGGGCGGTGGGTGGTGTAAAAGGATTGCCCGTTGGGCGGGGGAGGGGTAAAGTCTGCGCTCACCATTTTTTAGGAAGGAACAGGAACCATGCAGATGCGGACTCATACTTGCGGCGATTTGCGCCCGGCCGATGCCGGGGCGTCCGTGACTCTTTGCGGCTGGGTGGACAGTGTGCGCGACCACGGTGGCTTGATTTTTATTGATTTGCGCGACCGTTACGGCGTGACGCAATGCGTGTTTGATCCGCAGGATTCGCAGGCGGCCTGGGATTCGGCGCAGGCGTGCCGCGGGGAATATGTTGTGCAAATCGCGGGCGAGGTGCGCGCGCGTCCGGCGGACATGGTGAATCCGCGTCTGGCGACTGGGGGCGTGGAGGTTCGTTCGAGCAACATTACCATCCTGAATCAGGCGCACACGCCGCCGTTTCCGCTGGAGGATCGCGCGGCGGAGCAGGTCAGCGAGGACCTGCGGCTGGAGTTTCGCTACTTGGATTTGCGCCGCGCGGCCATGCAGCGGGCGCTCATGCTGCGCCACCGGCTGACGCAGGAGGCGCGCAACTATTTTGACGAGCATCAGTTCATTGAGATTGAGACGCCCATTTTGACCAAGAGCACGCCGGAGGGGGCGCGTGACTATCTGGTGCCCAGCCGCGTTTGCCCGGGCGAGTTTTTCGCGCTGCCGCAGGCGCCGCAGCAGTACAAGCAGTTGCTGATGATGGCGGGCATGGACCGTTATGTGCAAATTGCGCGTTGTTTCCGCGATGAGGATTTGCGCGCCGACCGCCAGCCGGAGTTCACGCAAATTGACATCGAAATGTCGTTTGTGACGGCGGATGACATCATGGCGATTGTGGATGGGCTGCTGGTGCGTCTGATGGCCGCCGCGGGGCTGCCGCCGCCGGAGCTGCCGCTGCCGCGCATGACCTACCGCGAGGCGATGGACCGTTTTGGCAGTGACAAGCCTGATTTGCGCTTCGGCATGGAAATTGTGGATTTGGCCGACGTGTTCGCGGGTTCGCAATTCAAGGTTTTCGCGCGTGCGCTGGAAAGCGGCGGAGTGGTGAAGGCCATCAATGCC
>DBPO01000006.1:0-25107 GCA_002304915.1 Verrucomicrobia bacterium UBA1418
GAGACCTACGAATACTGGACTCTGGTGGAGACGGTGCGAACAGCCCGCGGCCCACGGCAACGGATTGTCGCGACGTTGGGCAAACTTCCCGGATTGGACGAAGATGAGCGTGTGGGCTGGGAGGAAGTGACGCGTCTGCTGGATGGGCATCCCCGGGAGACGGGGCAGGGCGATTTGTTCCGAACGCCCTCGGCTCCGCCCCTGTGGGCACAGGTGGATTTGTCCGGCGTGCGGGTGGAGCGGGTTCGTGATTTCGGGAAGGTTTACGTGGCCTTGGCCCTTTGGCGGCGTCTGGGGCTTCACCAGTTCTTTAACGAACAGGTTGGCCAGGGACGGGAGAAAGTGGATTGGGCGACGGTGGCCTGCATTCTGTGTGTGGGGAGGTTCTGCGATCAAGGTTCGGAGTTGGCGCTGGGGGAACGCTGGTATGCCCATACTGCGTTGGATGATCTGCTGGGCGTGGACCCCGCCGACGTCTACGACAATCGGCTATACCGCGGACTCGACCAGGTGCTTCCCATGCGGGAGAAGCTGTTCACTCATTTGCGGGAGCGCTACGAGAGTTTGTTTGGCAGCCGCTTCGAGTTTCTGCTCTACGACGTGACCAGCACCTATTTCGAAGGGCAATGCCAGCGCAACCCGCAGGCCCGGCGCGGCTACAGTCGAGATCAGCGCTCGGACTGCAAGCAGGTATGCATCGGTCTGGTGGTGACCCCCGAAGGCCTGCCTCTGGCCTATGAGGTCTTTGCGGGCAACCGGGCTGACGTCACCACAGTGGAGGACATCGTGGACCGGATGGAAGCCCAGTACGGCCGCGCCGAACGGATATGGGCGATGGACCGGGGGATGACCAGCGAGGACAATTTGGATTATCTGAGAGCGCGCGGAGCCTTGTACATCGTCGGAACCCCCAAAAGCCAGTTGCGTCAATTCGAACGCGAACTGCTGGAGGAAGCCGACTGGCAGCAGGTCGAAGCGGACGTGGAAGTCAAGCTGCTCGCCCATCCCGGTGGCCAAGAACAATTCGTGTTGTGCCGCAGCCAGGCCCGCCACGAGAAAGAGGCGGCCATGTTCCGGCGCCAGCGGGATCGGGTGCGGGAGAAGTTGCTTCAAATTGATGCCGGATTGCGCAGGCACAAAGCCAAGCCGGCTCCCGTCGAACGACGCATCGGAAAGTGGCTGGGCCGTCATACGGCGGCGGAAAAAGTGTTTCGTATAGGGGTTCAAGTGGAAGACGGATGGGCGGTCGGATTGCACATCCAAGAAGAGACAAGCCGGCTCGAGTGGGCACAACATGCGCAAGGGGCCTACTTGCTGCGAACCAACTGCCGCGAACAGGACCCGCAGAAGCTATGGCGCTGGTATATCCAATTGACTGAGGTGGAGGATGCCTTCCGCACCAGTAAATCCGATTTGAGCCTTCGTCCGGTCTATCACCAGCTTGAACACCGCGTGCAGGCCCATATCCTCATCTGTTTCATTGCGCTGGCCATGTGGAAAAGCCTGAAGATGTGGGTGCAAGGCGCAGAAATGGGCCATTGCAGACGGCAAATCCTGAAAAAACTCGACACCATCCGGTCCATGGACGTGGTGCTGCCGGTTCGCGACAAAGCCGATGTCCGGCTGCGAGTGGTATCCAAACCTGAAAAACTAGCCGCCGATTTGCTGGAACGCCTACAGCTAAAGTTTCCCACCTACCCCAAAATCGTGCAAAATGTAGTGGAGAAAAACGGCGCCTGAACACCGAGTTTCTTAGAAAATATGCTGTTTTGCCCCCCTCAACTGTCGAACTTGGGTTAAGGCGGCGTGAGGCGCAGATGATAATAGGTCTTCGGGGCCGGTGCGGGGTCCACCCACGGCGAAACCTGAATGCCGCGATTCGACCAGACGGACAGGTCCAATTGGAGGTTGGTGCTGGAATAGACGTGCACGTTGCCCCAATCGTTGCTGGTGATCCACGAGAGACGCAGGCCGCCGTTGGTGAGCGCCTTGATTTCGGTCAGCAGAGGCGGATGCATGTCGCCTACGGGCAGCGCGAATTCGCGATCGCTCCAGCCGTAATCGTTAGTGGCGCGCACGGTGAATTGGTAGGTGCCTACCACGGACGGCGTGCCGGCCAACAGGCCATCGCTGGCCAACTCAATGCCGCCTGGCAGCGAGCCACTCAAGAGGCTGTAGGTCGGATTGCCAGTGGCAACGAGCTGTACGCCGTAGGATGTGCCGGGCGTGGCACCCGGCAACGGGCTGGTGGTGGTGAACACCGGCACAATGCCGATAGCCAGCTCATAGACGCGATTGCTCCAGCCGTAGTCATTGGTGGCTTTGACGGTGAAGTTGAAGAGTCCAGCGGTTTCCGGCATGCCGGTAATCCAGCCGTTCGTGCCCAAGGTTAGACCGCCGGGCAGGGCACCCGCCGCCAGACTGAAGTTGGCGGTGCCAAGGATTTCGATTTGCTGTGAGTAGAGCGCACCAAGGACGCCATGAGGCAAGGGGCTTTCGGTGACAAACACCGGCGGGCCTAGGACAGTCAACGAATAGAGGCGGTTGCTATTGCCCCCCGCATTGACGGCGCGAATGGTGAACAGGGACTCGCCCACCAGTTCAGGTGTGCCGGTAATCCAGCCGTTCGTGCCAAAGACCAGCCCGGCGGGCAAATACCCATTCCACAAGCTGAGTTTGGGGTTGTTCTCCACTTCGATCTGGCATTGGTAAGGTTCGCCCACGACCGCGTCGGGCAACGGGCTTTCAGTGACAAATACCGGCGGCGGTGGCACGGTGATGGTGATGTTGTAGTAATTGCTGGCGCAACCGGCGCTGTTCGAGGCCATCAGCATGAAGAAGCTATCGTATTCCACGGCCGGGATACCTGACAGCAGACCGTCTTCATCCAGCGTAAGGCCATCCGGCAAGCCACTGCCTTCGCCCGCCACCACGGAGAAGATAGGTTCGTTACTCGCGACAATCTGCAGTTCGTAGTATTCGCCCACCAGACCGCTGGGCAGAGGATTGGTCGTGACGAACACCGGCGGCCCCGCGGCGGGGATATTCACGGTGATTTGCGTGGTGTTGGTGGCCTGCCCAAACGCATTGCTGGCGACAAACGTCACGCCGTAATAGGCGTTTGTAGGTGGAGTGCCGCTCACGGCGCCCGTGTTGGGGTCCAGCTCCAGCCAGCGCGGGCCGCTTTGCAGGTAATAGACCACGGCGGGATTGCCAGTGGCGGTAACACTGCCGAGGTAGGGTTCATCCACATATCCCACAGGCAGGAGCGTGCTGGTAAATCGCGGAGGCAATACCGCGGCACGAACAAGGCAGTGGCCGGAGCCCGCCGCCACCTGATATGCGCCATTGGTGGCAAAACTCGGCACCGGCATCTGCCCCTTGGTGTGGTCGCCCCAGACAATGACTTGGCCGTTGGTTTTCAGCGCCATGCTGAACGAATCGCCCGCGGCAATGGCCTTGATGCCGCTGGTAGCCTCCGACGGCACAACGGTCGCGTCAAATTGAGGCGCGCCCCAAGCAATCACACCGCCATTTTTCAGCGCTAGCGCATGCCAATAACCGGCGGCAATCGCCGACACGCCGCTGGCGGCCGCCGACGGCACATCACGAATGCCATACGCATACGGATCATCAGCGGAGATGCCAAACACGTGCACGCCGCCATTCTTCAACGCCATGCTGAAACGCGCACCCGCGTCAATCGCGGTGACACCATTGGTCAAAGCCGCCGGCACATCGCACTGCCCGTAGGTATTCGAGCCCCAGGCAACCACGCCACCATTCTTCAGCGCCAGCGCGTGCCATTCGCCGGCGGCAATCGCCGACACGCCACCCGAAGAAAGCGATGCCGGAATATTCGTGGCCAGCGCGCCCGCACCCCACGCCACCAGCTCGCCACTCATGTTCAGCGCCAAGCTGAACGCTCTCCCCGCTGCCACTGTGAATATATTGCTTCGCGCACTCATGGGCACATTGGTTTGCCCGTGCGAATTGTTTCCCCACGCCCACACCCGCCCACTCTTCACCGCCAGATTATGCGCGTAGCCCGCCGAAATATCCGTGGCCCCCACCATCACATTGGACGGCGCCAAACCGGCTTGCCCGTTGGTCGTATTCCACCCCCAGGCCAAGACATACCCCTGCCCCATCGCTGACGGACCAAATCCCAAGCCCATCCACGCCGACAGTCCAACCGCCAATCCAGCCAGTTTAGCAACCCGCTTCATACAATCTAATGTCGCTCATTCTTCCCTCTTTTGCAAGAGCAACTTAGCGGGAAAACTCGCCCCCCGGTTCTTTCTCTTGGCTCCCGCGACGCGCTACGGTATCATTTCGCCATGAAACGCCCCCGCTTGGTTATTCTTGACGCTTACGCCACCAACCCCGGCGACCTCTCCTGGGCGCCGCTCGAAGCCCTCGCCGACTGCACCATCTACGATCGCACCCCGCCCGCCGAAGCCCTCGCGCGCGTGGGCGACGCCGAAGCCGTCCTGCTCAACAAAGGCGTCCTGAGCGCGGAAACGATTCTGCAAGCCCCCAACCTGAAATATGTGGGCATCATGGCCACCGGCTGCAACACCATTGACCTGCCCGCCGCCAAACAACGCGGGCTGGTGGTCTGCAACGTCCCCGGCTACAGCACACCCTCCGTGGCCCAGCACACCTTCGCCCTGCTTTTGGAGCTGAGCAACCACGTCGGCCGCCACGCCGCCAACGTCCGCGCCGGCGGCTGGACCCGCAACCCCGACTACTGCTACTGGCTGACCCCGCAAATCGAGCTTGCCGACCTCACCCTCGGCATCATCGGCTTCGGCCAAATCGGGCAAGCCGTCGCACGCATCGCCGTCGCGTTCGGCATGCGCGTACTCGCCAATCGGCGCGACACCATCCAGCCGCCCCCGCCCGGCGTGGAATACGCCGACCTGAACCAGCTATTCGCGGAAAGCGACGTCATCAGCCTGCACTGCCCGCTGACCCCGCAAACCAAAGGCATCATCCATGCCGAGCGCCTGGCGCAAATGAAACCAAGCGCGTTCTTAATCAACACCTCGCGCGGGCCGTTGGTTGTCGAGTCCGATCTCGCCGCCGCCCTCGCCGAAGGGAAAATTGCCGGCGCCGCCGTGGACGTCCTCTCTACCGAGCCACCCCCCGCCGACAATCCGCTCCTGCAAGCCCCCAACTGCCTGATAACGCCCCACCTCGCCTGGGCCACCGCCGCCGCGCGCAAACGGCTGATTGACATCGTCGCCGAAAACCTCCGCGCCTATCTCAACGGCCACCCCATCAACCAAATCCCGCTGGAATAAGCCCCTGCCCAGTCAAAATCAAAAAGCGCGCGCAGGACATATAGAAGAGGCTTGGAGGCCTTTGAGTCCCGTTATGGGGACATGAGTGCGGCGCAACCGCCAATGCCTGCCCCGAACACAAGCGTAATCAACCCAACCACGATCCACAAAAGTATGACGGCAGGTATGGATGCGAGCATCCATTTCAGAATAATTATGACCATCCGCCCAAAGGGAATATCCACATCCGTCAGCGTCACGCGTTGTTCCTCCATCGTCTCCTCCTTTCTCATCCTTGCCGCTTACAAGCCGGCTTACTCGTTTCATTCCAAATCCGCCGAGCATGTAAGCCCGAAGAGAGGGGTAGCCTTTTTTACCGCCGAGACAACGGCTCTTTCCATGACTCTTGCCGAGAGCAAACCCAAAACACTCACATCCGCCTCGACGTCCCCGGTGGCCATGGTGAAGATGGTGTCCCCGTCGAACATGGAATGGGCCGGACGCATGCTTCTTGCATAGCCGTTGTGCGCCATGGAGGCCAGTTTGGTGGCTTGGGATTTGGTCAACTTTGCGTTTGTAATGATGATTCCAAGCGTCGTGTTGCCGACAAAGGGGTTGTGCTTCTCCGCATAGGATTGAATCATGATGGCCTCCGTATCTGCCACTTTCGTGAGGTCCTCATTCAACAGGCCCGCCAGTCGCTCACCCGTTTCGGGATCAATCACATCCCCGAGACAGTTCACCGCGACAATCGCGCCGATTTTCAAGTCGCCCACCTGAACGGCGTAACAGCCCAGACCGCCCTTCATGGCTCGCGACACGCCAAAAATCTTGCCCACCATTGCGCCGGTGCCGGCGCCCACGCAACCTTCCGCGCAAGCCGGGGATGTGGCATTCAGACAGGCCTGACAGCCCATTTCCTTGTCCGGTCGTATCCGGTGATCCCCAATTGCCAAATCGAATAAAGCCGCCCCGCAGACAATCGGAACACGGGTGACTTCAACATCAAAACCAACGTTTTTCTCCTCCAGATACTGCATCACTCCGGCCGCCGCATCGAGACCGAACGCGCTGCCTCCTGACAAGACAACCGCATGTATCTTCTCCACCAGATTGACGGGGTCGAGCAGGTCCGTTTCGCGCGTTCCAGGCGCCCCGCCCCTGACATCAACGCCAGCCGTTGCCCCCTTTTCGCAAATGACCACCGTGCAACCCGTGCCGGCATCCATATTCTGGGCATGCCCCACTTTTATGTCATCCATCTCCGCGAAGTCTATTTCCTTCATCGTGACACTCCTTCCCTCGCATGAATCAGACGCAACCGCGCTTTCTTCAGGGCCAGTTTCCTCAAATGCATAACCACTCATACAACCCATCACAACAAGCGCCGGAATCCATTGAGAGATAGATGTTTCATCGTTCTTTCATTCCCGAACAGTTGGTTCATCAAACTTTAATTTATTTTCTCCGCAACATAAGGGCCGAGTTGCTAGCATTCAGGATAAATCTGGACACAGGATGGGTCAAACACAAATGGGCCACGCCCTCCATCGGGTCATTTTCCGGCGTCATAGACGCTCTGAATCTCTTCGGAGGACAGCGCCCGATTGAATATCATCAAATCATCCAGTGTTCCTTCGACAAACAAACCTTCCGCCTGTCCGATGGTTAGCGGCGCATTCGCGGCGGGAATCGGGAGTGTGTTGTCGTCCTTTGAGACGGCTGCCCCATCAACGTAGATGGTGTACGTGGTTCCTCTCCGACGGACCGTCAGATGATACCATCGGCCCACCTCTGGCTGCCACNNAAAATCCGATAACTTTGACTGCGCGGATTGTTAATGTGGAACGTGATATTCCCGTTATGAAATTCAAAAGCCCACTTGTTGCGCTCCCCGCCGCCGTCGTCATGCCCTACAATCATTTGCTCCCCCAAGGGCAAACTATTCAGCTTGACCCAAAGACAAATACTGAAGTCGCCGGAAAATGACCAGACGTCCTGATCCGGCGTTTCGACATACCCCACCTGCCTGCCAACCTCACAGGCCCCGCCAATCTTGCCGTCCTTCGTCCAGCGCGCCCCGCGCATGACGCCATCGCGCCCGTTTCCGCTGGCATCGGCGACCCGCTCCCCGGTGTCATTGTCGAAAGTATAGTGCAACAGCCGGCCACGCAACACGGCGGCCGACAGGGGCCCGCCGGAAAGGAGAACGCGAACCCGTTTGATGCTCACTATGGCGATCTCCACCTTGCCGAACAGGGTGTCGAGGCTAACGGCCTCAAGATGGACAACCCCCAGCAAACTGTCCCCATTCCGAAGCACAAGCGACACCTTTTCGTAGTCCGCCGTGAACTCCATGCTGACAATCTGCCGCAACGGAATGTCCATCTTCGCGTAGGACGTCTGAACGGGCACGGATGTCAGCACGGGCACGCCGATGACGCGCGAGCCGTCAATCAAGTCGAGGTCCAGCCGGACCTGCTCCCGCGTTTGCACCGCGCCTGTCGGCCCGGCCCACACCCACCCGCCCACCATCACCGCCACGAAGGTTGCAATTCTTATCCCGGTCTTCACTTCTTACCTCTCTCTGTTGCCGAACGCTTGAAATCAGCGGCCCCGCGAGGCGCGTCCGCGCCCCTTGCGAGGCTCGGAGGATTTCTTTGTTCGATACAGCCCTCTTTTCTCAAACACTAAAAGGCGCTGATGGCTGCACTCAAGCGATGGCGAGGAGAGATATTCGACGGCCATCGTTTCCTGCCCCACATGCTCCGCCAACTTTGTGAGGTCAATTCGCTTGAGGACGTCAATCGTCACGGGCCTCTTCGCATCCGTGAAAACAAGCGCGGATATGAATCTCTGTGCCGTTTCGGAATTCAGCAGATTTGCAAAGAAGTCTGCTTCCGGCTTTGTGTCGCACGGAATAAAGTAGCATGTGTCGTCAACCATGACGGGCTTTCCAGCAAAACTTCCAATGGATTGAAAATGGAGGTTTTTGTAAAGCCCCGAGATCGCAACTTTTGCAGGCGCAAAAGAATACTCACCCACACCAAAGACGGCGAAGCGTGCGCGATTCGCATAGACGGAACTGCCGCGCTTGTCGAGTTGCCTTCCATGTTCAAGAAGATAGCGCCATGTCTTCGGAGCTATATGCTTAATCTCGTCTGTGGAATCGCCCACATTACGCTGTGTCAGCAGAACCAAACGTTCAGGCCGAAGCCTGCTGTTCGCCAGGTCCGAGGACTTCAGCAGGGGGTACAGGTATTCTTCTTCCAGCTCCCATCGTTCCCCAAGGCCGTTGACAAAGTGGCCATTTTCACGGGTGAGCTCCATCACTTTCGCAGCATCATGTTTCACCCCTGAGCGCCACCTGCGATACTCCAATCCTTCGAGATCGCGCAATTCGCGATAGGTGTCGATATCCGAAACGAGTTCTCCCGCGAAGAGACCAAATGTCTGCAGCGGTTCATCAAAGGAAAGCGAGCGATACACCGTAGCCGTGGATTCGGACGCCCCGATTCCCGTATGTGTGTAAAGCAAACAAGCGTCCACCGATACTCCGAATTCGGCGGCGGCGTCAATCAAGTGAAGTGAAGATGGCCCGATATCAAGGCCGTTGACCCATGCGTGGCGAAGGACTTTTCGCGCCGTGGCCGTCTTGCACAGCATGGCCATCACGGATTCTTTTCCCTGAAGGGCCTCCACAAGCTTCATTAACATCCATTCGGAAATATCAAAATTTGCTTTTCCTGTTCTGGCGGCAAAGCCGCCGTGTCCTTGAAAATTTGACTTCTGAGGCAAGTTGTGCCCTCCGATGGCTCCCATGCCAGCATTTGTGATCCAAGGCGGATTCCCGATGATTAGCAGGCGGTTNNCCCTTCGCAGACCAAGCCGCGCAAGCGTTGTGCCTGCTGTCTGGACGTAATCCGCGTTTAGATCGAATCCATAGTAGTCGGGGGATGTGCCAAGGCTTTCGGCAACTGCTTGCAGGAAAGCTCCAACACCGCATGTTGGCTCGATAACCGTTTTAATATACGTTGCTTCTTGCTCAAGCAGGGCCACCACCCGTCGCGCCAGCGACAGCGGAGTCTGGAAATCTCCATATTCTTTCTTGGGGCTCATGGGCTAGAGCTTCCGCACTCCTACCAGTCAATAGTGTCCGGATTCTTAATCAGCCTCTTGGCGAAACGCTCATGCTTCTTGCGTTCCTTTGCTAAGTACTTGTCATAGGCGACGAGAAATCCCTTGTAGAAATCTCTTTTGGTTTGGCGCTTGATAATCTTCAGAGGGCCCACTTTCTGGATGACTCCGTACCCCTGGGCTTCTATCGTCAGGCACTCCCAACTGATTTTCTCGATGGGGATCAATCCGGACTCCTTGAGTATTTTCAAATTATCACCGTCTTCCTCGTAATCAACGAAGAGAAAACTAAGCTCATTTCTATCCTCATAGACCCACTTATGCATCTTCTTGATGGAAATCATATTGGGTGAATAGTTTTGTTTAGCGACATTGTTGCTTTTGACGTTCACTGCATGGTTATCGGCCATCATGAAGTCGCCGACGGCCTTTCGCGCCGTCGTGGCCTGACCGTACTTATCAGCCATCCGCTTCTCAATTACACTGTACGCATCCATCGCGCGATATTTCCTGCCTTCTTGTATCGAACAACAACGTTGAACTGTCTTTCCACGGCTTCAGGGCCGAATTGCTGGCATTTAGAATAAGTCCGGGCAGAGGATGGGGCAAGTATATTTCGTGGGGCTTTTGGGGCCGTTTGGGGCGCGTTGTGATTAAAGGGGGCGGTTTTGGATGAGGGAGCGGTACAGGGCATGTAGTTTTTCGGCGCTGGCGGGCCAGGTGTGGCGGTCGAGCACCAGGGCGCGGCCGGTGGCGCCGAGGCGGTGGCGCAGGGCGGGGTTGTCGGCTAGTTTTTTGAGGGCGGCGGCGAAGGCGGCGGGGTCGCCAACGGGGGTGATGATTCCAGCGTCGTCGGCGACGAGGTTGGGCACCCAGCCGCAGTCGGTGGTGAGGATGGGCAGGCCGGTGGACATGGCTTCGATGGCGGCGAAGCAGAAGGATTCGTAGTCGCTGGAGATGGCGTGGACGTCGGCGGCAGCGTAGATGGCGGGGAGGTCCTGGAAGGGGATTTCGCCGAGGAAGTGGACGCGGGGGGTGAGGCCGAGGTCGGTAGCTTGTTTTTCGATGGCGGTGCGCAGGGGGCCGCTGCCGACGAGCAGGAGGTGGCTGGCGGGGCGGTCCTTGGCGAGGGCGGCGAAGGCGTTCAGAAGCAGGGCGTGGTTTTTGAAGGCTTGGAAGCGGGCGACGTAGAGGACGACAAAGGCGTCGCGCGGAATGTTGAGGGTTTCGCGGAAGGCGCTGGGTTGGGGTTTGAAGTGGTCGGCATCCACGGCGTTGGGGATGTTCTGCACGTTGATGTGGCCGCGTTCGCGCAGGCGGGCGATGCTGGTGCCGCTGGCGATAAGGGCGTCGGCGAGGGGGACGCCGCCGCGGGGGTCGTGGTAGTTGGGGGCGGTGAGGCGCATGACAACGGGGGTGGGCGCGCCGCGCTTTTTGAGCCAGTAGACGAAGTTGGGAAGTTCGCAGACCTGAATGATGTCGTAACGGGTGGCGTGGCGGGCGACCCAGCGGGCGGCGCGCCACTCGAACCATTCAAATTCCAGTTGCCGCACCCGCCAGCCGCCTTTGACTTTGTCCCAGGGGAATCGCCGCAGCCACGGGGTGTGCAAGACGCGCGCGCCTTGCAACGGCAGGGGCGGCGAGGAAAACAGGGGCGCGCCGCAGAGGTAGGAGATTTGGATGCCGGCACGGGCCAGATGGCGCGAGATTTCGAGGTCGAAGGTTTCGCCACCGCCGCGTTCGAGGCAGGCCATTCGATTGACGAAGAGCACCCGCATGGGGGCGTTGGGTTGGTTGGCGCCGGTATTCATCGCGTGCGGAGACTTTTCCACAGTGTGGAAAAAATGAAAAGGCGGAAAACGTTTCGCCCGCGGGAGCGTTTTTTGTGTGTTTTGGGTTGGTTTTGAAACTCTGCCCGTGATACCTTTGCCAAACAGTCGCATTTGATGCCACCCCGCGAGTCGGGGTTTTGAGGAGAAAAAAGCATGACGGATTCCAAGAAGGTATTGCCCGGACACGAAACCCAGTCAGATGACATCAATTGCCCCAGTTGCGGGCGTTTTGTCGGCCCGGCCAGCAGGTGCCCCTATTGCAAGGCGAAGATTCCCCGGCGGATGAGTTTGGTGGTTTTTCAGTGGGCCGCCATTTTTCTGGCGACGGTGGGGCTGTTTCTTTTGTATCTGATGGCCCGGTCGCGCGAGGTGCCCGTGGTGATGCTGGGGAATATCCAGCCCACGATGAATTTCGGGCAAATCCGTGTGGTGGGTCAGGCGGCCACCGATGGACGGATTTTCAGGAACGGCGGGATGGGCTTCACGGTTTCGGATGGCACGGGCTCGATGATGGTATTCACCAGCCAGCGTCAGGCGCAGGAACTGGAGGCGAGAAACATGATTCCCAAGGCGGGCGATTCGGTGAACTTTGTGGGGGGCCTGAATCTCGCCGAGGACAAGAGCTCGATGCGGCTGGTGAGCGTGGATGATTTCCAACTGACGCGTGCGCCGGCGGCGACCATCAAGCTGAAGGATATTACGATGGACCTGGATGGGTCGTCGGTGGAAGTGACCGGCCAGGTGATGGATTTGGTGGTGCCGGCAGCGGGCAGCAAGCGCCCGTATTCGCTGAAGCTGAAAGACGATAGCGGCGAGGTGGCCATCAAGTTCTGGCAGACCGATTACGACCGCATTGAGGGCAAGGATGTGCTGAACGGCGCGTTCATTCGCGCGCGCGTCACCGTGGGCAGCTACGAAGGCAAGCTCGACCTGAAGCTTTCTTCTGGCGCGGACTTGGAAATTCTGGATGGCCCGCCCAGCGCACCCGCCCCCACCCCGGCGCAAAAGGCGGCGGCGACCTATCGGCAGTCCAAGCCAAGCCGCGCGCGCGATTTCTCCCGCGGACGCTCCGTTGCGGCCACGTCGCTTTCCGTTTCTGCGGTGACGGCGGACATGGATGGCAAGACCATCCGCGTGCGCGGGCGCGTGGAGTCCATTACTCCGCCGCAGGAGGGCACCCAGCAGCCGTTTGTGCTGATTCTGGCGGACAACGGCAGCCGTCTGCGCGTGGCGTATTGGCCCTCCGTGGACGAAGTGATTGCCATCAAGCCGACGCCCGGCGCCCTGTTTGAGGTGGAAGGCGCCGTGACCGTCTATGAGGACAAACCGCAGATGCGCGTGACCAGCGGCTACAAGGTTAAGCTGGTGAACGACATGCCGGCTTCGCAGCCGACCGTGGATGAGTCCAAGGCCGTGCCGGTTTCATCCATATCCGAGGCAGACAAAGGGCAGACGCGCGTCGTGAAGGGCGTGCTCGGCCCGGCCCGCTCCCTGAAAAGCGGCGTGGCCTACTCCCTGACGGACGACTCCGGCACGATTGACCTGATTCTATGGAACGCCCTTGTTCCCGAAGATGTTCAGGCCCCGCTGGAGGAAGGCGTCCGCGTGGTAGCCACCGGCGAAGTGGGCATCTATGAGGGGCAGTTGCAAATCAAGGCCGCAGCGGGGCGCTCGGTCATGACCATTCGCTAACGAAGGAGTTCCCGATGGAAGCATTCTGGATGGTCTTGATTTCGTGCGTCATCGGCACGGTGATATCCAGCGTGATATCGTGCCTGCCGGGCTTGCACATTTACAACGTCATGGGGGCGATGGTGCTGGGGCTGCTTGCCCTGGAAACGGGCGGAACGATGGTCCCCCCCGAAATCTTTGTTCCGATGATGATTGGCATGGTGGTGGGTTGGGCCATGCTGAACACCATCCCGGCCGTGTTGCTGGGTGCTCCGGACGAATCCGCCATGTTCACGGTGCTGCCCGGCCAGAAGTATCTCTTGAGCGGGCGCGGCTACGAAGGCACCATGATTACCGCCGTGGGCGGTCTGGCCGGCGCCTTCTTCATCATCTTTGTTCTTGGGCCTTTTGCTCCGAAATACCTGCCTGTTGCGCAGGAAGTTCTCAAAGGGCACATGCATTGGATTTTGTGGGTCATCATCACCTTCATTCTGATGTCGGAATGGCCCAAGGGCGGCAATCGCGGCCCCGCTGGCTGGGCCAAGTTTTACGACGCATGGAAAACGCTGCTGGCCGGTCTGGCCACGTTTTTCCTCGCGGGGTTGCTGGGCTTCATCATCCTGACGCGCTCGCCGGTGGATCACGAGGTGGCCTTTCAGAACATCATGCCCGCCTTTGTCGGCTTGTTTGCCATTCCGTGGTGCTTGCTGAACATGATTTCGGCCGCAGACGTTCCCAAACAGCGCGTGGTCAAAGGGCTGGAAGTGGATGGCGACCTGATTTTGCGTTCGGTTTGGTCCGGCGGTCTCGGCGGCGGCCTTGCGGCCTATCTGCCGGCGGTCACCGGCGGTGTCGGCGGCCTGCTGGCCGGCCACGCCACGGCGCAGCGCGACGAGCGTATTTTCATCATGGGCCAGGGCGTGTCCAAGTTCGTGTATTACGTGGGTAGCTTCATGTTGCTGTTTGTGCCGGGGCTGGGCCTGACGCGCGGCGGCGGCGCGTGGATGATGAAAACCCTGTATGTGCCCACCACCTATTCCGATTATTATCTGGCGCTGGGCAGCATTGCCATCGCCTCGGCGGTGGCTTATCTGATGATGTCGCCGCTGGCGCGCATGGTGCTGTGGTTCATTGACCGCTTCAACTACCGGCACGTCTCCACGTTTGCCCTCGTCATCATCATCGTGATGGTTCTGGCCGTCACCGGCTGGGTCGGCATGTTCATTGCCGTGGTTTCGACCGGCATCGGGCTTCTGCCGGTGCTGTTCGGCTCCCGCCGCCTGAACTGTCTCGGCATTCTCCTGTTGCCAATGGCCTGCAACATGGCGGGCTTTGGCGAAGTCATCACACGATGGCTCCGGCTCACCTAAATAAGAAAGGACTCGAAACATGAAAGGCTTTACACACTTTATGTCGGGTGTGGCGGTGGCCTCCTTCGGCCCTTGGGCGATTGATGCCGCGTTGGCTGGAAACCCCATCTTTTTCATTCTCGGCGGAGCCTGCGGCATTCTGCCGGACACGCTGGACTTCAAGTTCTACCGCTTTTTCTATCACCACGATGTGTACGTCGAGCCGGACCCGGCGAACCTCGATCCCCAAATCGTGGCGGATGAAATCGCGCGGGCGGTGGCCATGGCGCACGATGAAAATCGCTACATCAATCTCAAGCTGTCCTCCGTGCGGCTGGGCGCCGACCACTGGCAACAGTATAACGTAACGTTCGACAACGAGAAAAAAGAGGTTGTGGTCACATTCGGCCCCGTCGTGAACACCGGCCAGGTGCCCATCCCGGGGACGGAAGACTTAACCACAGGCGTCGGCCGCGCCCCCATCAAATCGCGGGTGATTCAAACCTATGACGCCGCGCTGAAAGTGGACATCTTCGACGGCCCGACTATCGGCCTCAAGCCCCTTGGCAACGAGGAGGGCGACCTCGACCTGGAGTTCCTCCCGTGGCACCGGGAGTGGTCGCACTCGCTGACCATGGGCGCTTTTCTGGGGCTTCTGTGGATGATTGGTGCCATGCTCTGGGCGGGCCTGCCCGTTCTCGAAGGACTGACGGGCTGGAAAGCCATTCTGGGCGGCCTGTTCACACACTACAGCGTCGCCTGGCAGGGCTTCATCACCATTGCCGCCTGTTATGGCATCCATGTCATAGAAGACCAGCTCGGCCACATGGGGTCGAACATATTCTATCCCTTCACGAAAAACCGGACGCCCGGCCTGCAGTGGATGCACTCCGGCGACGGCTTGCCGAACTTCCTGACGGTCTGGATCAGTTGCATCTTGATTTTCTGGAACCTGCATCGGGCCATTCCGGAGCCGACCTACCACTTCTCGCTGTTGCATCTGCTCATGGTTGCGCTGATTATCCCCGGCCTAATCATGGGCGCACTGCATTGGCTGTTCACCCGCGGCACACGCGTGGACGCAATCGTGGATACAACCGACGACGAATGGAGCGCAAGCAAGGCCGGATAAGAAAACCGCCACAGCTCGTTCGCAAAACGAACGGCAACCAACAATCCCCGCCAACCAGCGGGGATTGTTTTTTTTACCGCCAGTGCTCGTTATCCGCCATGATGAGCTGGTCACTGCCCGCCAGCAACCGCCCCTGCGTAAGCGGGAAGTTGGCCGGCGCGCGGCTCAACGAAAACAGTTGATACCAGCTATTCTCAGGCGCGATGGGGTCTGCCAGCCCGCGCGCCCAAGGTTTGTCGCGCGTGACCGTGGTGAAATACAGCACGGGAATCGGCTGAATCGTCTGGTGAATGGTGAAGTAGCCGTCAATATCCTTGGGCAGCAAAATCGAAGTTTTCCCGCCGTACCACGCCGTGGCCCACGGAATATCCGTGCCCAGACATTCCTGCGGCTCCACCATGCTGGAGACAACGCCGATGTAGCGGTGAAAGTACGGCGGATACGGCAGACCCGTGCGCGGCGGCAGAACATTCAACAGCATCGGCAAGCCGTGCAGGAACATGACCACCGAAATGGCCGCCACGCCAAAATAACGCAATTCAAATTGCAGCCGGTCCAGCAGCACCAGCAAAAAGGCCCAGGCGAACGGAATCACCAGCGGCCAATAAAGCGTGGTACCGGCCAAACTCTCGCGATTGAATGCCGCCGCGATGAAAATCGCCAGCCCCGCCGCCGGCAGAATGCACCAGCGCAACGTGCGGCTGGACGGCCGCACAAACCGATGGAAAAACATCGCGCCGAAAAGCGCCAGAAGCATGCCCGCGCTTCCCCAGCCGAAACCATCAGCATAAAACTCGCGCATGTTCGCCATCCACTTGATTTGCACGGCATAGACGGCAGTTCCCACCTCGGGCAGGCGCGGCGCGATGGAGCGCACAAGCGCGTCACCCGTGAACAAATAGGTATCGGCCAGCATGGTGTGAAACACCAAGCCCAACGGATTCCCGCAAGCGGCAACATTGCGCCAAATCCAGAGAATCACCGGCAGGAACGCCAGCGCCAGATACAGGCTGGCCTTCGCCCAGGGACGACGGCGACGCGAAACGCCAATATACAGAAAAACCAAGAGCGCCACCGTCCCCGCCAGATAGCGCGTCAGAAAAGCCGCCGCCGTGAACAGCGCCGCAACCACCAACGGCGCCAGCCAGCGCCATACAGGCCCCTGCTCATCCTCCGGGCCTTTCCCGGACGGCAATTCAGCCGCCCAAAGCGCCGCATAAACCGCCCCCAGCACAAAAAACAGCGCCGCCGACCAATCGTTGCCGGTCAAGCTCTGCCGCCAGACCAAATCGCTTAACAGAAACGCGCCCGCCGACAGCGCCCCCACCCGCGCGTCAAACAGCTTCCGCCCAATAGCCCACAACAAAATGGCGGAAAAGATAATGAAAAGTTGGCCGACAATCACCGGCGCATAATCCCAACTCGACACCATCGCGGCGGTGGGCGTTCCCGGCTCAGGCATTCGCAACGCGCGGAACACCGTCGCCAAAATGGCCGGCCAAACCGGCGGATGCAGCAAGTCCGGATGGTTGAACACGCGCGCGTCGCCATCGGCGTTGTGCTCGGCCACCTGGCACAGCGAAAGCGGGCGCACGCAGTGCGTGACCAGCCGCCCCTCGGTGGCCAGATTGCGCCCCAACTGCGCCTCTTCCATCGCCCGCGCGTCATTCAGCCCCTGAAAGTTGGTCACCAGATACAACGCCCCCATCGCCAGAGCAAACAGACTGAAGAGCACGCCGCGAATAATCTTGCGGCCCATTTCTGAATCCACCTGATAAACGATATTCTGAAGTCCTGATTCGTATTCGAGCGCCATACCTTCCGTCCTTGCTTGTCGTTATTCCTTCGGGGACTCCCGCAACCCATATTCATTCAATTTCCGGTGCAACGTGCGCCGATGAATGCCCAATTCCTGGGCCGCGCGCGTTCGATTGTTTTTGTGACGTCGCAGCGCGTCTATAATCATCTGCCGCTCGGCGTCGCGCAGCGCGCTGCCGGAGCGCGGCGTCGCGGCCCGCGCCGGCCCGCGCAACGCAGCGGGCAAATCGCGCACGGTCAGTTTTTCGCCGTTGCTCAACACCACCATGCGCTCAATCACATTGCGCAGCTCGCGGACATTGCCGGGCCAGGAATAAGCCGTCAGCGCATCCATCGCTTCCGGGGTGATGCCGGTGATGGTCTTGCCATTTTCCGCCGCCAATTCCTGAAGATAATGCCGCGCCAGCAAAACAATATCCCCCTCGCGCTCGCGCAAAGGCGGCAAGGTCACATTCACCACGAACAAGCGGTAAAACAAATCTTCGCGGAACTTGCCTTCCGCCACCTGTTGGCGCAAATCGCGATTGGTGGCCGTTACCAGACGAACATCCACCTCAATCGTTTCCGTTCCCCCCACCCGCTCAAAGCGCCGCTCCTCCAGCACGCGTAGGATTTTCACTTGCAACGCCGGGTCAATTTCACCGATTTCATCCAGAAACAAGGTGCCCCCATCCGCCAACTCAAAACGCCCCCGCCGCCGTTCCGTAGCCCCGGTGAACGCGCCTTTTTCGTGGCCGAACAACTCGCTTTCGAGCAACGTCGGCGCCAGCGCCGCGCAATGGACGGGAACAAACGGCCCATGCACACGCGGACTGCACTGATGCAGCGCACGCGCCACCAGCTCCTTGCCCGTGCCGCTTTCGCCCTGAATCAACACCGTGGCGCGCGTCGGCGCAACCTGCCGGATTACATCGAACACTTCCTGCATGGGCGCGGAAGCGCCAATGATATTTTCAAATCCGTACTTCGCGTCAATCTGCGCCTTAAGGCGCTTGTTTTCAGCGCCCAACTGTCGCTCCGCCAGGGCGCGCTTCAACAGCAGTTCCAGCCGATCCAAATTCACCGGCTTGGCCAAAAAATCATACGCCCCGCGCTTCATGGCTTCGACCGCCGTTTCAATGTCGCCGTAGGCCGTCAGCAAAATCAGGACGGGCCTCGGCTCACGCGCCAGCAATCGGGAAAGCAACGCCATGCCATCCATCCCCGGCATGCGCAAATCCGAAAGCACCACATCCGCCGAATGGGTTTCCAGCCACTCCAGCGCGCGCAAGCCATTTTCCGCTTCCGCAATATGATAATCCTTGCGCAAGGCGCGCGCCAAACCGTCGCGCGTGTTTTTCTCATCATCCACAATCAGAATGGTTGGCCGCTGGCTCATGGCGCTTCCTCGTCCACGCGCGCGTCCTTCGGCGCCGGCAACAAGCGAATCCGCTGGTCTTCGCGCTGGAAATGCAATTGAATACGGGTACCCTGCGGCAAGCTTTCCACCAGCATGCCCCCGCCGTGATCGCGCATGATTCGTTGCACAATCATCAAGCCCATCCCGTGCCCATCCGGCTTGGTGGTCTGGAACGGCTCAAACAGCTCGGTCATTTGGTCGGGCGGGATGCCCGGCCCGGTATCCTGAAACGCCACCCCGATGAGCCGGTCGGCAACCGCGAAAGAAATACGCAACCCGCCCCCCGCGCTCATGGCCTGGATGGCATTGCGAATGACATTGAAAAACGCCTGCCGCGCCTGCGCGCGATCCACCCACGCCGGCGGCAAATCTTCGCCCGGTTCCACCTCCACCTCAATTTTGCGGTCCTGAATTTCCGCCGAAAGCGTGGTCAGGGTTTCCGCCACAATCTCCGGCAGTTGCGCGGACTCGAAATTGGGCGGATTCGGTCGAATCGCCTTCAAAAACTGCGTCAAAATCTGATCCAGCCGCGCGATTTCGCCGCGCGCGACATTCAACAGTTCCCGCAGCGATTCCTGATTTTCCGGCGGCAAATCGTTCAATTCCCTATCCAGCAATTGCAGGTGAATCGTCAGCGAGTTGAGCGGGTTTCCGATTTCGTGCGCCACGCTCGCCGCCAGCAGAAGAATCGCGTTCAGCCGCTCGGACTCGATGGCCTCCGCGGTGTGGTCGCGCTCACGGGTGACATCGCGCACAATCATGATGACGCCGTTGCGGCCATCCGCCAGATTTTCCAGCGGCGCCAGATACATGGCCAGAAAGCGATGTTCCGGATAGGTGATTTCAATTTCGCGCGTGGCCATTCGCGCCCATTCTTTTTCATCCAGACTCACCAGCCGCTGCCAGTCAATTTCGTGCAGATAACGGCTCATGAGCTGCCCGGCCGACCCGGCCTCCGGAATGCCCAGCAACCGGCAAGCGCCCCGGTTGGCATACAAGATGCGCGCATCCGCATCCAGCACCAGAATCCCCTCGCGCAGGGCATGAAAAATACTTTCGAGCAGACCCCGCTCGGATACCAGGCGCAGAAACTGCGACTGCACACTGCCCGAATCCATCTTGTCCAGGCGCTCAACGAGTTTTTTCCAGAATGCCGATTTCATGCCAGGCCGCATCTGCGGCTATTCCTTACTTTCCACAAAGCATCCCCTGGCCGCAAACAAAAAACATTCTGCCGCAAACGTCTCGCGCCAAAGACGCCCCGGCGCACGCCCGCTCGCGCCGGTTTCAAGGCCGCCTTGTTTTCTTGCCTGCCCACCCGCGTATTCATTATTCTATCCCGCATGAAAACTCTTTTGAAACTTTTTGGAAAAACCATTCCGCTGTGTTGCGGATTGATTTGGGCGGGCGCGGGCTGTGTCACCACGGAAGAAATCGGCCCGCCCCCGGCCTCGCAGGCCGACGTGGGCTACTTGCGCGAAGAGCTACGACGCATGCACGATCGCCTCGATGCGGCGGAATATCAGTTCGGCCAGTTGCAGGGCGACGTGCGCACCAGTCAGGCCAATCAACCCGCGTATGCCACGGCGTCGCAAATCCAATCGCTGCAATCGCAGTTGGAAAACCTGCAAAGCCAAATTCGCGCGCTGGATGCCGCCCGCACTCAGGATAAAAAAGACATCTACGACGACATTACCAAAAAGGTCGCCAGCCTCATCAAAGCCTCGCAACCCGCCGGCGGCAAAAGTAGCGCCGCCCGCGCCACGTCCGGGTGGGAGCATGTGGTGCAGCCGGGCGAATCGCTCTCCAAAATTGCCGCCGCTTACAAAGTCAAAATGTCGGCCATCGTGGAAGCCAACGGCCTGAAAAGCGTTGATGCGCCCATCCTGATCGGCCAAAAGCTGTTCATCCCGGATTAACCTGTCCGGGCGCGCGTCCCCATGTGCGGACGTTATGTCATTCCCGCCGAAGACGCGGTCGCGCGCTGGTACCCTGCCCCGTTGCGTTGGGGCTATCGCTGGCTCCGCGCCATTTTCAATGTCGCGCCCACCACCGAAGTGCCCATTCTGCTTTCCGACGCGGCGGAAAACACGTGGGCCACCCAAAAGGCCCGCTGGGGACTCATCCCCTCGTGGTGGCAGCGCGAAGCGCCACCCGCCCACGCCATCAACGCACGGATGGAAGACGTGGCGGCCAAGCCCATGTGGCGCGAAAGTTTCCGCGCCGCCCGCTGCCTGATTCCCGCGCAAGGCTGGTACGAATGGCAAGCCACCCATGAGCCGGGACGCCCGCCGCGCCAGCCTTTTTACATCCATTCACCCGAAGCCGACGTTCTGGCCTTTGCGGGCTTGTATGCCACACGCACAACCGCCGCTGGAACCACGCTCACCTCATGCGCCATTCTGACCAAGGATTCCGCCCCATCCATCGCCCATATTCATCCGCGCATGCCGATTGTTCTGCCGAAAGAGCGCCTCCAAACATGGTTGGCGCCGAACGCCCGCGAGGAACAGCTATTCGACTTGCTCGCGCAAGCTCAAGCCGACTTTGCCAGCCATCCGGTCAGCACGCGCGTCAATTCCATCCACCACGAAGGCCCGGAGCTGATTGCGAAGATTTCCATCGCAAACACCGGCCTGCTCGATTTTGGCCCGTAGCCGGAACGCCGAAACCACGCGCGCGGAATGCGAAACTTATCGCACGGCCACGCGTTTGAAAGCGCCCGGCAGCGCAACGGCAATATCCCGCGCATTCATGGCGGCTTGCGTATGTTGCAACGCAGCCATATCACCCGCCATTCCGTGGAGCCAAACCGCCGCGCAGGCCGCCGCGACGGGCGGAATCCCTTGCGCCAGCAAACCGCCCAGCAGACCCGCCAGCACATCCCCGCTGCCGCCACAAGCCATCCCCGGATTGCCGTTCAAATTCAACCAGGTCGCCTGCCCCTCTTGCGCAATCATCGTGCCCGCCCCCTTGAGGACCACCACCGCGCCCGTTTGCTCCGCGGCCATCATCGCAAATTTCTGGCGATCGCTCTGAATGGCGTCCACATCCTGCCCCAGCAATTCCGCCAGTTCCCCCGGATGCGGCGTCAAAACGACGGGCTGCGGGCATGAGCGCACCACATCCGGCCTCCCCTCCAGCACGCCGATGGCATCGGCATCCAGCACCAGCGGACAAGTCGTTTCGCGCAACAACCGCGCGATGAACCGCCGCGCCTCCGGGTCGCGTCCCAGTCCCGGGCCAACCACCAGCGCGGTCGCCTTGGAATTCATCGGCCAATCGGCGGAGTAATCCCCGTGAACAATCACCTCCGGCATACGCGCCGCAATCGCGGCGGCGCTCGCCGGCGCCGTCGTCACCTGCACCAGCCCCACGCCGGATCGAGTCGCGCCTTCCGCCGCCAATACCATCGCGCCCGGATATTGCGCGGAGCCGCCCGCGAGCTGCACACAACCCAACGCGCCCTTGTGCGCCGCAACCTCACGGCGCGGCAGGATGTCGCGAACCGTCGCCTCGGAAATCCAGCGAATGCCGGGGGCGCCATCCGGAATCTGCGCAGCCGCTTCTCGCGGCAAATCAATGTCCACGCTACTCAACGAGCCCAAAGCCGCCCAACCGGCCGGGGCAGCCATCCCCGCCTTGGGGAAGCCCATCGTCACCGTAAAATCCGCCCGCACCACGGCGCCCGCCGCCGCGCCCGTATCCGCATCCATCCCGGAAGGCACATCCGCGGAAACAATCAGGCTGACCTGGCTTTGGGCATTCAAATAGTCAATTGCGCGGCGAATCACCCCCGTCGGTGCGCCCTGAGCGCCGGTTCCCAGCAAGCCATCCACAAAAATAGGCGGCGCATTCGGCTCCGTTGCGTCCAACGGCCAGTCGGCCTCATTCACCATTTCACGCCACGGAATGTCGCAATCGCACAGTCTCTCAAAATAGTATTTGGAAGCGCCCTGCAAACGCTCCACGGAACAGGCCAGCCAGACTTCCGGCGTGAAGAAAACATCCTCCAACATCAACGCCGCCGCGAACAAATCGCCGCCATTATTTCCCGGCCCCGCCACCAGCCGCACCCGCCGATCCGTAATCCCCGCCTGCAACGAAATAAAATGCACCCATCGCGCCAACCCCTCACCCGCGCGCCCCATCATCTCGGCGGCCAACGGCGGATTCGCCTGAATGGCCTGTTGCTCTGCCTCCCGAATCGCCGCCGCCTTCACGAATTTCATGCCATAAGCTCCTTGATTTCGCGCACCGCCCGCTCCATCCCCACCATGACCGCTCGCGCCACAATGCTGTGGCCGATATTCAAGGTGCCCAAGTGCGGAACCGCCTTCAAAAATGGAGTCAAATTCACCGTGTTCAGCCCATGGCCGGCATTAATCCGCAACCCCCGCTGATGCCCATACCGCGCGGCCTCCGCCAGACGCTCCAGTTCCTTGGCCTGCGCCGCCCCCGCGGCATTGCAATACGTGCCCGTATGCAATTCCACAACCGGCGCGCCCAACGCCACCGCCGCATCCAGTTGACGCGGGTCCGGCTCAATAAACAAGCTGACCACGATGCCCGCGTCCTTCAGACGCGCCACCGTGGGCCGAAGCGCCTCCAGTTGCCCCACCGCATCCAGACCGCCCTCCGTTGTCACCTCCTCGCGCCGTTCCGGCACCAGACAAACCTCATCCGGCATGGCCCGCAGGGCAATCTCAATAATTCCCGGCTCGTTGGCCATTTCCAGATTGAGCGGCAGTTGCGCCTTCGCGCGCAGCGCGAACAAATCCGCATCCTGAATATGCCGGCGGTCCTCGCGCAAATGAATCGTCAAGCCATCCGCCCCGCCCTTCACGCAAAGAGCGGCAGCCTCAACCGGGTCGGGATAATCCGTGCCGCGCGCCTGACGCAACGTCGCAACGTGATCAATGTTGACGCCCAGCTTCATGGCGACGACTTTTTCGCCGCGCGCCGGGCTTCCAAACGCTTGTAACCCATCGCCCCCAGCAACAGAACGACATAAGCCGCCGCCGCCACGCCGATGGTCTGCAACAGTTCACTGAAAAACAGGTTCATGCGCGCCTCCTACAGCAAGGCCTTGCCCTCCGGCCCGGCAAAGAAATGGGCGTGGGCCAAATCCAACACAACTTCAACCGTGTCGCCGATTTGCTTGCGGCACGATGCCTGCACACGCGCCGTGAAACTGGAAAATCCGGTGCTGGCATACAGATAAACCTCCGAACCCATCATTTCCACCACTTCCACCGTAGCCGTCACCGTGTGCGCCGGATCGGCATCCGGCCGGTTGCCGCGCTCATGGATGTTTTCCGGACGAATCCCCATCGTGACCGACTGCCCATCATACGCGCTCAAAACCTCCGCCGCGCGCCCCGTCAGCGGAATGCGGAAATGCCCCTCATCGAAAATTATCTGATTATTCTGGCGAACCACGCGCCCCGCAAAGAAATTCATGGGCGGGCTGCCAATAAAACCGGCCACAAATTGATTCGCCGGGTGGTTGTAGATGTTCAACGGCGTATCCACCTGCTGAATCCAGCCGTCCTTCATCACGACAATGCGATCGCCCATCGTCATGGCCTCAATCTGGTCGTGCGTCACATAAATCATCGTGCTCTTGAGCTGGCTGTGCAACTTGCTGATTTCCGCCCGCATTTGAACGCGCATTTTGGCGTCCAGGTTGGAAAGCGGCTCATCAAAGAGAAACGCCTTGGGCTTGCGCACGATGGCGCGCCCCACCGCCACGCGCTGGCGCTGGCCGCCCGAAAGTGCCTTGGGCTTGCGCTCCAGATACTCCGTAATCCCCAGAATTTCGGCCGCATCCATCACCCGGCGGTGAATCTCCGCCTTGGGGTACTTCCGCAGCTTCAAGCCGAAAGCCATGTTGTTATACACGCTCATGTGCGGATAAAGCGCGTAATTCTGGAACACCATGGCGATGTCCCTGTCTTTCGGCGCCACGTCGTTGACCAGCTTGTCTCCTATGTATAATTCCCCTTCGGTGATGTCCTCGAGCCCCGCGATCATGCGCAGCGTGGTCGTCTTGCCGCAGCCGGAGGGGNNAAGCGCGTAATTCTGGAACACCATCGCAATGTCCCGATCCTTCGGCGGCACATCATTGACTTTTTTGCCGTCAATATAAATGGACCCCTTTGTAATGTCTTCCAGCCCCGCCACCATCCGCAACATCGTGGATTTCCCACAACCGGACGGCCCCACCAAAACCATAAACTCCTGATCCTGGATTTCCAGATTCGCGGCATGAACCGCGGTCACATCGCCGGGATAGATTTTGTAAACATCTTCGAGAACAACTTTTGCCATGGTCAATTCCTTGCCGGGCCACCGGCTGGCCGCCCGTTATGGACATCGCTTGTAACATCCCGCGGAACCCGCTGTCAAAGCAATCCCGCCGCCCAAAAAACGTTTTTCCCGCCCCCGCCCCCGAAATAAGGATTGCCCCCTCCCCCCT
>DBPO01000006.1:25125-26313 GCA_002304915.1 Verrucomicrobia bacterium UBA1418
TCCTGAGCCTCAAATGTCACCTATGTCCTGACCCCTCCCGAAACTGAACCCTGCCCCATGAAAAAAGCCCCCCTCGAACTCACCCTCCGCACCGAAAAAATTGTCCACGGCGGCCAAGCCCTCGCCCGGCACGACCGCTTCGTCGTATTTGTGGATGACGCCCTGCCCAACGAAACCGTCCGCGCCAGAGTCTATAAAAAGAAAAAGAACTTTGCCTTCGCCCGCGCCATTGAAGTCCTGGAACCCGCCCCCGAACGCATCCCCTCCGACTGCCCCTGGACCGGCGACTGCGGCGGCTGCACCTTCCGCCACTGCGCCTACCCCGCCCAACTACGCTTCAAAAAAGAAGTCCTCCGCGAAGCCCTCCACGCCATCCCCGGCGCAAGCGAACTCATCGCCGACCTCGTCCCCGCCGAAGAAACCAACGACTACCGCAACAAAATGGAGTTCACCTTCGGCGCCACCCCCGCCGGCGAACTGCGCCTGGGCCTCCACCGGCGCGGCAGCTTCATGCACATCGTCCCCGCCGACACCTGCTGGCTCCAGTCCGCCGCCTCCCGCGAACTCGTCACGCGCATGCTCGCCCTCGCCAAACGCCTCAACCTGCCCGCCTTCCACGAAATCAAGAAAACCCACGGCCTGCGCCAGCTCACCATCCGCGAAGCCCGCGGCACCGGCCAGCGCTTGGTCGAACTCATCACCACCATCTCCCCGCCCGGCCTCCAGGAACAATTCCTCGCCACCGTGGAAGACCTCGCCGACACCGCATACTTCTCCCTCAACACCCAGCTCCACGGCCCGCCCCGCCCCGACCAGCGCACCCTCCTCAAAGGCCCCGGCCACATCGAAGAAACCCTCAACGGCCTGCGCTTCCGCATCGGCCCCGACACCTTCTTCCAAAGCAACACCGCCCAAGCCGAAAAGCTGTTCGCCCGCCTCCGCGAACTCGCCACCCGCGCCGGACGCCCCGCCCTCGCCCTCGACCTCTACGCCGGCACCGGCCCCATCGCCCTCCACCTCGCCGCCGTCGCCGACCGCGTCATCGCCGTCGAAAGCTGGGAACCCTCCGTCGCCGCCGCCCGTGAAAATCTAACCCTCAACAACATCACCAACGTGGACATCATCTCCGCCGACGTCAACCAAGCCCTCCCCCCCGGCATCCCCCCCGCAGTGGACCTCGTCGTCGTG
>DBPO01000006.1:26385-29233 GCA_002304915.1 Verrucomicrobia bacterium UBA1418
TATACGTCTCCTGCAACCCCTCCACCCTCGCGCGCGACCTTGCCCTCTTCATGGCCGCCCCCTACCACCTCGAAACCGTCGAACCCTACGACCTCTTCCCCCACACCTACCACCTCGAAACCCTCGCCCTCCTCCGCCGCAAAAACTAGCTTCCGTCCAAAATCGCGCCAATCTGGACGAAACAAAACACCGTTGGACGAAACGGACGCCGCCACCCCTCCCCCCCATCCTCCCCCCCTCGCTTACCCGTCGCCGGAAAATGTTTTTCCACGGCATGGAAAACGTGCTACAACTTTTTCCACGCTATGGAAAATATTTTTCCACAGTGTGGAAAACTCGAAACCGCAGGAGATATCGCCATGTCCGCAACGCTCATTAAAAACGCTCTCGTTGTCACCCTCGACGATGCCGGCACCATTTTGCCCAACGGCCAAATCCTCATCGAAGGCCAGAAAATCGCCGCCGTAGGCCCCACCCTCCAAGCCCCCCCCAACGCCCAAATCATAGACGCCGCCGGCATGGTCGTCATGCCCGGCCTGATAAACGCCCACCACCACCTCTACTCCTCATTCGCGCGCGGCTTCGCCGCCCCCGGCGAACCCGCCCGAAACTTCGTGCAAATCCTCGAACGCGTCTGGTGGAAGCTCGACCTCGCCCTCGACCCCGAAGCCGTCCGCTACTCCTCCTACGTCGCCCTCCTCGAAGCCATCCACACCGGCTGCACCACCATCATAGACCACCACGCCTCCCCATCCTGCACCGACGGCTCCCTCGACATCATCGCCGAAACCTTCCGCGAAGCCGGCCTCTCCGGCTGCCTCTGCTACGAAACCTCCGACCGCAACACCCCCGGCGACGGCCTCGCCGAAAACACGCGCTTCATCCGCCAAACCCAGGCCAGCCGCGACGGCCAAATCACCGCCCTCTTCGGCCTCCACGCGCAAATGACCCTCTCCGACGCCACCCTCGAAGCCACCGCCCAGGCCTGCGCGGAAACCAACGCCGGCGTCCATATTCACGTCGCCGAAGATGCCGCCGATGAAGAAGACTGCCTCGCCAAACACGGCTCGCGCATCATCCAGCGCCTCCACAAATTCGGACTCACCGGCCCCAAATCCCTTTTCATCCACGGCATCCATCTCGACGAAAGCGAAATGGACCTCGTCGCCGAAACCGGCACCATGATGGTCCACAATCCGGAATCAAACATGAACAACGCCGTCGGCACCCAAAAAATGCTCACGCTGCTGAAAAAAGGCATCCTCCTCGGCCTCGGCACCGACGGCATGACCTCGCACATGATTTCCGCCGCCCGCGTCGCCCACCTGCTCCAACGCGCCACCCTCGCCGACCCCCGCGTCGCCTTCGTCGAAGCCTGCGACATGCTCCTGAACAAAAACGCGCAAATCGCCGCCCGCTGCTTCCCCGAAAAACGCGGACAACTCGTCCCCGGACAACTGGCCGACATCGCCATTTTCGATTACGTCCCCACCACCCCCCTCGAACCCGGACGCTTCCTCGGCCACATGCTCTACGGCCTCAACTACGCCCGCGTCCACACCACCATCGCGCGCGGCAAAATCCTCATGCGCGACTCCAAGGTCCTGACCCTCGACGAACAGGCAATCTGCGCCAAGGCGCACGAATGCGCCCGCGCCACCTGGCAGCGGTTTTAACCCGTCCCGACAAGCCCCGCCCCCAACCGCGCCGCACCATGAAAATTGGCATTGACCTGATTTCCTTCCACACCCCGGCCTACTATCTGGACTTGCGCACCCTCGCCGAAAAACGCGGTGTGGACCCCGACAAATTTGTCATCGGCATCGGTCAAGAACGAATGGCCGTGATGCCCCCGGACCAGGACATCGTCACCATCGCCGCCAACGCCGCCCTCCCCCTCCTCGAAAAAGCCGGACGCGAAAACATCGAACTGGTGCTCTTCGCCACCGAATCCGGCATAGACCAATCCAAAGCCGCCGCCCTGTTCTGCCACAAACTGCTCGACCTGCCCTCCAACTGCCGCTGCCTCGAAACCAAGGAAGCCTGCTACGGCGCAACCGCTTCCCTGCGCATGGCCGCCGCCATGGTCGCCGCCCGCCCCCACACCAAAGCCCTCGTCCTCGCCGCAGACGTCGCCCGCTACGACCTCGCCAGCCCCGGCGAACCCACCCAGGGCGCCGGCGGCGTCGCCATGCTCGTCTCCGCCCGCCCGCGCGTCATGGCCCTCGACCCCGAAGCCGGATTCCACAGCGAAGACATCATGGACTTCTGGCGACCCAACTACCGCGCCGAAGCATTCGTGGACGGCAAGTATTCCACCCGCATGTACCTCACCACCCTCATCCACGCATGGAAAAATTATCAAGCCGCCTCCCGGCGCGGACTGAACGACCACACCCACTACTGCTTCCACCTCCCCTTCACCAAAATCGCCTATAAATCATTCGACCGCCTCTGCCGGGCCGAAGGCGTCCAATCCCCCCCCGAAGCGGAACTGAAGCGCCTCATCGAACCCGCCCTCCTCTACAACCGCCAAACCGGCAACACCTACGCCGCCTGCCTATACGAAGCCCTCACCTCCCTCCTCGACAACGCCCCCGCCCCCCTCGACAACCAGCGAATCGGTCTCTTCTCCTACGGCTCCGGCTGCGTGGCCGAATTCTTCTCAGGCGTCATCCAGCCCGGCTACCAAAAACACATCTTCACCCAACAGCATCAGGAAATGCTCTCCACGCGCGTCGCCGTCACTTATCGCCAATACGAGGATATTTTCAATTACGGCATCCCCGAAGACGGCGCCGACCACGTCTTCGCCCCCTATCGCGGCGGCCCCTTCCGTCTCGCCGGC
>DBPO01000049.1 GCA_002304915.1 Verrucomicrobia bacterium UBA1418
GAACGCTCACTCGCCTAGAACGTCCACTCCGCCTGCACGACAAGATTGCGCCCCGGCTCATTCACGCCCGACCCGTGAATCCGGTAATCTTCATCCGCCACGTTTTCCAGCGCAACGGTCAAACGCAAATCGTCCCGCACCGTCATGCCGCCGCGCAACGTCAACACGGCGTAGCCCGGAGTGCCACCCGGCGGAATACGCTGACCATCTCGCTTGTCGTCCGCGGATAGGCGCGTAGCCTTTTCAGCCGCATCCACCACGGCTTCCAGCCAGAACGGCTGCCCCATCGGCTGCCAGCGCACCGCCGCCTGCCCCGTCAGCGGCATCAGCCGGCTGATGTAATCCCGAACCGCGACCGGCTCGGACGTCGGATACGCATCCACCTTCCCCTCCATCCACGACCCCGAAAGACGCAAGTGCCAATCGTCAGCCACCTGCCAGCCCAACGTCACTTCAACACCCGCCACATAGCCTTCACCGGCATTTTTCTTCGTCACTTCCCGCAGCTCATCAACAATTTCACCCGTCGGCGCCCGCACGATTAAATCTTCAATCCATGTGTAATAGCCCGCAATTTCAACCGAACGCCGCCCGTCGTCATAGCGCGCCCCCAGTTCGGCGGAAACAAACCGCTCCGGCTCAAGGTTGTCCACCGGCGTTTCAATCTCGTCACTGCGCGCCACATCCAGCCGCGTCAAATCGGATAAATTCGGCGCGCGAAACCCCTGCGAAAGACCCCCATAAACAACATGACTCCGCTCCGCCCCGAGAGGCGCAAGCAAACGCAACGAGCCTACAACGCTGTCCCAGTCGTCCGAGCGCGACCCGACATCCCCGGACACCGGATCATAAACACGCTCCGCGTCCATCGCCGCATAGGTATAACGCACACCCGGAGTCACCTCAACCGCCCCGCCGAAAAGCTCCACGGTATCCTGCACAAACACCCCGATAAGGTCATACCTCGCGTCATCCGCAACCGGCCCCTGCGCATCCACCTTGTTCAGCGAGCCATCCGCCTTGTAGCGGCGGCCAAAGGAATCCACCTCGTCATGCGCCACGTCCACGCCATACACCCACCGGCCGAGCACGCTCGGACTTTCCAGTTCGAGCGCCGCCCCCCACGTCGTCACATCCACCCCCGACTCATCCCGCCGCCCATCCGCGCGCAACCGATGCAACCGCTCATCCTGCGCCTGACGCGACAGCGTCAGCCGGTAAGCCCCCACCGCCCCCGCTCGCTCCTCATCCGCCAAACGCAGATAGGTCAGCGCGCGCTCCTGGTCATAGGAGCGCTTCTGATCGTTGCCCGCCCTCAACCCCTTCCAATCAATCCCGTAAACCGTGCTATGGCTGCGCCAGGCGTCATCCTGAGCCACCTGCTGATGAGCCAGCGTCAGCGTCACACCCGAAGCAAATTGATAATCCGCCCGCAAATCAAAATCCCATTCATCATAACCCGTGTGCCGCTGCCGCCCCACGTCGCCTCCCCCGCGCACATCGTTGAACTTCTTCCAAGTGACCCCGGCCGCAAACCCGAGCTGTTCAGTCGCCCGCCCGCGCACACCCGCGCGAGCCTGCAACGATTCATCCGCCGTCGCGACACGCGCGGCCAGCGTGCGCTCCCACACCGCTTGCCCGCTCCAGTCCGGCGGCGCAAAACTCAAAGCATTCACCGCCCCGCCAACCGCATCACTCCCGTAAAGCACCGAAGCCGGCCCCATGACGGCCTCATAGCGCGCCACCGACCACGGATCCACCGTGTTCCAGTACTGGTTGGGGCCATCGCGAAACGTGGAATTATTCAGCCGGATGCCATCCACCATCATCAGCGTGCGGAACCCCGTGAAACCGCGCAAATACGGCGAACCCTGCCCATAACCGGTTTTTTGCACCATCACCGACGGCAACCCGCGAAACGCATCCGGCGTCGTCCGCGGCGCGACATCTTGCAAAGCCTCGCGCCCCACAACGTGAACCGTGCCCGGCACACCAGCCAGCGCCGTTTCCATGCGCAACGCCGTCACCACCACCGGCGCCAACGTCGCCGTTTCCTCCCCCGCCCTCGCCCCCGTTCCCATCACAATCGCCAGCGCCGCCGCCAGCCACATCCAGACACCTTGCTTCATGAAAACACTCCTTTCCCCTCCAAACGCCCCAAAACCCCCGGAGGTTCACAGCAATTTTCATCCCCCCCCATCACGCGCCGATAAACAATGGCCCTCTTGCTTCCCCAACCTCTCAAATACCGTCAATCCGGTCATCCCGGTCAATCAAGTCATCTCCCATATTTCCCGCACGTTGTCTAGAAGTAGCTTTCCGCCCAAAGCACAAGTCACCTTCTCCCCCCCCACTACCCCATGTCCCTTCGGTCAGCTTTGTGCCCCGCTCACATTGGCAAATAAGGCATGGCTCACTTGTCCGCCCGCGACGGAAAGGAACTTTGTTGTATATGTCCCGAACCGCTAATAGGTGAACTCTTTTGCCTCCCTTTTGAGCTGAGCCATTTTGTTTTTCTAGTAGGACCCAGACTCCTCCGGCATCGATCGCTCCCCTCGAATGCTACCTTGGATTTCCTTTGGCATTTGATTAAGCACCTTGTTCACCAAGACAAGATATTCACGATTTAAGGCTTCTGCAGATGGATTGACAGCTGTGAACTCTTGACGAATGATGTGCCACACCTCATTCTGGGCGGCCAGTACATCATCACGTAGCAAAGCCCGCTGGCGCCATATTTCTTGCGCATCATCTTCTGACTTGCTCCAATCGTGCTTTGAATCGCCCTTCTTCATATCTATAATTGTTTCTTCTACCAAAGCCTCATATTTTCTCATGGCAGCCTTAACGTTATCTTTTTGGAAGACCCGTTCTTGAATCGCCCCCATGATAGATTCTATTTCGTGCGCTCTGCGTAGCATGTCCCTATATGCTATTCGTTCTTCCTCCCTTGACTTGATACGGTCTGATTGCATATCGGCGCAAGGCTCAAGAACAAAGGCAGAATTCGTATGCGACAAAAAATCTTCTTCATGTGCAAATGTCCCTGAAAGGATAGGCCCGTAATGGTCGAAAGCTGAATCAGGAGCTACCCCTCCCATTCGCGCCTCAATTCGGCGTAATGAGTATTTTGCAACTGGCATATACTCACCTGTTCCGTTTTCAAGATAGCTGCGAATGAACGCCAAAGACACTTCTGACCCAATTTCAGCAAGCGCAGAGAGCGCAAAACGCTCTAGTTCAGGATCCGTTGCGCTCTTGATGATTGCCGATTCCACATCCACGCTCGGGTGTTTTGACAAGTATCCGAGAATGACAGCTTTCTCTGTTACATGCAGGTCAAGTGAATCTAGCAATGAAACCATTCGAGGTACAGCCGATGTGGCATCCGAACTGTTCAATGCATCCAGAGCAACATATCGCAAGGCTTGGTCTTTTCCTTGTTGAATGACCTCGACCAAGGCATCTACCGCTTCGGGGGTGCCTATTTTCCCTAATGCGATGACGCTTTGCGATGCATCAGAGCCCCCCTTGCATATTCGCCTCAACAAGAGGTTCACGTCCTTTTCCCCAACAGAACTAATTGCAGATGGAGCCAATTGCTCAACTTTTTGCAACTGCGATAATTTTTGCATGACATCATCAATTTTGGGAAAGGCAAATTCTTTTTGTATATCTTCAGCCTGGCTTGTCGCCAGAGCGAAAGAGATCGCTACAAAAAAGTATATTGTACGCATTATGCATTTCATCGATTGGCTCCTGTTGTTTGCTTGTAGTACTGTTATCATGGGCATTCACACTTATCATCAATAAAGTTACAGGGCCGGGGATTGGGGATGGAAGGCCGTGGCGGATAATCGTTCCCGATTGGACCCCACGGCGTATTAAAACGCAGTTTTGTGAATGGCGTCCATTCCCCCTGCTTATTTTCCATACCATACCGATATGCCTCTACCTTTGATATAAAGCCATTATCCGTTTTTGTTAGGAGCATTCCCCCTTCACACACGGCATATTCCTTTATGCATATCCACTTTTTAGTCCAAGCCCTTTCTCGAACTACTACAGGCTTTCTCCACCATAGCGGGAAGTTAAAACTCCAAGTAGTAGTACCATCAGGTGCTTTAAACTGTGGACCCGTTTCTTCCCAAACTACTAACCATTGCGAGAAGCACTGATCGCCATGCCATTCTTTCAGATATTTTCTAACACAATCATTCACGACATGATCATACGGGATGCAACACTCCTCGCCGAATGTAGCATCGTCTACAGGCTTCCAGCATGGAGCCTCATGCGTACAATATGGGTTGTCGGGATTGAGCCCAGCAAATGTTGGATATGTAATGCTTATCACAATCAGCAATATTACGGGGTTGAGATTAATAAGCCAGTTCATTCGTTCTCCTTATGATTAATCCAATTTGTCAATCGGCTTAGCGCGTTGTTGAATGCCTCTGATGTCAGCCCCGACGCTTCGAGCGAAGGGTTCGGACTGAATCAAGACATTGAATTCATCACTATAACTAACACCCATGCCGGTGAGGTTGGCGCTACCAAGGAGGGTTTTGTCGTGGTCAACCAGAATAACTTTCTTGTGTAGGGTGCGATATTCCTGAACGAAACGAACGGTCACACCGTCATCCTGCAGAGTATTGGCATAGTTGTGGCTGGCATTGCGGAGGGGCTTCATTCCTCTCCACCCTCAAGTTGCCCTGAAAAGACGGCACTACCGCCTCGGGCAGATGGAGCGTATTCCGTGGTGGCATCTTCCGCCCCTTGGGGCAATACCAAGTAATAATTGATGTCCCCTACTGCCTGCTCAACTTCATCAGAGGTATATGTGATAATTGGCTCTGGCTTCACTTGGATTGTTATTTCAGAAGCATCCAAGTCCGCGATTTTATGGCACGTGATCCGATACAACTTGATGTTAATAAAATCTCTCCCCGCGTCAACTTTGACGCTAAATCTGGGCAGCCGCACCGTATGATCACCAGAGTCAGGCTGTCCGTACAGCCGCTGGGCATGATAAAATACAAATGCGTTATCTTGCGATGCCCCTCTTGTCTCACACGCATAATAGTGGTTGTCTAATTTGAAAAAATGTGTTGTTGCTTTTGCCGTGTCAGCTGTTTCAAGGATTAAACCATCCTTCTCGGTCCTGATAAGATTCGCATAGCGCCCCATTGGCCAATTTTCGACAATTGGAGAAAAATCAATAAATACGGGATCAACATCGTATATCTGAAAATATGGCAAATGATATTGACTCTCAGGCCTCGACACATGTACCCGATTCAGATTCGGATAATATCTAATCAAGCAATTGCCGATATATAGCCACTCATCAGTCAACGGATATATTGAAGACAACTCATTTGAACCGCTACTTCGAGATAACCGCTGAATCACACTCGTTGGCATGTATTCATACCAGTAGCGGATGGATTGCATACCAGCACACTGAATATTGGACGCATCCAGTAAGGCAAGAAATCTATCGTGATATTGCTCCCCCTCACATTGCCCCTGTAAAAACATAGGGATACTGCCGACATGGTTAGTTATTCTTGAAAAGATTCCATACGTATTGTTCGTTGCCTGTTTCCCCTGTTGAGAGTCATGCTGTACGTTCCACTCATAAATATGAATTGAGAGGTACCCGCTTTTGAGCGCCCTGTTGCGTTGCCCGAATGATGTTGCGAGTTCTTGCCGAAGTTGCAATGTGTCATGATCTTTATTGGAAAAAGATTGGGTGCCGCCCTTAACAGGCAGTGTGGCCAGCGCAACGAATATGGTCACCCAAATACTACTTGGTTGGCCCTTCATTTTGCCTCCTCCCGACAATCTGTTAAATAAGTGAAAACACCTCTATCCGACTTCTCGCCCACACACGTACAGGACACGAAAGGAACCACTCTACACGTACTTCGACAATACAAAGTGAGAACATCCCCACTTAAATCTACACATCTGTAAGGCTCATCTGATTGCACGCAATGCCTCGTGCTCGACGGGGAGTAATAGTTATTACAATCGCCTGCATTTACGCACACCCAAGATCCAGTCCACTCACACGTACCGCCAGTTGGACCACAATAATCATAATCGCCAACACAGCGAAAACATGTTGGCCTGCAACAAACACCACTGCGTATCATTGATGGGTCCTCTATCGGCTCCCAACAATCAGGATCATGCTCGCAATACGGGGCATTCGTATTCGCGCCGGCCCAGCCTGACTCTGGTGTGCAAACTATTAGCGTCAGGATAAGCATGATAAGTGGATAATGCGAGTTCATTTTCACTCCTCCTCAATAGCCCAGTTCATTGATCGGTTTGGATTTCTGTTGAATGCCTCTGATGTCAGCCTCGACGCTTCGAGCGAAGGGTTCGGACTGAATCAAGACATTGAATTCATCACTATAACTAACACCCATGCCGGTGAGGTTGGCACTACCAAGGAAGGTTTTGTCGTGGTCAACCAGAATAACTTTCTTGTGTAGGGTGCGGTACTCCTGAATAAAGCGGACCGTGACGCCGTCCTCGTCAAGCGTGTTGGCATAATTCAGGGTGGCATTGCGAATGGGCATGGGCGTACCCTTGCCGAATTCGGAAATCACAAGCGCATCCAGTCCGGCCCGAGCCTTTTGGCGAACGGTGTCATAGATGGCTTGGATGGTTTCATGGCTGCCGCCGCTAATATAATAGGCCAAAATCCAGATGCGAGAGCGAGCGGACTGGACGGCATCCTGAACGGCTTTGCCGAAGGCTTCGGTGGGCAAAAACATAATGCTGGCGTTATCGTTGGCATGGAGGGCGCGAGCAACCCGCTCCAGATCCAAATTGGCGCGCGCTTTTTGTGGAGAGCCGTAAACCACATAACGAACGGCTCGGACGGGCACATTGGTCATCATGGGTGCGGTTGGCGTCTGAACCAAAGTTCGATAGGCATCGGCGGTTTCAGCAACGATATTGCCCGTGAAGGAGGAGCCATCGCGCAGATAAAAGGTATCCAGTTGGGCAAAGGCGGCAGGAACAAGGCAAAATCCCGTCAGCAAGGTTGCTGCCCAAATCAATCGGCACGGGGTCGCTTCCAACACCTTGGCACAAGAACTCTTTCGGCGGTTTATCTTCATTCCGCGTTCTCCAGTTGTTCGAGGAGAGTCTCTCGGGCGGTGCCGCCAGATTGGACGAGATGTCGCAAGGTGGTGATTTCCTGCCGCCAGAGGTCACGACTGCGCATGTCACTGATGGTTGGGCGACTGAGGATAAAGTCGGCAAGTTTAGGCTCCTGGCCATCCAGAATAATCAAGGCGCTGGATTCATAGACACGCTTCCCAGACAGAGCGCCTTCGGACCAGTTGTGAGATCCGACGATAACCTTGGAGAGGTCCACCACAATGGTTTTCATGTGGAGGGGAACGGTTGGCAGGGCAAGGCGAACGTCTATCCCGGCCCGGCGAAGTTGTTCTGCCCAATTGGAGTGGTGTTCATCCAGGCGATCGGCGGTGCTGGGGGGCGTATAGAGAACCATATAAATATAAACCCCGCGGCGAGCGGCAGCTTCAAGGTCGCGGATCACCTCTTCGGTGAAAGGAGCGGCGCTTTTTTGTTCGGAGAATACATACATGCCGATGAAAATGGATTGGCGGGCGGTCTGAATCAAACGGCGAAGAGCGGGCTGCATTTCCTCATCAGGGAGATAGACAACCTTTCCTGTTCCCTCAAACGCGGGGAACGGCACCCGTCCAAGATCGGTGAAGTTGGTGCGGGGGCCGGTGGCAGGAAGTTCAACACAGAATTCAGAATCGGCGCGGGAGTCATCGGGAGCGGTGAGATCGAGAGCCTTGGTTTCAAAGGACTGGCTTTCGGCAATGGTATCGTCCAACTTCTGAGAATACAGTCGGGCCAAGGCGGGCGAGTCAAGCCAGAGCACGTCTTCGTAGTTTCCATCAAGGGCAGTGGTGGTCCAGTTGGCGGAGCCGGTCCAAACATGCCGGTTGTCAATAACCACGGCCTTCAGGTGCATGGATGCACGGTCTTTGTGAAAACTGACAACCTGAACCCCCGCATCCCACAGGGTCTGCAAATCCCCCAGACCGCGACCGCTCACGGCGATGGAATCCACAACCAGCCGCACGGTGGCATTTGAGGCGATCTGCGCCAGAGTGTCCATAAGTTCCCGGTCAGTAATCAGATACATGCCAGCATCCACGGTGTGGGCATTTTTCAGCAGGGGGAGCAAATCATCGAGAATCGCCTGCCGCGCGGGAGTAAAATAGACGCGCGCCCAATCGGCCGTTGCAGCCATCCCCGGCAAATTGCGCGGTGGCAAGGGAATACGGCTGTTGGGCCGGTGGGCGACCTTGCTGGGTGGCGGGCCTTCAAAACGATTGCCGTTAACTTGGATATCATCGAAATGTGCCAGATATTCGCCCGCCAATTCCGCAGAATACAACGCAAGGACGTCTTCGTGATTGCTCTGTTCAGCAGCCTCGGACCAATTGGCCGCGCCGGTAAGAACGACTTGCCCATCCACCACGGCGCATTTGTGATGTAGGCGGCCGGACCCTGGGGGAGTGACCACATATACGGCCACACCATGTTCTTCGAGGCGTGCCAATACGGGGCGATTCGCGGTTGTTTCCATGTCCGAACTGGTCAGAACACGCACCGAAATACCACGGTCTGCGGAAAGTGAACAAAGAGCCTGCACAAGGGCTTCGCTACTGATGTAGAACATAGCGACATCCACACGGGAACGCGCTTGTTCAAGCTCCGCAAGAATCAGGGGAATTCCGCCACCCCCCGGGGAAAAAGCGACACGGCCGGAGACCTCCCGATGGACGGGAGCGGTTGTGGTGGCAAGCGGAACCGCCGTCTGGGCGGCGGTGCTATGAGCTAGGATAAAGAGAGAGAGAGAGAGAGAGAGAGAGAGCAGATATCATGCCAAAGTGAACCCTTATTTTTCATAACGCGACTTTTATAGGCATAAACTAGCAATCGGTCAACATAAAATAGGATAAAATAGGATGCCATGTTGCACGACACCATATTTCACATCTTTCACGCTGTGAAAAATGCCTGCGCGGGATGGGCTTTATCAGAATGAGCCATCAGCGCCGGGCTGATTTCTTGCGTTTTTTATCCGCCGCGCGCAGACGATCCCAGATGGCATCCATTTCCTGGAGGGTGCAATCCTTCATGCGCCGCCCCTGCCCGGTGATTTCATCTTCCACCACGCGAAACCGGCGCGTGAACTTTTTATTGGTGCTGTCCAGCGCATAAGCCGGATCCACTTTCATAAAGCGCGCCACATTCACCACGGAAAAAATCAAATCGCCGATTTCTTCAACAACCTGCTGCCGGGAGCCTTTGGCCACGGCTTCTTTCAGCTCGCCGACTTCTTCATCCAGTTTGGCAAAAACGTCTTTGATGTCACTCCAATCAAAACCCACGCGTGCCGCCCGCTTTTGCAACTGATAGGCGCGATGCAGCGGCGGCACATGCTCTGGAATGCCATCCAGCGCCGAAACGCGCGTTTGCTTTTCTTTGCACTTGATGGCATCCCAATTGCGCAACACTTCCTTGGAATCGGCCACTTTGACTTCGCCGAAAATATGCGGATGCCGCCGCACCAGCTTGTCGCAAATGCCCTGCGCCACATCCGCGAAGCTGAAAGCCCCCTCCTGCGACGCCATGTGCGACTGAAACACAATTTGCAACAATAAATCGCCCAATTCTTCGGCCAAGTCGCTGCGATTGCCGCTTTCCAGTGCGTCCAGAGCCTCATAAGCCTCTTCAATCAGGTGCGGCTTAACGCTGTCCAGCGTCTGCTCCAAATCCCAAGGACAGCCATCCTTGGGCCGCCGCAAACGGGCCATGATTTGCAACAGGCGCGCGGTTTGTTCAGCGCCTCGGCGCATCTCCGCCGTCAATGCCGGCACGGCGGCCGCTTCGGCGGCGGATACATGCAAATGTTTTTGGGGGCGCGGCTTGGACGCGCCAGCGGCGCGCCGGCGAGGAGCTTTAGAAGCTGATTTCTTCGAAGAATTCATTCGGGTTCACTTCTTTCAGGTCCGCGCAAATGAGATTGCACCCGCAAAAATCCTGATAATCCGTGAATTCGTCGGGCACGGCCACCACGTTCATCATCGCCGCCAATGCGGTTTTCGCCGCGGCCATGCTGCTGACAAGGGTCAGGCAGCGCTTCGGCGCACGACCGATGACTTTGGCCATTCGTAGCCAGTGTTCCGCGCGAGGAAATGCCTTATCCGCTCCGGGCAAGCCGGAATAAACCTGCACGTCCCAACGCTCAAAACCCAAATGTTCCGCGATGCTGTCCGCGGACTCCTGCGGCAACATCGTCACACAGCCCACGGCCGCGCCGCGCGCGCGCGCGGCTTCCATCCACTTGACCAAACCATCGCTGATGGTCATGTTTTTCTGCATCAGGCGGGACGTGGTCTCATTGATGAGCCGCTCCACAACCTGTTCCGGCTTGGCGGCGGTATATTTCATGCGCGCCAGCAATTCCGTCATATAGGCGGCCGGCGACGGATGCAGACAATAGCGGGAAAACAAAATGGGCGTCAGCTCAATATTTTGCTCCTTGAGAATGCCGGCGAGAACTTCATAACGAATCCGACGGGCACCCAACGCCACGTTATCCATTTCAAACAACAGGGCGCTCTTCGCCGAAACGCCTTCCACAGGTTGCACATCTTTCTTTTTCGCCATTGTCATCTTCTCCATCGTTGAATTCGTTACAAAAACTTAAACACTTTAGATTTCATACCCCGCTGGGTCAATCGGTTTTCACCGGACGCCCCGGTGCGCGCGCTTCATCCACGCATCATTCGGAGCTATTCTCTTCTGCGCCCCGTGCGTTCTCCGGCTTGCGCGGTCCCTGTCCATAAGGCTTGCGCGGCACAAAAGATTTGCGCGGACCGTCTCCATGCGGTTTGCGAGGACCACCAGAAAATTTTCGGAAGGGCTTGCGCGAACCTTCAGCATGTTCTTCGTCGCGCGGGCCGCGATATTTCCGAAAGCCTTTGCCTTGCCGGTGGCGCTCTTCGCCATCTCTTCCATCACGGCGCGGGCCATACGACTTTTTGAATCGCCCGCCGCCATACGGCTTCTTGCGCGAACCTTCGCCTTCATCCCGGCGATACCCATGCGGGCGACGCTCGCCCCGACTGCTTTCATCCGTGCTACCGCGCCCCGCCGAATCCGGGCGCGGACGACGCCCATCTCCACGGCCTCTGCCATGCGGTGGACACAGCCCGTCCTTGTCGTCGAAACGGCGAGCGCGACGATATCCAAATTCGTTGTAGGAATCAGGGGACGAAGGGGTTTGCATAAGCGCGACACCCTGCGGCAATCATTCCCGGAAAGCAAGCCGAAAGCAAATGATGCAAATGATGCTGCTATTTTTTTCGCAAAATATGCGCGAGAGTCAAAACTCAATAGACCAGCAATTTTTCGCCCGGGAAAAAATGAGCGAACAGCTCCGCCTTCAGCTCCGGCACCCCCTCGCCCAACTCCGCGCACATTTCCAGCGGCTTTTCTTTGGTCCGCCGCTTAAAGGCCGCCAGATTTTTCTGGGCGCTCGGCTCATCCATTTTATTCGCGACAACCCGATACGGACGCTTCGCCAAGTCCGGGTTATACAGCTTCAATTCCTTGCGCAAGGAACGGAAGTCCGCGGTTGGGTCCCGCCCATCCGTCCCGCCCATATCAAGGACAAAGAGCAGGTATTTCGTTCGCTCAATATGGCGCAAAAAATCATGCCCCAGCCCCACGCCAAGATGCGCGTCCTGAATCAAGCCCGGCACATCGGCAACGCGAATGGTGTGCATCTCATCAAAAATCAACGTGCCGACCTGCGGATACCGCGTGGTAAATGGATACGCCGCGACCTTGGGACGCGCCGCGCTCAACTGACTCAGCAACGTTGATTTCCCCGCGTTGGGATAGCCCACCAAACCGACCTCCGCCACCGTTTTCATCGTCAGGCGCAGCGTCTTGATTTCTCCCGGTTCCCCCTCGGTGAACTCGGTTGGCGCCTGGTGCGTGCTGGAGACAAAGCGCATATTGCCTTTTCCACCTTGGCCGCCCTGCGCCAGCTTCAACAGGTCGCCGTCGGCAATCACCTCGCCCAGCCACTCCCCCGTTTCGGCATCGCGCACCTCGGTGCCCAGCGGCACCGGAACAATCTTGTCCTCTCCGCCGCGCCCGTATTGCTGCTTGCCGCGCCCGCGCTCACCATGCGCCGCACGCACCAGCGGCGCGAAGTGCAAATCCAGCAGCGAGGCCGTATCCTTCGACGCCCGCAACCAGACGCTGCCCCCGTTCCCGCCATCCCCGCCATCCGGCCCGCCGCGCGGCACATATTTTTCGCGCCGAAACGTCGCCGCCCCGTCGCCGCCGTTGCCGGCGAATACCTGCACGCGAACCTGGTCTGCAAACGTTAGTTGTTTCATGGATATAAAAAAGGCGGGCCCTGCGGGTCCGCCCTTGACCGTTGAACGGGGTTTGCGTCCCGACGATTAGGCCTGAACGAGTTTCTGCACGTTGACGCGCTTGCCGTCGCGATCGAACGACACCACGCCATCCACCAGCGCAAACAGCGTGTAGTCGCGGCCCATGCCAACGTTCAAACCCGCCGTCTTCTTGGTGCCGCACTGCCGCACAAGAATGCTGCCAGCCGTTACCGTCTCGCCGCCAAAACGCTTGATGCCCCGCCGCTGTCCATGGCTGTCACGCCCGTTGCGGCTGCTGCCTTGTCCCTTTTTATGTGCCATTTCCGCCTCCTTCTCTACGCAATGGATGCAATCTTTACCCGCAGCAATTCCTGCCGGTGGCCCACCTTGCGGTGATAGCCCTTCCGCCGCTTTTTCTTAAACGCCACGACCTTGGGCGCGCGGAATGCCTCCACCACTTCGGCCATGACCTTCGCGCCCTCCACAACCGGCGCGCCAATTTTCAGTCCAGAGCCATCCTGAAGCGCCAACACGCGGCCCAGCTCAATCGGCTGGCCGACTTCGGCGCCTTCCAAAAGCTCCACATCAATAACATCATCTTTTTGAACCCGGTACTGCTTGCCACCGGTTTCGATTACAGCATACGCTTCCATTTGAATCCTCATTTCCCGGGCGGCGTGCCACCGCCCCTGTGCAACAAACAGGCGGGCAACGTACGCTAACCACCCCTTCCTGTCAACCCCAGTTCTTCCCGCATCCCCCAAATTTTTCCCGGTCGCCAAAGAAAATTTGACTTGCCCCCGCCGCTGCTCAATAATTGTTACCTTCAAACATGTATGCCACCGCGAATGAATCTCGCGGCGGCCAACGTCTAACATGGAGCGGCAAAAATGAGTTCAAAATCGGGCTGGTTCCCCGTTTTCGCCTTAAGTCTGTTATTGGCCATGATTTCTCATGGGCAACTCCCCCCGCCTCAGTTCGGCCCGCTGCCGCCCGAACCCGCCGCGGCCCAAATGGTCGCCGACTACCTCACCTTGCTCGCGGCTGGTGATTACGAAAAGGCCCTGACCCTTAACGATGTGCGCGGCATGCGCCAATATCTGCTGGATCGCCGCCTCGCCGACCTGAAAACCAGAAACCCCGAATTGAGCTCCAAAGACCTCGCGGACATGTCCGCGCAAATCCAGACACATGAACTGGCCCCCGCGCGCCTGAAACGAATCCTCACCGATATCATGCAAGAGGACAACTACGAAGGCATGACCTGGACCGTGGCCGGCTACGCTCTGGCCCCGGAACCCTTGACCGGCCATGTCGTCCGCGTGCAAATACGTTCCGCCGACGGTCAGGAAAAACCGCTTTTGCTCGGCATAAAAAAACTGGGCGAACGCTGGATGATTGCCCCGGACTTGGTCGAGGCCATCCTCGCGCGTCAGGCCGTCGCACAAGCCGGCACCCGCGTCACGCCGCCCGCCCCCGTGGTAGACTTAGCCGGAAAATTCTGGACGCACTGGCAGGAGGGAACGCTGGATGAGGCCTACAAGCTTTTCAGCCCCAAGTTCCGCTCCCGCATCTCCCTCTTGCAATTTCTGCAACGCTCGCAAGATTTTCTCGCCCAGATTGGCACCGTCTCTTCGTGGCAAGTTGGGCAGGGCCTGGCCAATAACGCCGGCCTCTTGTGGGTAGCCGTCTACGTGCAAGGCGAAGGCGACCCGCGCCCGGTTCTGATGGCCTTCACCCTGGAGGGCGAAACCTGGCAACTGGCAGACATCCAAATGCTGGCCGGCCCCCGCCCCGCAGCCCCCAACGCGTCCGCCCCACCCGTGGAAAAACCCAGCCTCCGCCCGGACCTCAACCCCCTCTTCTCCCCC
>DBPO01000083.1 GCA_002304915.1 Verrucomicrobia bacterium UBA1418
TCCACCCACCCCCACCCCAACCGCCCGCGCCGCATAATCCCCATGCCCCCTTGTCCACAACATATCACTCACTCCCCGCTTTACCCGTCAGCCGCGCATGATTGCGCGAATGTATGATTTTACGAGCAAACACAATTAGGATGATGGCTGCCATTGTGTAGACGGTTGACACCATAAGATATGTGACGGCCGTCCCCAGACCCATAGACGTATACGCGGATACCTCTCTCCAACCCCCATGACCACCCCCTCTGCCCCAATCATACGCGCTGTTGAAGGTCTTGCGAAGCTCCCATGTCATGGGCAACAGGCCATACAAAAAATTTAATATAGGCACCACCCAGACAACAGGCCGAAAAACAATCGAATTACGCGAGAGAGCCAGAACAAGAATAAATATACATGCAAACATCCCGATATAGGCCTGCCCATAAGCACCCGGCAAATTGCTAGCCAGTAAAAATGTCGTCATAATCCCCCGCGCACCCTCAAACATGTTGAGAATAATAAATAATAGAATAACCAGCCCGCTCAAGCCCAATGACAACACAACACTATATCCGGTTTTCATGCTTCTTCCTCTCCTGCTATTCAGGCCGCTCGTTCGACGCGTTTTTCTCGGAACCATCTCCATAACCATGTAATAACCAATGCCCAAATGTAGCTGTTTAGCAGCATTGGAATGTATGCAAGCGCCCCCGGGAATAGACGAACAGCCCAAGGAGTGCCCCATTTAAAAAGTGGTGCATACAGCGGCCACGCAAGCACCACGGCTAGACCATGATAAATTTGCTCGGGCAAAGATCGCGCAACCTCTCCCGCGTCGAATCTGGCCATGCCAAGACTAAAAGACCGCAAAAAACACAGCATGTATAGCGATAGATGCGTGAAGGTGAGCGCGAGGATGGCAACCAATCGTTTCATGCGTCTTCGTCGAACGTCATGCGCCAGAGAGCGACGCACCTGATGCGCCGCACATGGAACGCTAATATCAAGAGCTTCATTCCTTCCTGTTTGTAACAATTGTTCCTGACTTGCCATCCATCCGAACCAAGGTGCTGATAACCCTTAAAGGGCGGCCAACGGAATATATGCGCGAGGGTTCGCGAAAAGACACTTCATAAAACCATTTATTCTGCACATCGGCCGGACAAAGCTCGATGCCCGCCAAGTCCCAGTGAGCTGTCTCAGGCATAAGCTGTGTGACGGTTTCGCGCGCCACCGTCGCGGCCCCTCTTGGAGAAAGAGGCGGATTCTCGTCTGACGGAAGCCAATCTGGCGTGGAGGCCAAATCGTCACCGTTAATTTCAACTCGGTAGATGGCCTGCTCATGGCCAAACGATGTTCCATAAACAGTTTGCGCGCGAACAGTCACACAACCAATCAGCCACAGTAAAAATACGTAGATTCTCACGATTTTCTGCTCTCTAGCATCTACTTCCCTGCACTCCCAACCGCCTTCCCGCGACCCCAAGGGCCGACCGTCTGGCGCCAGCGTAGGACCGCCCGGAGAGCGGGTCAATTTTATTTTGCAGAGAAAGGACGGGCACATCGTGCCCCCCCCTTGGCGAGGCAAAGTGAAGGTGGTGAGGCCGGAGAATCGGCACCCCTTCCGCCATGTGCCCCATCCAGCCGCTCGACCCTTCTGTAGCCACGCTCGCCGAGCGCAGAAGCTGTTCGGCTCTCTCCCCCAAAAAAATCTCTCCCGCCCCTTGCGTTAAATGGCTGTTCCGGCTGTTCTGTAGCNNACGCGAGGTCTATAGCGGCCGGCGAAGCCGGACGAGCGAGCGAGGCTTTGCGAGCGCAGCGGCAAAAATCAAAAATAAACTTTCCATACCGTGGAAAAACCCGCCCCCTGGCACCCCCTCGGTGCCTTCCCTGACCTCTGCTCTCTGCTCTCTTCCCAACCGTCCGTGTCTGTCCGTGCCCGTCCGTGTGGCTGTTCGGCTGTTCCGGTTCTCCGGTTTTCCCTGACCTCCGACCTCTGCATTCTGACCTCTTCCCCAGCTGTTCGGCAGTTCCCTGACCTCGAACCGCTGCCCTTATCTCACAGCAACGGCGAAAAGAGCCCGCACAGATTTTCAAGGTAACGATGCACAATCGGCCGATTCTTGAATGCCGTCAAATTCACTTCCCGGCTCGCGTGCAGGTCTTCCAGCATCAGCAATTTGATATGCGTGACAAATCGCGAGTCATACACGGCCAAATTGGTTTCGTAATTTGAATACAAACTGCGGATATCCCAATTCGCGGAGCCCACAATCGCCAGCCGGTCGTCCACCGTCATCGCCTTGGCGTGAATAAACGGCGGCGCGCGCTCAAAAATCCGCACCCCCGACTCCAGCAAGTCCTCGTACATCGCCCGCGACGCCCACGTCGTGTACCAGTGATTGCTCCGCTCCGGTACCACCAGATAAACCCGCACGCCCCGCAACGCCGCCATGCGCAACGCGCGCAACAAATCCTCCGACGGCAGAAAATACGGCGTAATGATGAACACCTGCTTGCGGGCGGCAACCACCGCGTTGAAGAACATGTCCACCGCCACATGCATGTCAGAAGCTGGCCCGCTGTTAATCAGCCGCGCCAACGCCGTACCCGCCGGCGGCACCTTCTGAAAATGCTTGGCGCTCAGCAAAACCTCCGGCGCTTCATCGGTCATCACATACCAATCGCTCAGGAAGGAATACTGCAACTCCTGCACAATCGGCCCCTGCAAGCGAAAATGGTAATCCCGAATCGCCGGCTGATCCCCCTGCGTGCGGGAATATCCGTTGAGATTGATTCCGCCCATGAAACCGACCTGCCCGTCCACAATCATGATTTTGCGATGATTCCGCAAATTCAAGTGAAGCTGCTTGCGAAACAAATTGGACTGCGTCCAGCCGGCCACCGTCATGTTCGGCGTCCGCCGATACTTCCGAAACAACCCGCCCCACAACGCGTGGGAAGAGCCAAATCGGTCGTAGAGCACCCGCACGCGAACCCCCGCCTTCGCCCGCTCCGCAACCGCCGCCATAAACTCGCGCCCCACATCATCGTTGCCAATGATAAACGACTGCAAGTGAACGTGATGCTGCGCCCCGCGAATGGCATGGAGCATGTCCGGGAAAGCCGCATCGCCTGTCAATAGCGGCGTAATCTGGTTCCCCCCCAGCAGCGGATAACTGTCGAGCAGCGTCTGCATCGGCCGATCCAGCGCCGCCGTCCATTCATCCACCGGCGGCGCCGGCGCACTGCCCACCGACCGCCAATACGCCTCCGGAATCAACTCCTCCGTCACCGCATCGCGCAACCCCCTCAGCCGCGCGCGCCGCTGCACCGTCCGCCGCCAGCGCGGCCGCGGCACACGGTCCACCCCGAACATGGCATACAAAACCGAACCAATCACCGGCAGCGACCACGTCAGGAAAAGCCACAGCCATGTCGAGTCTGCGCGCCGCCGATGCCGCAACACATGCAACGCAACCGCCAGGAACAAGCAGACGTGAACCGTCGCGCCTAAAGAAAGCCAAGGCGTACCGCGAAAATAATCTGCCCAAGTCTCGGCGCTCATAACGTCATCTTGACCCTATCCGCCCGCAAACGCAAGCCCGCGCCGCCCCCACACGCCATTTTATCTGCGCCCCGCCCATCCACCCCACCCTACGCCCAGTCATCCGTGTCCAACACCAGCGTCACCGGCCCATCATTGACCAATTCCACCTGCATCTCCGTTCGGAAAACACCCGTCACCACGCGAAAGCCCAGCTCCCGCAAATGAGCCACAAACTTTTCATACAACGGCTCCGCCTGCTCCGGCGGCGCGGCGGCAATAAAACTGGGGCGGTTGCCCTTCTTCGAGTTCCCCAGCAAAGTGAACTGACTCACCACAACAAACGCCCCGCCCGGAACCGACGAAATCGGCAAATTCATTTTTCCTTCGGCGTCCTCAAACACCCGCAACTTGGCCACCTTGTCAGCCAATTGGCAGGCCATGGCCTCCGTATCCGTCCGGGCAATGCCCAGCAAAACCACCGCGCCCGCGTCAATCTGCCCCGTCACTCGCCCTTCGCTGCGCACCTCGGCGCGCGCCACGCGCTGAAAAACCGCCTTCATCGCCGCCGCGTCGCCTACTCCCGCCCCGCCACCAGCACACTCAACGACCCGGCATTCACCTGAACGCCATCCAAATTGCGCATAATCCGCGACTCATCCTTCATCTGGCGAAACACCCCGCTGGAAATCAGCGCATACCCCTGCCCCAGCACACCCGGCAAAGGCAAATGCCCCGCCCGCGCGCCCACAACCTTCAATTGCCCGCCCTCCGGCCGCGCAAAAAAGTGCCCCGTGAACGTGAACGGCCCCCGCCGCACCGCGATAAAAAGCACCGCCCGCCCCGCCCGGAAATTCACCGCCACATCCTTAATCACCGGCGACCACGAACCCTCCGGCTTCGGCTGACGACGCAGCAAATCCGCTAAAAAGGCATTCACTTCCCCCTCTTCCAGCTCTTGCGAAGCCGGCACCCCGCGATTCAGCGCATCCAACAGCAATTCCTTTTTCATCCGCCCCCGCCGCGCATCCATCTCCTCACCCGTCACGCGCCCCAATTTGCCCGGCCAAATCAACAGCGCCAAAGCCAGCAGCAACAAAAACGCCACCGCCAGACGCACCCCCGTGCCAAGCTGCTCCCGCCATGTCCGCACGACGGACGACTGCATCCGCCGCTCCGCCGCGTCAAAATCCAGCTTCGCCCCGCACTTCTTGCAATGAATCACCGGCAGACGATTCACCTCGCCGCACTGCGAACACTGAATCAGCATATTCTCATCAGTCATGGCCTTCTCCTATCGCTTCATCCTCACGCCGTTTTGTCCGCCGCCGCCGAGCTTCCCTTTTCCCCGGACGCGGACGCCGACTCACCCGGAAAACCGCTCCGCTTGTAATCCGTTTGATAAAAACCCGGCCCCTTGAAAATAAAACCCGCGCCACCGGAAAGCAACCGCGCCACCCGCCCTTTGCATTGGGGACACGTCTTCACCGGCGCCGCCGTTATCGGCTGAAACTTCTCAAAACGATAGCCGCACTTGCGGCACTCATACTCATACGTTGGCATAACTCACAACTCTCCACCCCCGGCAAAAACATCGCACATGGGGCTCCATCCCGCCAGAACTACCACAACCCGCAACCAGATGCAAAATCTATCCGCCAGCCCCCGCGCCCTTTTTGCCTTTATCTTAAAAGCGCGATTTGCAACATTTTGCCCAACATGCAGACGCAAGCCACCATCCTGACTAATATGGCGTTCCATAACGCGACTTGGCAGGACGCCACTCACAGCATTTGCCGGGACAACGAAACCCCCGACCAACTGCCCGCCGGCCTGCAAGTATGGCGGTTGCTCCGACTCCGAAAAAAATTTGATGTCGTCGTCACCATGGGCGCGCGAATTTCCCTTCTTTACGGCGTTTTTTGCGCATGTTGCGGCCTGACATCCAAACAAATCATGACCGAAGTGTTTTTGGACGAAAAAAAGCCGCATTCGCCCCTTTGGCGACTCAAAACCGCCCTTTTTCGGCTGATTTCGCGCAAATCCATCGGCATTTTGACGAATAGCTCGCCCGAAATCGCCTTTATCGCCCGTCGTTTCGCCATTCCCGAAGAAAAACTGCGTTTTGTGCCCATGTATTCAACCATCGCGCACCCCGAACTCGTGGAAACAAACGACGGCACCGTCGTTTCCATCGGGCGAACCCGCCGCGATGTGCCCACCCTGCTCCGAGCCGCGCCAGAAATCCCCGCCACCATCATCATCGTGACGGACCGCGCCGAGCAGCTCCCCGCATCCTTGCCCCCCAACGTGGAAATCATGCGCGAAATACCCATCGCCGAAACCCACGCCCTGTTGCGCCGCGCCGCCGTCGTGGTCGTGCCGCTCATGCCAACGGAACGCTCGACGGGACAAGTCGTGATGTTCGAAGCCATGGCGCTCGGCAAGCCCGTGGTCGCCACCCGCACAACCGGAACCGTGGATTATATCCGCGACGGCGAAAACGGCCTGCTCATCGAACCCAATGACGCCCCCGCCCTCGCCGACGCCCTCAACCGCCTGCTCGCCGACCCCGCCCTCGCCCATCGCCTCGCCACCGCCGCCCTCGACAACTGCCGCACCGATTGGACCGCCACCGCCCACGCCCAAAACAAACTCCAAGCCATCCACTCCCTCTGGCAGCAAGCCGCCCAATAGCCCTTCCCTCTGAATTATCTTGATTAATAGGCGGTTTCCTTGGACAACTGGGGCATGAGCAAGACGAAATTGGACATTTCGGTTGTCACTCCGGTCTACAAAGCGGAATCTTGCCTCGATGAGCTTTGCCGGCGCCTCATCACCTCCCTCGAAGCCATCACCCCCGACTTTGAAATCATCATGGTGGAAGATGCCAGCCCCGACGCCTCCTGGCAGCGCATCGAACAAATCGCCGCCGCCGAACCCCGTTGCAAAGGCATTCGCCTCGCCCGGAATTTCGGCCAGCATTACGCCATAACAGCCGGCCTCGAACACGCCTCCGGCGAATGGGTGGTCGTGATGGATTGCGATCTGCAAGACCAGCCCGAAGAAATCGCCAAATTGCTGCAAACCGCAAAATCCGGCCCATTCGACGTTGTTTTTGGCCGACGCATACGCCGTCAGGACAAGTTTCTCAAGCGGCTTTCATCCAAAATGTTCTACGCCGTTTATAATTTCTTAACCGATTCCCATTTCGACAACACCGTCGCCAACTTCAGCATCTCGCGGCGGCAGGTCATCACCGAATTCCTGCGGCTGCGGGAGCACAATCGCTCGTTTCCGCTGTTTATCCGCTGGCTGGGCTTCTCCGTCGGTTTCGTGGATGTCGCACACGCCGAGCGCTTCGCCGGCAAAACATCCTACACGCTCTACAAACTGTTGAAACTGTCCGCGGAAAGCATTATTTCCCAGTCCAACAAGCCGCTCCATCTATCCATTGCGCTGGGCCTTCTGCTGGCCCTCGGCGCGTTCCTGGTCGCGCTCTATTTTGTGGCCAAGTATTTCCTTTTCGGCATCCCGGTGACGGGCTGGACCAGCATGATGGTATCCTTGTGGATGCTCGGCGGCATCCTGCTGGCCAACCTTGGCATCCTCGGCCTCTACCTCGGCCGCGTCTTCAACGAAGTCAAAAACCGCCCCCTTTACGTCATCCGACAGCGGCTGGGAGCCTTCGAGTCCCCCGCGCAAGCCCGGCACACGCATGACCATTAACGTTTGCGAATGGGATTCTCGCTTTTTCGGCTATCCAGTCGCCGCCCTCACGCTGGAACCTTCAAACGCGCATCTTGAGCGCGTTCATGCCGCGATTCAGGACGCGACTCGCACCGGCATTCGCCTGTTGTATCTCTTCCTGCCAATGCCCGACCACACCTTGCGCGAACCGCTGGAAAAATTGGGCTTCCTGTCCGTCGGCCAGAAAGTCGAATTTGCCCAACCAGTTGCCCCCCCGCCCCAACCAAACGCGGACCCCGATATTTCCCTGTGCCAAACACCCGGCGACGCGCTGAAACAGCTCGCCCTTGCAAGCGGCCAGCACAGCAGATTCCGCCTGGACCCCGGCTTCCGCAACCGTGAATTCGAACGCCTCTACGAAGAGTGGCTGTTTTCCTCCCTGCGCGGCGATAACAACAAGCGGGTGTTCGTCGCCGGAGATTCCGTCGCCCCCGTCGGCCTGCTGACACTGGAGCCGGGACGCGACGCCGCTCGCATCGGTCTTTTCGCCACGCATGCCGCCCACCGGGGGAAAGGTTTCGGCCGCCGCCTGCTTCATGAAGCCCGGCGCTACTGCGCCCAGCGCCAAATCCCCGAGCTTCGCGTGGCGACACAGGCGGCCAACACAAATGCTTGCGGCTGGTATCAGGCCGCCGGATTTCAGAACGTCTCCACCGTGGACATCTTCCATCTGTGGCTGCCTCCAACATCGAATGCGAACAACAAGTTATGATGACCATCCCCTTCAATCGCCCCTTTTTAACCGGCAAGGAAACCGAGTACATCCGCCAGGCCGTGGAATCCGGCAAAATTTCCGGCAACGGATTGTTCACCCAGAAATGCCAGCATTTCCTTGAAGAGCGTTACGGCTTCCCGAAAGTTCTATTAACCACCAGTTGCACCGATGCCCTAGAAATGGCGGCCATGTTGTCCGAAGTCGGCCCCGGCGATGAAGTGATTGTGCCCTCCTTCACATTTGTCTCCAGCGCGGTGGCGTTTGTGCGCCAGGGCGCGCGCATCGTGTTTGCCGACAGTCGCGCCGACCACCCCAACTTGGATTTGGAGCGCGTCGAAGCCCTCATCACCCCCAAGACAAAAGCCTTGGTGGTGGTCCATTACGCCGGCGTCGCGTGCGACATGGACCGGGCCATGGAGCTTGCCCGGAAACACAACCTGCTGGTGATTGAAGATGCCGCCCAAGCCATTGACGCCACCTACAAAGGGCGGCCGCTGGGCGGCATCGGGCACTTCGGCTGTTTCTCCTTCCACGAAACCAAAAACATCATCGCCGGCGAAGGCGGCGCGCTGGTCATCAACGATGAGCGCTTCGCCCGTCGCGCGGAAATCATCTGGGAAAAAGGTACCAACCGCGCCGAATTTTTCCGGGGCGAAGTCAACAAATACGGCTGGGTGGATGTCGGCTCATCCTTCCTGCCCTCCGAAATTATCTCCGCCTTTTTATATGCCCAGTTGGAGCATTTGGACACCATTCAAGCCAAGCGCAAAGAGCTGTGGACGGCTTATCTGAAAGAATTGGCCGGCCTCGCCGGTCTGGGACATTTCCATCTGCCCACCGTCCCGAATTTCGCCAGCAACAACGCCCACATGTTTTATCTCCTCGCGAATTCGCTGAAAGCGAGAAGCGATCTCATCGCCCACCTGAAAAAACACGGCATCCTGTCCACATTTCATTACCTCTCCCTGCATAAAAGCCCGTTTTATGCCCCCCAACACGATGGCCGCAAACTGCCCCACGCCGACCGCTACACCAACACCCTGTTGCGCTTGCCGATGTTTTATGAATTAGACCTCGCGCAAATCCACACGATTTGCGAATGCATCCGCGCGTTCTACGCCTGAAACGTCAGTCCGCCAAACGGACGCCCGCATAACCCAAGGATACGCGCGCCGGTTGCGTCAGGGCATCCAAGCTCTTGAGTTCCAATTGCAGCGCCTCGCACGACGCCTCCCCCTCCACTTCAACATAATGCGGAAGGGCAACCGCGGAAAGCGGCAGCGTCACAGACTTCCCCCCGCCAACTGATGCCACCAAATCCAGCTTCCGCGCTTCTGGCGAGACATTCAGAAGATAGAAAGATAATCTTCCCGCGCGCCTCTTGGCATCGGCGCAAAGCCATTCCGCGCGGATGGATGACACGCCCGCTTCCATGTTCAACGTGGCTTCAAAGGGGCGCAAGGAACCCGCCTCCACCCGCCCGCCCTCGGAAACCGTCCAGCCTTGCTCCAAATCGCCATAAAAGTATTGCGACGGCATCAGGCGGGCAACACCCGCCAAGCCGCCGAGCGGGATAGCTATCACCCCGACAACAAATCCAGCGCGTAGCACAATATTCTTCCAAGGCAGCGCGACCGTCTGGCCGTCGGCAGGCGCGCTTTGGGACGGCGCAATCGCCAGCGCGCCCAACAGAGCCAGAAAAGGCTGGCAGAAAATGGAATACCGGGGCGAGGTTTCACCGAAAAATACGCATGCCCCCCACGTGACCAGCGGCGCAACCACCACCGGCAGCCATTCTCCATGAATGCCCGGCCTTCTGGCCAGCACCAGACATCCCCACACCGCAAACCCCAAAAACAAAGGCGCGGCAGCCCGCCGCCAGCCCTGCGCAAACGGCAGCATGTCAGCGCGATGAACCAACAAACTTTCCTCCAGATTGGAGGCATATCCCACCAGAAACAGCTTGGCGGTTTTCAGCACGGGAAACCCCAGACAAACCGCGCGCGGGTTATGTCGAATCTGTGACCCGATGAGGCGCAACATCGCGCCGGTTTTCTCGCTCGCCGGCGTAGCCTGATCCAATTGCTCGTAACGCGCGCAGTATTCCCCGCCGCTTTCGGGGCACCAGCCTCTGGCGATAAACCCCGGCAAGCCGGAATTCAACCGATGCGCATCGTGCCGCCGCACCCATGAATCATAGGCGCGGACCGGCGGCTGGGCGATGAGCAACGGAATAACCAAAGCAAACAAAGCCAAACGGAGCCACGCACGCATCCCTCGTCCGTCCATTCCGGCCCACACGACCAGCAACACCCCAACCACCAGCGCAATCATCGCCACCCCCCGCTGCAACAGCATCAGGAACAGGCAAATGCCCGCCCCCACCGACAGCCCAAGTTGGCGCAACAGCCCGGCGCGCCCAAAGGCCAATTCCCACAGACACCACAGCCCCATTAAAAAATACAGCGAGGGCAACAAATAATGGCTGTAGTCCGTGACAATCACCGTCTGGAAGGGCAAAACCATCAACAAAAACACGGCCCATTTGCGCCTGCCTTCCGGCAGCAGCCGGCACGCAAAGGCATAGACCATCGCCAAAATGCCCGTGGACACCGCCACATTGAGCATGCGGGCCCATAACACATCGCCCGCGCCCGCCCACAGACGAAGCAGATAATGGACAGGCAGCACCCGCCCCGCCCACGTCGGATAATCATAATAAGCGCTCAGCGCCCGCATGACATCCGGATGGAAGCAGGAATCCGCCATCTCGCGGGCAAACAGATGAAAAAGGCCCTGATCGGCATGAAGCGGAAACAGCGGAACCCATACAGCCACCGCCAGCTTGACCGCCGCGCTTATGGCCATCAGTCCCCAGATGACGTTGCGCTCTTCAAAACGGCTGGCCTTGCTCAACAGCAACGCCAAGAGCAACACCAAAGCCACATAGCCCCACGCCCAGAGCAGCCAGCTCCCGCCCCAGTGGCCGGGTCCCTTCATCCACGGAATCGCCAAACTCGCCCCAAACGCCAGCAAAAGGAAAAGAGTCAGCGCCGTCGCGAAAACCGATAGACCCCATGTCGCAACAGAACGCAAACCCCGATGGTCTGGGCTTGCCCATTGACGGTTGCCAACTTTTTTCTCGTCCATAACAAGCCGTATCCTCACGAATCAGATGCCCCGCGGCAAGCCCCAAGTGCACTGAAAACTTCTGCGGGCGGGTCGGTTTCTATTGATTCCGCACCCTTTTATGCGTTAGGCTGAATAACCTTTGTAATCGAAACAGAATAAGAAAGTGACGGACGAATGAACCCGATTAAATTAGGCCTGCCGAAGGGCAGTTTGCAGGATAGCACGTTCGCGCTGATGAGCCGGGCCGGCTGGAATTTCAAGGTCAGCTCCCGCTCCTATGTGCCGACCGTGGACGATCCGGAGATTGCGGCGCGTTTGGTGCGCCCCCAAGAAATTCCCCGCTATGTGGAATTAGGCCTGCTGGATGCCGGCATCACCGGCTACGATTGGATTTACGAAAATGGGGCCGACGTCGTCGAAGTCACCGAATTGTGCTACTCCAAAGCCACCAGCAATCCCGTGCGCTGGGTGGTGGCCGTCCCCAACGACTCGCCCATCCAGACGGTGAAGGATTTGCAAGGCAAGCGCATCGCCACGGAAGCCGTCGGCCTCACGCGGCGCTATCTCGCCGATCATGGCGTCACCGCGGAAATTGAATTTTCCTGGGGCGCCACCGAAGCCAAAGCGCCCGAACTGGTGGATGCCATCGTCGAACTGACGGAAACCGGCTCTTCCCTGCGCGCCAATCAACTGCGGATTCTGGATACCGTCCTGACCTCCACCACCCGCCTGATTGCCAACAAGGACACCTGGGCGGATGCGGAAAAGCGCGCAAAGATTGAGCAACTGGCCCTGCTGTTGCAGGGAGCCTTGCAGGCCGAAAATCAGGTGCTCTTGAAAATGAATGCGAAGAAGTCGGCGGTGGCGGTCATCAGCGGAATTTTGCCGGCCCTGCAAGCGCCCACGGTCAACACGTTGAGCGACCCGAGCTGGGTGGCGATTGAAACCGTCGTGAGCAAAACCGTCGTGCGGGAAATCATTCCGCAGCTCAAAGCGGCCGGCGCCACCGGCATTACTGAACTTGCTTTGAACAAGGTAGTGCCGTAAAAGGTTGCCCCTAGTTTTTGTAAAGAAGGAGATTCCATGGGTTCGGTCAAAAAGAAACGCCGCGTAAAGATGGCCAAACATAAACGGCGCAAACGTCTGCGCGCGGATCGTCACAAGAAGAAATAACCGGAGCTTCCTGCCATGCGCGGCGCTCGTTTGGGTGGTCTGGCGCTCGGCATCGTGTTGTTCGGTGTGGCGAGCGGCTGCCGCTCGCTGCCAAGCCCTCCTCCCCCGATGGAAGGAGGGCTTGTTCTATTGCCCGACACGCTGCCGCCGGAGGCGGAACGCGCGGCAAAAGTCCACGCGCTCTACTCCATCGGCATTCACCATGAACTCGCCGATGAGTATGACCGCGCCGCCGACGCCTATCGTCAGGCCTATGAGCTGGACCCTGACCAGGAGCGGCTCGCGCTGCGTCTGGCCTCCATGCTGGCGCTGCAACGCCAGCCCGAGGAAGCCCTGCGCACGGTCGAGGATTTCCGCGTTCGCCAGCCAACATCCGAACAAGCCATCGAATGGCTGGCCGCGTTTTACGGCAGCACGGGGGAAGGCGAGCGGGTCATCCGCTTATATACCCAGTTGACGGAGCAGAACCCCAAGAACCCGGAGGCCTGGATTCGTCTGGCGGCCGCCTACAAACGGGCCGGCGACACCAACGCCGTCAAGTCCACGCTCGAAAAAGCCGTCACTCAGGCGCAACCGCCCACCCTCTTGCAACAGGAGCTGGTGCGCATGCATCTGGCGGGCATGCAGACGGCGAAAGACGAAGAACAACTCCAGCAGGAGCGCCAGCAAGCCATTCGCCTGTTGCAACAAATCGCCGAAAACCTCCCCGGCGACCTGGATACCCTCAATTTGCTCGGCGAGTTGCTGTTCAAGAACGGGCAATTGCCCGAAGCCGTCGCCGCTTACGAGAAAGTGCTCCGCATCCAGCCCAGGGACACGAGCGTCAAGCAACGTCTGGTGCAGGTGTATCTGGCCATGAACGACGAAGAGCAGGCCATGAACATTCTTGCCGACCTGACCAAAAATCAGAAGTCGCCCATCAACCTGCATGTCTACATTGCCGACATGCAACTGCAGGCCGGGCGAACCAATCGCGCGATGGAGCAGTTGCAGTTGGCCACGGCGGAAGAGCCGACCGAACCCGCGTTCTGGCTGAAACTGGCCGCGCTGCAAGCGGATGACAACCCCAAACAAGCGGAAGCCACGCTGAGAAAAGCGTTGCAAAATATCCCGGGCAATCCGCAGATACTGGAAGTCATGGGCCTGATGCGGCTCGCGCAAAACCGCTACAAGCAAGCGGCGGAATTTCTGCAGCAAGCGTATGACGCGGCCATGGCGGATGACCCGAATGAGCCCATGACCCCCCTGTTCTATTACCATATCGCCCTGGCGTCCACGCATCTGGGCCAGACGGAACGGGCGGCCGATTGGCTGGAACGAGCGATGGAAATGGAACCGGGAATCCTGCCGCTTTACATGCAGCGCGCCATCACCGGCACAAAGTCATACCGAAGAAATGCCGCGAAGGTTTTACGCGCGCTGGCGCAAGAGGCCGGACAAAAAAACGCATCCGTTCTGGCGCATCTGGCCGTGCTGAATGTTTATCAGAAAAAGATGGCCCAAGCCATTCAAGGATTTGACGAAGTCCTGGCGCTGGCGCAAACGGACCCCCTGCAAGCGACCGCGCTGACGCCTTGGTTCTATTTTTGGTTCGGCGTCGCGCTGGATGAAGCCAAGCAGGGCGAGCGCTCCGTTGAGATGTTTGAAAAGTGTATTGAGCTGGCCCCGGATTACGCCGAGGCGCGGAACTATCTGGCCTATGTCTGGGCGCTGCAGGGGATTCGCCTGGATGAAGCCTTGCGCCACATTCAGGTGGCCCTCTCGGAAGACCCATACAACGCGGCCTTTCTGGACACGTTGGGCTGGGTGTACTACCAGATGGGCGAATACGAAGACGCGCTGGATGTGCTCCAGCAGGCGGATGAGCTGCGCCCCGACGATCCGGAAATCATGGACCATCTGGAAAAGGCCCGCGAAAAATTGGGCCGCTGATTCGGCGTCACCCGACGACGGCAGTTACTTCACAACCGCGCCGCTGGACAAATCGCCATCCACCGTGACCAAACGCAGGCGTTCGCCCTTGCTGGCCGCCAGCAGCATGCCCTGGCTTTCCACGCCCCGCAATTTGATGGGCGCCAGATTGGCAACCACCACCACCGTTTTTCCGATTAAATCATCCGGTTTGTAATACAGCGCAATCCCCGCGACAATTTGCCGGCGCTCGTCGCCCATGAGGATGTTGAGCTTCAGCAATTTGACCGCGCCTTCAATCGGCTCCGCGCTCATGATTTTCGCGGTGCGCAATTGCACCTTGGAAAAATCATCATACGTGATAATCCCTTCGGGATGCCCAATCGTGCCGGGAACGGGCGCGGACTTGGCGGGGCGCGGTGCCGCAGCCGGCGGAGCCTCCGGCAAAGGCGCCTCAATGCGCGGGAAAAGCGCGCCGGGTGCGGCAACGGGGCGGCCGGGTTCAAGACCTTCGGGCTGAGTCAGTTCTTCAGGATTCACAGTCATTGGATTCTCCATACCGAGCGCGGCGCGCAATTCAGTCATTTTGGTGGGCATGAGCGGATAAAGCAAACCGGCGCAAATCCGCAAGGCTTCCGACGCCGCATAAAGCGTGGCGTGCAGCGGCCCGCGGTCTGTGGCGCGGGCCTGCGCCCAGGGTTGTTGCGTTTCCAAAAAGCGGTTGGTGGCCCGGACCGCCTCAATCACGCGGGTGATGCCCTGGCTCAGCGTAAAATGCTCCAAGTCCGCCTGCAAGCCGGTTGCGACGGCCTTCAGTTGTTCGAACAATTCGGCCGCCGGGCCTTCCTTCTCAAATATGCCAGGCGGTGGCGTCGGCAGACGGCCTTCGCAATACTTGCCAATCATGCTAATGACCCGGTTGAGCAAATTGCCGAGGTCATTGGCTAAATCGGCATTATACCGGCGGATAAAAGCCTCTTCCGTGAACGACGCATCCTGGCCGAGGGTCATTTCCGCCATCAAAAAATAGCGGAACGAATCCACGCCGTAGCGGTCCATCATATCCATGGGATTGACCACGTTCCCCAGACTCTTGCTCATTTTGGCGGAGCCCATGAGCCACCAGCCGTGGGCAAAAATGGTCTTGGGCATGGGCACATCCATGGCCTTGAGCATGCAGGGCCAATAAACCGTGTGCGTGGTCAGAATATCTTTGCCGATTAAATGAATGGCCGGCCACCAGTGAGAAAATCGTTTGTCATCCCGGCGATAGCCCACGGCGCTGATATAATTCACCAGCGCGTCAAACCAGACGTAGGTGACGTAGTCCTTGTCGAACGGCAATTCAATGCCCCAGGCCAGCCGCGATTTGGGACGGGAAATGCAGAGGTCTTGCAACGGCTTGCGCAGGAAGCCGAGGGTTTCGTTGCGACGAAAATCAGGCTGAATAAACTCCGGATGAGCCTGGATGTATTCCACCAGCCAATCCTGATACTTGCTCATCTTGAAAAAGTAATTGGCCTCGCGCACCCGTTGCACGGCGCGGTGGCACTCCGGACACTGGCCGTCCGCCAAATCCTTTTCCGCGAAAAACCGTTCGCACCCCACGCAATACCAGCCGTCGTATTCATCGCGATAAATTTCGCCGCGATCGAACAAGTCCTGCAAAATTTCCTGCACGATGATTTTATGGCGCGGCTCCGTGGTACGGATAAAGTCATCGTTGCTGATTTGAAGCCGTTTCCACGCTTCCTGAAAACGCACCACGGTATTGTCCACATGAGCCTGAGGCTCAATGCCCAGCTTGGTCGCCGCCTCCTGCACTTTTTGGCCGTGCTCGTCGGTCCCGGTCAGGAACCAGGTGTCGCGACCGAATAATCGTTGGTAGCGCGCCAGCACATCCGCCAGCACCGTGGTATAGGCGTGACCAATATGCGGACGATCGTTCACATAGTAAATGGGCGTGGTAATGTAATAGGGTTTGGATTTCATGCGGCCTTTTCCGTCGGCCAAAGGTTGTACCGCACTCTGCCATCGCACGCAAGTAATCTCCCCGTTCGCGCGGAATTTTTTGTCATCATAAGCGCGCCTTACGGCCGAATCGCCTCCAGCGCTTGCCAGACGTTGGACATTTCCAGACGTTCGAGTTCGCCCTCCGGCGCGGATAAAATCCGCATGGGCCCGCGACCGCGCGGCCCCCAAACCGCGGGGTCCGTTGGCCCAAACAGCGCAACCACCGGCAACCCGACGGCGGCCGCCAGATGGGTAATGCCGGAATCATTGCCCAGAAACAGTTGGCATTCCGTCAGCAACGCCGCCAATTCCACCAGCGACACATCGGCCAGCAACGGCAGCTCCGGCATGTTGCGCCGAAAATAGTCCGCTTCTTCGCGGTCAGCCTCACCCACAATCGCCACCACTTCCCGGCCCGCTTCCCAACATTGACGAATCATTTGCACAAAGCGCGCCAAGGGCCATTTTTTCGCGACGCCCCCGCTGCCGGGATGAATCGCAACCGGCCGCCCCGTCAGGCCCAGTTGCCGCAAGTGGCGACGCGCCTCCGCCCGCGCCTCGCCGGACAAATCCAGCTCCGGCACCAGTTCCGTTTCATAAATGGCCAGCGCCTGCAACGGCTCCAGCAAAAATGGAATCGCATGCCCCGCCTTGATGATTGGCGAGCCTGAAATGACCTGCCTGGCGCCCGCCAAGAGGAAATTGCTGCGCACTTGGCCGACGGCATCGTGCAAATAGTTGAAAATCAAATCAAACGACCGAATGGTCGCCACCTGCGATTCGCTGAACTCCGGGTTGGGCACAAAAAATCGGGCCATGTCGGCGCGATCCAGCGACACCACCGAATCCGCCCACCCCCCGGCAACCGCCAACTGGGCAATATGCGGATAGCCCCAGATTTCAATCACGGCATGCGGCCACTGGGCGCGCAGAGCTTGCAACACGGGCAGAGTGACAATGAAATCGCCAATGGCGCCGCCCCGCACAACCAGAAAACGGGGCGCATGGGAAAGAATCGGTTCGGCCACAGCCGCAGCCTCAACGCAAATGGGACAGACCCGCCGCCAGCAACACCAGACCCGCGATTAACTTCCCCCACCCCGCCGCGCGAAAACGGCGCGGACTCACCACCAGCGCCTCCACCATGCGCCGGAACAACCACGGGTGCAACATGAACGCACAACCGGCCACAACCCAGATATACGCCACCACCGCCGGCACAAACCGCCACGCGGAATCCGCCCAGCGTACCGCCATCAAAATCGGATTCGCCACCAGCAACAACAGGCCACCCAAGGCGCGCGGCGAAAGAAGTTCATCCAAGAGCCACACCACAGCCCCAAAAACCAAAATAGCCAGATACGGAATGAGCGGTTTGACGCCCGAAAAACGTCCCAGCGAAGCGTGATGAAGCACCCACGCCGCCCAAAATACGTTAATCGCCATCAAGACCCAGCCGGGCCACCGCGAACGCGGGAACGCCAGCAAAACGGCTTGCGTTCGTTTCGGGAACCAAACAAAAAAAACGCCGAACACCATCCCCAACACTCCGAGCAAACATAAAATCTGCCCAAGCGCCAGCGTGTCCGCCGTAATCATTTTAACGGCCCTTCTTTCCGCGCTTGGGGGCGGGTGCCTTGCGGGGCAACTCACCCACCGTCACGGAATACGGATGGGCGGGCGGCAGGGCCGGCGCAACCAGTATGCCGGGGTTGTTTTCGTCCTCCACAAACGGGAAGCCGCCCACCACTTCAACGGCGCCGCTCTCCTGAACCTCCAGACGGATTTTGCCCGCCTGAGCCGAATAGTAGGTCTGCTTCACGGGAGCGCCATCCGCGGTGAAAATGGAAAGCGTGTAGCGGTCCGGCGCGCATTGATGCAGCGCATGAAAGGCGTCATCGGCATCCTTCTCCAATGCCGGCGGCTGAAAGCGAATGAGACGGCCCAGCTCGTAAACGCCGAAACAATAGCCATTGGCGGGATTGTCTATGCGGAAAAATATCTTGTCGGAGCCGTCGCGCATAATGGTGCGCAGAGACACCGCGCGAGCCTCGCCCGTGGATGGTATGCCATACGTTCGCTTCAGCAATTCCAGACCGGGCTGAATTTCCAGCGCCTGCCGTTGCGCGGGAAAACGCTGCCCGGCAAACTCGACATAGGGCGCGAGCATGTACGTCTGGCTTTTCAGCATGCGATAGCTCGTCAGCAAGTTAACCTCGACATCGCGGGTATCCCCGTTGGGAATCATCACGGCTTGCGACACCAGCGGGCGGCCGGTTTCAGCGACGGTGGACGTAGGCTGATCTTCAACCGTAAATTTCAGGCGGGCATTGCCGCGCGGCGTCAGGTCCAAATCCTGCCCGGAATAATTGGCGATGCGCACCACCGCGAAAACCGGCTCCATCAGAACTGTGCGGTTGTGAACCAGTTGCCAGGAGACTTCCAATTGCGCATTCGCCACTCCGCCCGTCAACCACACGGCGGCCATCCAGATTCCCATGACGATGCGCTTCACTCGACGACTCCTGCTTGCGTGGGTTAACGCCCGATCTCCAGACGGGAAGCGGCCCGGGCCGGCAAGCCCGCGGCAAGTATCTTGTCCTGAGCGCCCTTGATGTCGTACGACACCCGGCGCAGTTCCACCACGTTTTGCACCATGTCGTAGATGACGTACGCCGCGCGCGGATCGCCGTCGCGAGGCTGGCCGACGCTGCCCACATTGATGTAATACTTGCGGCCGGCGGTGATTTTCAATTTTGTGTAAAGCCCGCTGCGGACGATACCCGCCTTTTCAAAGGCCAAAGGCACGTGCGTGTGCCCAAAAAAGCAAACGGAATTCATCTGGTAGGCAAAGTTGGCCTCCGCTTCGAGCTTGTCAAACACATAGCCCCACATGTGCGGATTGTCCAGCGTGGCATGCACCAGCAGAAAAGTTGCCACCGTGCGCGAATACCGCAAATTGCCCAGCCACTCCCGCTGGCTCGCGTCCAACCGCTTGCGCGTCCAATCCACCACATCCGCGGCCAGCGGATGAAAACCATTCAGATTATCTTCCCGCGAGCAATAGTGGTCATGATTGCCGCGCACCACGTCGTCGCCGCACAACTCCTGCACTTTTTCAAGACACCGCTCAGGGTCCGCGTTATAGCCCACCACATCGCCGACGCTGCAAAAGTGGGTCGCTCCCTGCTCTTCCGCATCCGCCAGGACAGCGCTCAATGCCTCCCAATTCGCGTGAATATCGCCTAGAATCGCGTACTTCATGCCGGTCTCGTCACTCCGTTGTGGGGGGCGGCTCGGGTGCCGGTTCTTCCGAAACCTCGGGCGATGGGGCCGCGTCTGTTTCCGGCGCTGGGTCATTCGCAACCGTTTCGTCGGCCACGGACTCTTCCGCAACCGGCTCTTCATCGGCGGAAGCCTCCGTTGCGGGCGGCGGCTCCGGCGGCGATTCTTCAGCAGGTGTTTCTTCTACTACTTCCGCCTCAGCCTTCTTTTCCGTCTCGGCGGCGGCCTTGCCGCGCGGAAGCGCCAATGTCCCGTTAAAGAACTCAATCACCCCGCCGTTGATAATCAAGTTATCGAGGTGCAAGAGAAGTTCGGAAGCAACGGCGGATTCCGGGTCATAACCCGCCCGCAATCCTTCCAAAACCTGTTGCCGCGTGCTGCCCGGATGCTCTTCCAGGAAGCGGATGATTTCTTTGACCACGTCCGGCGCGGTAGCCAAATCCACCGGCTTGGGGGCAATCGCCGTCACGTAGGTTTCGCGGGCATTCACCTTGAACAAATGCAAACGCATGTGCCGGAATGCCGGGCGCAAAGCCAGAGAAAGCGTGAACGGGAACCGCGACTCGCGCTGGCGGGCGTGGGCCACGGCGGCCTGCAACGCAGGGTCATCATACTTGCTCGCCTGCGGCCCCGGAATCATGCAGCGGACCGATTCACGAATCATGGCATTGACCCGCCCGCCCCGGAACCAATCTTGAGCTTCCGCCGCCGTCATGGGTTGGGCCTCCTCCCCCTCCGGCACTTCTTTCAGGCGATAGACGGTTTTCTTCCGCAACGAATCCAGCCATTGCGCCACAAGCGCCTCGTCGCGCACGGTTTCAATGTGGCCCAAATAGTCGGCCTTGGACATGTGAGCAAAGCGCGACGACCACACCTCCTGAATTTTCTCATTATAGCCGTGATGATTCGGCGGCCCCAGCAAGGTGCCGCTCAACCGGCAACGCCCCACGAAAGAAAAAGAACCGGACGGCGGCTCAACTTCCACCTCTTCAGTCGTAAAATACTTGTCGAGATGCTCGTTGAGAATATGCGCTTCCGCGTTGGCCCGCTGACGGAACACCCGCTTGCATTCCAAACATTGCGCGAATGTCTGGCGCGGGGTGCCTTCGGCGGGAACGGGCCATTCCAATTTGACCAGATATAAATCTTCGCGGCCCAGAAAACGGCTGGCAATTTCAATCAATGGGAACGCGCGCCGACTGGCCTGAATATCGCGAACCACAAGCGCCAGACAATCGCGATTCGGAAGGAACGAAACTTTAACATCCAGCCTCGGCTGCGGCTTGTGACGGCGTGGCCCGCGACTGTCGCGACGGTCGCCGGTGCGCTCACCACGCCCCCCGCGCTCACCCGGTGCCCGACGCGGACGCTCCCCGCCCGCCGGCCTGCGTCCGCCGCGTTCATCCCCGAAACGACGTTCCGAGCCGCCGGTGCGCCGCGAATCACGCGGCCCGCGAGATGACCGCCGGTCGCCCATCCCCGGCCCCCGCCGCCCGCCGCCACCGCCG